>NZ_MIFU01000108.1:0-219447 GCF_001855215.1 Pseudomonas sp. 06C 126 | reverse complement strand
TTCCAGGGCATGATCAGATACCTCCTGACCATGCGTATTAACCTGTAAACCATGTCCCCGGTTAGAAATGTAAACGATGTCCCCGGTTTGTACCGGGACGAGCCCCCTCGCCACAGGGGCGGTGTTCAATTAGTTGCCGCTAAACACTGCCGGCCGGCGCTGGGCAAAGGCTGCCAGGCCTTCGCCAAAGTCGGCGCTTTCGCAGGCCTGGCGGCGCAATTCGGCGATCTGTTCCATGGCCTGCACCGGCATCGGTTGCAGGTCTTCGAGGATGCGCAGTTGTTCCTTGACTGCCGCCACGGCCAGCGGCGCTTTGCTGGCGATGCCTTGCGCCAGTTCCAGAGCGGTGGCTTCCAGCATATCGCTGTCGACCAGGCGGTTGACCAGGCCAAAGCGTTCGGCGCGTTGCACATCAAGCTTGTTTGCCGTGAAGAACAGTTCCTTGAGCACATGAATCGGCAAGTTGTGGAAAAAGCGCAGCAGACCGCTGGTGGTGTACGGCAAGCCAATGTTTACGGGGGTCATGGCGAAGCTCGCGCTGTGATCTGCCACGACCATGTCGCAACTCATCACCAGGTCCACTGCGCCGCCCCATACCGAGCCGGACACCAGGGTAATCACCACCCCGGGATAGGCGCGGATGCTGCGCAATACGCGCTCGAGCGGTTTGCCGTAGGCAATCGGGTCGCGGTCGTGTTGCAGTTCACGGATGTCGTGGCCGGCACTCCACACCGACTGGCCGACTTCGCTGCCCAGGATCACCACCGGGATGCGTTGCGCCGCCAGGGCCGCGAGGCTCTCGTCAAGCGCCTGCAGCAACTGTGCGCTGAGTGCATTGCGGTGGGTGGGATTGCTGAAGACCAGCCGCGCGATGCGTGGGTCGACCTGCTGGACGGTCACGGTGGCGCAAGACGTTGGATTCATGGTGCGGTTCCTGTTGATTGGGCACAGTCTTGGAACACTACTTGCGCGGCGAGCAGTGCGTTGATCGATGCGGCGTCGAAACCCGCTTCACGCAGTACTTCGACGGTGTGTTGCCCCAGCAGTGGCGGCGGTCGGCTGGCGGCGCCGGCGGTGGCGCCAAACACCGGGGTCACGACCTGGCGCAGTGCGCCGAGTGTGGGGTGCGTGAGGGTCTCGGTCAGTTGGCTGTGCAATACCTGGGGGTCGGCGAAAACCTCATCGAGGGTATTGATGGGGCCAGCGGGTAAACCGGCGTCGACGAACATGGCCGTCCATTCGCGCTTGCTGCGGGTTTTCAAGCGGCTCTCCAGAATGCCGCGCAATTCGTCACGCCGTTCGACACGCGCCTCGTTGGTGGCAAAGCGCGGATCGTCCGGCAGCCCAGGTAACTCCAGTAGGACACACAGGCGCCCCCACATGGCTGAAGTAATCGGTGCCAGATTCAGCGGGCCATCCTGGGTCTGGAATACCCCGTAAGGCGCAATCACTGAATGGGCGTTGCCGGTGCGCCGTGGCACATCCCCCAGGCTGAGATAGCGTTGGCCGTGCACACTCAACAACCCCACCAGGCTGGCCAGCAGCGAGGTGCTGACATGTTGGCCACAGCCGGTGCGCTCACGCTCCAGCAGCGCGGCCAGCACCGCCGTCACCAGCCACATGCCCGAGGTCAGATCACCGATGGCGGTGCCCGTGCGCGTCGGGTCGCCATCGACGAAACCGGTCAGGCTCATCAGGCCCGAGTAGCCCTGGGCGATCTGGTCGAAGCCCGGCCAACTGCTCATCGGCCCGTCGGTGCCAAAGGCATTGATGCTGCCCATCACCAGTCGTGGGTTGCGGGCGCTGAGCACTTCATAGTCCAGGCCCATGCTGTGCAGCGTGCCGGGTTTGAAGTTCTCGATGACGACGTCGGCGCCATCGATCAAGCGCTGGACGGTCGCCAGCCCCTCGGGGTTGCGCAGGTCAATGCACATGCCGCGCTTGTTGCGGTTGCAAGATAAATAGTAGGTGCTCACGCCCCGGTCGAACGGGCCCCAGGTGCGACTCATGTCGCCCGTCGGGCCGGGCTCGATCTTGATCACATCGGCCCCCAGGTCTGCCAGGACCATGGTGCAGAACGGTCCCGACAGCGCGCGACTCAGGTCGACGATTTTCACGCCTTGCAAAGCTTGCATAGGGTTCTCCAGTGAAGAACGCTTGGTGGGTTGTGGTCCGAGTCTAGGCGCCGTATCTCATAAACTAAAAATATGATATTCCTCTACTCTCATCGGAAAATCATATGGCTCAAGAGGTACCCATGGACCTGCGCCAATTGCGCTACTTCGTCAAAGTCATCGAGTGCGGCAACATTACCCGCGCCAGTGAAGCGCTGCATATTGCGCAGCCGGCAATCAGTCAGCAGATGCGCAATCTGGAACTGGACATGGGTATGCCGTTGCTCGAACGCAGCGTGCACGGCGTAGTCGCCACGGCGGCCGGGCAGACCCTTTACCGGCATGCCATCGAGCTGCTGCGCCAGGCCGATGGCACCCGGGAACTGCTGCGCCAGGACGCCGACTTCCCGCAGGGTAAAGTCTCGGTCGGCATGCCATCGAGTACCGCACGCATGCTGGCCATTCCCTTGGCGCGCGCGATTGGCCAGCGATATCCCGGCATCAAGCTGGAGTTGATCGATGCCCCCAGCGCCGAACTGGGGCGCCTGATCACCGTGGGGCGGGTGGCACTGGCGGTGAACGTTGATGTGGTCGAAACCCGAGGCATGGCGTTCCAGCGGCTGTTGACCGAAACCCTGTACCTGGTGGCGTGGCCGGCGTTTGAATTGCCCGATGAACCGGTCTCCATCGAGGCCTTGGCAAACATGCCGCTGGTGCTGCCTTGTGCGCCCAACACCATTCGCAATCGGGTCGAGTTTGCCCTGCAGGAGGCCGGCCTCAAATGCGAGGTTGAGTTTGAAGCCAACTCCACCGACCTGTTGTTCTCAGCCGTCAAGGCGCAGTTGGGTGTCACGATCCTGCCGTGGGCAGCGGCCCACGCCGAGTTGGTGCAACACCGGCTCAAGCTGGCCAGGATCGATCATCGACTGTTCAAGCGCGATCTTTCACTGTGCTGGCATGACACGGTGGTCGAGAGCAACGCGGTACAGAAGGTCAAGGCAACCATCATTGAGCTGTTCGAGGCGTTCGGGCGCCAGCCGGGGTGGGCGGACGGGCAGTGACAAGAGGCTGGGGCTCGACGCGGGCGAATAAACGGTACCATTGCCGCGCCTGGCCCACTGATCGGTTCAAATGAAGGAACAGAAGACATGATCGAAACCCGCCTGCTGCGCCAGTTCATTGCCGTGGCTGAAGAGCTGCACTTTCATAAGGCGGCGATCCGCCTGCACATGGCTCAACCGCCGCTGAGCCAGGCGATCAACCGCCTGGAGGGCAAGCTGGGGTTCAGTCTGTTCAACCGCAGCAAACGCGGGGTAAAACTGACCCCGGCCGGTGACGCGTTCCTGCACGCCGCCTATAGCACCCTCAAGGAACTGGAGCTGGGCATCGAACACGCTCGCCAGGTGTCCGAAGGGATCGCGGGCAAGCTGACAGTGACCGCCGTGTCGATCACCTACTACGAGTCGCTGCTCAATAGCCTGCGCCGGTTCCGCGAACACTTTCCCAAGGTGCAGTTGATCATCAAGGAGATGCCCTCCTCCAACCAGGCCAAGGCGATTGTGGCGGGAGAAGCGGACATTGCCTTCATGCGCAAATTGCCGATTTCGGCGCAAAACGTCGAGTCGCGCCTATTGCTGGATGAAGAGATCGTGATGGCGCTGCCTGCCCACCACCCCAAGGCGGATGCTGGCCAGATCGATTTGCGGCACTTTGCTGGCGAAGACTTCGTGTTCACCCCCCAAGCCCTGGGCACTGGCTATCACAGCCAACTTATCGCCCTGTGTGAAGCCGCCGGCTTTTACCCCAGGGTGGTACAGGAGGCCGCGCAGATCCATACCTTGATCGGCCTGGTGGCCTGTGGCTTCGGGGTCGCGCTGGTGCCTGAATCGATTGCCCACTCAATCATGCGCGACAAGGTCGTGTTTCGGCGGATCGGCCCCGTGGGCGCGACCCCCAACCCGACCATCGGCCTGTATATGAGTTGGAACACCGACAACCCATCACCGTTGCTGGACAGTTTTATCGCCATGCTCGATTTCAATCCTGCCTCGGTGCCATCGACCAGGGGTTAGTCGTCGTCAAAGGTATCAGGCAGAGACTTTTATAGTATTTCCCAGCGGGCGAGCGGCGCCCCATCATCCCCTAAAGCCTCGCTCGCCCTCCTCCCGTCACTGAGTTCTTATGCCTGCCGTCATCTACATTTTTTCACTGTGTACCTTCACATTCGGCTTGTCCGAATTCGTCGTCGCCGGCCTGGTATCGGCAATCTCCCTCGACCTGAGCGAGTCCATCGCGCAAGTGGGTTCGGCCATTGCAGCCTACGCCCTGGGTGCGGCCATCGGCGCCCCGGTCATCACCGCCATGCTGGCCACTTGGCGCGACAAAACCGTGTTGCTCCTGACCCTCGCCGTGCTGGCCATCGGCAGCGTAGTCATCAGCCTGGCGGCAGATATCGTGACCCTGCATGGCATACGCTTCGTTATCGGCCTGGCGCACGGTGTATTCATGGCCGTGGCCTCCAACGCCGCGGTCAAGCTGGTTGACCCGCTACGGGCCGGGCGTGCGCTATCACTGGTGTGGATTGGCCTGACCCTGTCGATCGCCTTTGGCGTGCCGATCGGTACCTTTTTCGGCAGCTACTGGTCATGGCGCATGGTATTCCTGGCAATCGGCGGCCTGGGCTTGATCAGCACCCTGGGCCTGATTCTGCTGATGCGCCAGCCACCCGCCGACGCACTGCACAAAGACCACGGCCTGAAACAAAGCCTCGCCGCCCTGCTGCAGCGCGAACTGTTGATGGCTGCCAGCATCGCAATGCTGGTGAGCGTGGCGACTTTCTCATTTTTTACCTTTGTGTCGCCGTTCCTGCTGGAGATCACCCGCGTTCAACCACAGGTGCTGAGTTTTGCGATGCTGGTGTTCGGTGTCTGCTCCATCCTTGGCAACGTGCTGGGCGGTTACCTCGCGGATGCATTCGACGCCGACCGATGCCTGCTCGGCGGGTTGAGCGCATTGATGTTCAACCTCTTGGGTTTGTATGTGTGGGGCGACTCGATCATCGCCACCTTGATGCTGGTGGGGCTGTTGGGGGTGGTGTTCTTTGCCATTGTGACCCTATCGACCCTGCGCTTGCTGCGCCTGGCACACCAGCATATTCCCCAATCCAGTGCAGTGGCTTCAGGGCTCAATATTGCCGCGTTCAACCTCGGCACTGCGCTGGGTGGCATCGGGGCAGGCTGGGTGATCAGCCAGTTCGGGCTGGCCTATATACCCATTGCGGGTGCCGGCGCGGCGTTAGTAGCCATGGGCGTGCTTGGGCTGCAGATGAACCATGTACGATTGAACAACCCCTGCCACCCAACGGTTTTGTAGGAACTGGCTTACCAGCGAAAGACTCAAGCGCGTCGTGTTCCTTCCGGTTGCCCGCGTTATCGTTGACGATTTTCGCCGGCAAGCCGGCTCCTACAAGATGCTGCATTGATTGCATTGATGATGACTATCAAACCGACCGGCCTGTTTAATTGCCAACGCTGATTCCTATAATCGCCTCCACATTCTCCCCCGGCCTGGCTTCAGGCTGCATTCCCCCCGGATCTCAACACCATGCCAAGCGCCAGCCAGGTCCCTCGCAGCCTTCCCGAACATAATCAACAGAGTGTCAAACAGCAGTGGCTGGCGATTCTCTCGGTGGCCGTGGGTGCCTTTGCCCTGGTGACCAGTGAGTTCCTGCCGGTAGGCGTGCTCAATGATGTCGCCAGTGACCTGGGTATCACTGCCGGTCACGCCGGGCTGATGGTGACCCTGCCGGGCATCATGGCCGCCCTCGCCGCGCCTTTGCTGTCGGTCAGCATTGGCACCATGGACCGGCGCTATCTATTGATCGGCCTGACGCTGATCATGATCATCGCCAACTCGGTAGTGGCTTTTGCCAGCGACTTTGGCCTGCTGCTGTTGGGCCGCGTGCTGCTGGGTATCAGCATCGGGGGCTTCTGGGCGACCGCCATCGCTCTGAGCGGCCGGCTGGCGCCCAAGGGCGTGGGTGTCGCCCAGGCGACTTCGATCATCATGGTCGGCGTGACCCTCGCCACCGTCCTGGGCGTGCCCGTAGGCACCTGGCTGAGTGGCCTGATGGGCTGGCGCATGACCTTCCTGGTCACCGCGCTGATGGGCGTCCCGGTGCTCCTGGCGCAGATATTCCTGCTGCCGCGACTCAACCCCGAGAAAGCCATCCACATCCGTGACCTGCCCGCCTTGTTTATCAACCCCCAAGCGCGGGTCGGGTTGATCGCCGTATTGCTGATCGGCCTGGCGCACTTTGCCGCGTACACCTATGTCGCGCCGTTCTTCAAGCACAGTGCCGGCTTCGACGGGCCAACGATTGGCTCGTTGCTTTTGCTCTTCGGCGTGGCTGGGGTGGCGGGAATATTTTTGCCGGCTTCGCCGCCAACCGCAGCGTACGTCACACCCTGTTGCTGGTGGCGCTGATGATCGGCACCAGCACCGCCCTGTTCCCCCACTTCGCCACCGGCATGACCGGCGCAGCCATGTTGATTGGGCTCTGGGGTTTTGCCTTCGGCGCCTTCCCGGCCTGCGCCAGCATCTGGATGTTTGTCGTGGCGCCCAAGGATGTCGAACGCGGCATGCCGCTCTTCGTCGCGCTGTTCCAGGTGATCATTGCCCTGGGCTCATTCTTCGGCGGGCGGATCGTCGACCAGTTGGGCAGCTCGGTGCTCCTGAGCCTTGCCACGGTGCTGGTGGGCTTTGGTTTTGTGACCGTGCTGGTGCTGGGGCGCAATGTCAGCAACAGCCTCGCGGCCCAGCCCTGCTAGTGGGCTAAGTGTGGCTCTCCCATCAGCCGGGGGAGCCTAGTCGATTTTACGAGACAGCCTGACTTTCGCTTTACCGATGGGGAACTCTTGCAGTCCTGCCCTCAATGCCAGGGAAACCCTGGTGTTTTGCGCGTCAACCTTCACTAGCAGGTCGATATCTTTTTGCGTGCCCAGCTTCTGGAAAAGATCAAAGATTTCCTTCTCATCGAAAGCGTCGATCCACACGCCATACCGGCTGGTACCGTTGCGCCAATAGAAGCCACAGAACTTGGGAATGGCCCTTTGTTCATAGCGATTATCCAGTAGAGCCTTTGCGAATATATTTTCTTGCTCGCCGTTGTAGGCGCTGAATGCAAAATCCAGCCATTCGCCCTCTTGCAGGACAACCACAGGTCTCCAGCTATATTTTTCCCGGTAGACGCTATAGGTTTGCGGCGCAGGATAGCCTTGCGCTTGGATTTTTTGCCGGATTTGCGGGCTGAAGGTCTTATAGGACGGATCATTGAGCATGCGGTCTGCATAGCCGTCTTTAAACATGTACTGGGCGTTGCTGTAGGCGCTCTCCTTGGTCATCGTCGTGGCCTGCGCCTGAAAGACCCCGACCTCCTTCTGGTTTCCCGCCCCGCTCAGCCAGAGCACCACCCGACCCTGCGGCGCCAACCCAACGACAAAAGTGTTGTAGGTGTCTTTTTTACGGGTGTCCTGGTCGATAAAGCCCTCATCCAGGAGGCGCTTTATCTGGTCTTTGTCCAAGGCCCAGTTACCGGTATAGAACGTTCGCTCCACCAGCGAGTACCACGTAAATTCCAGCTGATAAGGCACACGCTTTTTTTCGATCGCGGTGGTCATCGTTCCACCGTGGTTGCCCCAACCGGTATTCTGCGTGCCCCAGATCGCGTCAAAACCGTAAGTAAAACCCTCAGCGATGATGGCGCCCCGGTAAATCTCCATAGGGTATTCCTGGGGTGCGGATACCGTTCCCGACCAGCTGTAAGTTTCAGCCACGTCGTTACTCTTGCAAGCCGTCAGGGAAAAACAGGACAAGACAGCAACCATCACTGTCATCAGGCTTTTTATTTTCACGCACCCCTACCTCGTCATTGCCCATCGCCAATCGCTGCAGTTCCTTCTCCCGGAATCAAGACCATGCTCTGGGGGGAAGACAATGTAATGCCCATTTCCTGAAGGCGCGCCAGCAGGATAAACAGCAAATCGCTGCGGGTACCGGACACCGAACGCGGGCTGTTGACGTAGCCGCTGACACCAATGATCAGGCCGTCCCTGGCCAAGTCCTTGAAGGTGACCGAAGGTGCGGGGGTGGCGAGAATCGCCTCATGCTCGGTAAACGACTGCATCAACAGTTCGCGAACTTTCAATACATCGGTGTCCAGCGGCAATGTGAGGGTGATACCCACCACGCCGAGCGCGTTGCCCATGGTGACGTTGCGCACGTTCTGCGAGATGAACTGTGAGTTGGGCACGATCACCGTCGAGCGGTCGGACATCTGGATTTCGGTGGCCCTGACGTTGATCCGCCGAATATCGCCCTCGACCCCACCCAGGCTGACCCAATCGCCGACTTTCACCGGCCGTTCGGTCAGCAGGATCAGCCCGGAGATGAAGTTCTGCACAATGGCCTGCAGGCCGAAGCCGATCCCCACCGACAAGGCACTGACGACCCAGGTCAGGCTGGTCAGGTTGATGCGCAAGGTCGACATCACCAGCAGACTCAACAACACAAAGCCCAGGTACCCCACCAAGGTGACCAGGGACGCACGCATGCCGGCGTCCATGTTGGTTTCCGGCAGCAGACGCTCGCTCAGCCAGCGCTTCAAGGTACGCACGGCGAACAAGCCGATGACAAACATCAGCAGCGCAACGAGGATGTCCTGGGGAATGATATGCAGGTTGCCCAGCGTCTTGCTGGACTCGCCCAACTGGCTGAAACCCTGGAGCAACTCGCTGGGGCTGGAGCCCGCCGGCAAAAAGGCCGCCATCACTGCGGTGAGCAGCAACAACGTACGGCCGACGCCAGCCAGCACCGTACAAGCCTGGGCCTGGTGCCGTGGCGACAGCCCCAATGCGTTGGCCAGTGCCAGGCCGCTCGGCTGTTTGGGCGACAGCAAGGTTTCACAAACGTCGCCGTAAAAGGCGATCAGCAGGTAGGCCGTCGCCGCCACGACGCTGACCCACAGCAGCTTGACGGTCAGGAAGTACGCCAGGGACAGGTAGCCGGTAAACAACGCCAGGACAATCACCGCCACCCATATCGACGCGACAAAAGGCAGCATGCCGGCGAGCCCGCCCGGGCGCTCCAGCGCAAGCTTTTTGCGCACGTGGCGCACGCGCAGCAACGCGGCGATAAAGATCAGCGCCGTGGTCAGCGCCGTCAGGCCATTGAGCGCCACGGTCAACGCCAGGCTGGCGCCCGTGACATTGTTGATCCGCTCTTCGGTGGCCACCAGCATCAAGGCCACCGCCAGAATCGCCGGGAAAGGCCCAAGCGCACTGGCAATCTCATCGGCAATGGCCGGCAACCGCCAGGACGGGCGCGGCAGCATCAGCAAGGCGCGTCCAAGGCCCGCAATAAACGCACAGAAGGTGGCCAGGGTGACCAGATGATCGGAAAGCCGGGCCAGGTTCTCGCTCAAGACGGCATTGCTTTCCAAGCCCCAGCGCATCAGCGAGACGGCGCCCATGATCGTCAGGATCGACGATAACCCCACCGCCACCGCCAACGTGCTGCGCCGCAAGCGACCCTCCGGCAG
The DNA here is from genome assembly GCF_001855215.1 of Pseudomonas sp. 06C 126. Lineage (NCBI taxonomy): Bacteria > Pseudomonadati > Pseudomonadota > Gammaproteobacteria > Pseudomonadales > Pseudomonadaceae > Pseudomonas > Pseudomonas sp. 06C 126. Next base: position 209,736 of record NZ_MIFU01000108.1, on the reverse strand, counting down.
CCAGCGGATCATCGCCCAGGTCAGCAGATGCTCAAGCAGTCGCCTGCCGAAACTCCAGATCAGCACTGCCGCCAACAACGTGCCGAAGAACGCCCAACGGCGCTCGGGGCTGACCGCACTTTTCAAGGCGACAATGCCTTCGGCCTTTAGATTGTCCAGGCGTTGCAGGTCTTCCGGGGTCGGGCGGATCAGGGTCGACCAGAACGTGGGGCTGAAGGGAGTATCGGTACGTGAAGTGACCTGGGAATTAAACAGATTGCGCCGCAGGTTGACGATTTGCGCAGCGAGCTCGCGGCTCGTCTGGCTCAGTTGTTTGGCCTGCTGCTCATCGTCCAGCAGGCTGTTCTTTTTGCGCGTAAGGGCATTGCGCTGGTCGGTAAGGCTCTGCGCTTCCCCAGGTTGGGCCTCGCCCAATACCTTGAGTTGATCGTCGAGGCGCTCCATCTCGGTAGCGCGTACCGTGAGCAACAGGGCAGCCTGTTGCTGTACCTGCAGTGCACCCTGTCGAAACTCCGCCAGCTTCTCGTCACTGGTGCTGATCGGCACGCTCTGGCGAATCAGCTCAAGCTGCTGGCTAAGCTGCTTGAGGTCGGCGTCTTCGGGCAACAGCGGCAAACTGTCGACGACATCGACTGGCGCCGGCGCTGCGGCCGCATCTGCCCATCCCGGCAGGCTGATAGCCAAAACCATGGCCAGCAAGGCCTGGCAGATGACGCCCCTATACATTCGCCGCATCACTTCACCCTTTTGTGTCTTTTTTCCATTGGCATTATGGACCGCCAGGGCAGAAAGGAAATTCCGCCCTGACGGCAAAAGAGTAGAGGCGGCGTTTTCTTCTCAGTCAACCAGCGTGGCCTTGGGCGCCAATGCCCACGGCGCCATCAAGCGTTGCGGGGTCTGGCAGGTCTTGCGCTTAAACACGAAGTTACGGCACTTCTCGGCGAACTGTTGGCGGTTTTCCACCATGTCCAAGCGCATCTGAGCCAGCTCGTTTTCGCGGCAGCGTTCAATCTGCTCAAGGTCCAACTGGGCTTTGCGCGCTCGATGCAGGGCGTACTTTTGATCGGTCAACGCAGCACTGGCCTGTTGCAGCAACCAGGCGCCAAATGCCCGCGGGCAGTGTGGACCGATATCCTGGATCATCCCCCACTGCCGGGCCTGGAAGGTACTGATCGGCAGGCATTCTTCGATAAGTTTATGGGCGATTTCACTGCCGACCGCGCGCGGCAGGCTGTAGGTCCAGTATTCAGAGCCATACAAACCCATGGTTTTGTAATGCGGATTGAGTACCACACCTGCCCGGGCGAATACGATGTCGGCCGCCAGCGCCAGCATCACGCCGCCGGCTCCGGCACCCCCCGTCAGGCCACTGACCACCAGTTGCCGGGCCGTCAGCAGCTCCTGGCAGACATCGTCGATAGCCTGGATATTGGCCCAGGCCTCCAGCCCCGGCACCTCGGCCGCCTGAATCACGTTGAGGTGCACACCATTGGAAAAGCTCCCGCGCCCGCCCCGGATCAGCAGCACCTGGGTGTCCCGGGCCTTGGCCCAACGCAGCGCAGCGACCAGCCGCTGGCACTGTTCGGTGCTCATGGCACCGTTGTAGAACTCGAAGGTCAGTTCGCCAACATGACCCGACTCTTGATACCGAATCGGTTGATACGCCATCTCGTCGAACCCTTGGCTGGCAATCGAACCATCCAGCACCGGTACACCCGCCAACTGCCCAGCAAGTACGTGACGGGCCGGCAACTTGAAGGTTTCCTCGCCGGGCTGGGCCTTGCGCTTGAGTGAGCCGATCCACAGGCTGTGATCGCCGGTCGCGACCAATACCGCGTCATCCTGCACCGCGAGGATTTCCCCCGGCGTACCGCGGCGCGAATCCAGGTGCGCGTCATACAGGTAATACTGCCCGCCGGCGAGACTCGCCAACACACCGGGCTGGCCGTCGGCCGCATCGATATTGCGTTTGATGAACCGGGCGCAATCGTACCAACCGAAGGTGCGATCAGCCTGCTTCATGTTCGGCTGCAAACGTCCGATAACGTCAGGTTGCGTGTAGTCCAGTGGCGTCGGTACGAAACCGCTGGCAAACTTACCCACCACGTCACGGATGCAATAGAGCGCAGCGTCACTCACCGGACCGTTGTACAACTCGGATTTACGCACATCGGCGGGCATGTCGAACTCACAGGTCGACCAGACTGGGCCGGCGTCCATCTCCTCCACCGCCTGCAACGCGGTGACGCCCCAGCGCCTGACCTGCTGAGTGATGGCCCAGTCCAGGGCGCTGGCGCCACGATCGCCCACGATCCCCGGATGAATGATCACCACCGGGCGGTCCGCGTTGCTCCAGAGCTGCTGCGGTACGCGGTCCTTGAGAAACGGGCAGATCACCAGATCCGCCGCCGACTCCTCGATCTGCCGGCATACCGTGGCTTCATCGGTGAACAACACCACACTGGGCTCGTGCCCCGACTGACGTAAATCCAGCCAGGCCCGTTGGGTCAGACCGTTGAACGCCGACGACAACAAAATAATCTTCAATGACTGCATGACTGACTCTTCCTTGAGAATGCATGGCCGGTGGCTCTCCATGAGCCATCCTTGGCCTTTTATGGAAACGCCAGCATAGAGGGTGTGTCAGGTGGGGTAGATGATCGAGATCAATCTTGTGCCAGCAAGTGTGCCTGGTGAAGCGCGGGGGCGTTATCCATCATGCGCAGCGCCTCAGCGTTGCGTGCCGCTGTCGCACCGCCCCTCCGACGATGGATGCCAGTTTGGTGGGCTCTGCGCTCAATCGCAGCACTATCCAGTCGACCTTGAAAGATCGCTCCTACGTCTTTACCAAGCGCTTCCGAAGGCCCCGTCCGAAAAACCCGACAGTCACGAAAAATGACGAGCCCTTCTTTACAATAAACGTTATGTATTCAGTTGTTCTGGGCAAGAAGCCCACATATCCATTCATCTCATGAAGAATCAGGATCATGCTAAATACTTCGTTTTTACCCACGCTGCGTGCCGCCCTCGGTACATCCCTGCGGCCCCGACAGCTCGACCGAGAAGAAGAGCGATTGATCCGCTACTACCGTTTATTGTCAGAGCAGGATCGTGAAGCAGTGCGCTGCCTGTTGTTTGCAGTCAAGGAAACCAGCCGGTCCGAATGCATTAAGCAGTCGCAAGTGATATCAGCCGATTCAGCGACCAAATAAAGTGGAAGGCTCTAGGTCCGATCGGACTATTAAGACCCACGACCAGAAACACAATGTTTTTGCGCACCTCTTTGGCAGTACGCTCCAGTTGCTGATGGGCCCGGGCATTGACCCACTGAAAAGTGCGCCCACAAGAACTGGATAGGAGTGTTTCAGGGAAGAGCGCAGCAAAAGCCAAAGAAAGACTTTTCTTGGGACGAAAAAAATGGACCTCTTTTCAGAGATCCATTTTTTAATGTTTGGAGCGGGAAACGAGACTCGAACTCGCGACCCCGACCTTGGCAAGGTCGTGCTCTACCAACTGAGCTATTCCCGCGTCTTGGTGGTGTGCATTCTATAGATTCCAGAACACACGTCAAGCCCTTGATTCAAAAATGTTTTATTTCTTTTCCACGGTCGTGCGCAAGTGGGGCCACGCGGCGCGCAGGTATTGCAGCATGGACCACAGGGTCAGGCCGGCGGCGATCAGTAGCAAGGCGTAGCCCAACAGCACCCAGAAGGTGAAGTTCGACGGGTTGGCCAGCAGGATGACCAGCGCCAGCATTTGCGCGGCGGTTTTCCATTTGCCCATGTTGGACACGGCTACGTGGGCGCGTGCGCCGATTTCGGCCATCCACTCGCGCAAGGCCGATACGACGATCTCGCGACCGATGATCACGGCAGCAGGCAGGGTCAGCCACAGGTTGCCGTGCTCCTGGACGAGCAGCACCAATGCCACGGCGACCATCAGCTTGTCGGCCACAGGGTCAAGGAACGCGCCAAACGGCGTGCTCTGCTCCAGGCGTCGTGCCAGGTAGCCATCCAGCCAGTCGGTCGCGGCCGCGAAGGCAAAGACCGAACTGGAGGCCATGTAGCTCCATTCATAGGGCAGGTAAAACAGCAAAATGAAGATCGGAATGAGCAGGACGCGTAGAACGGTGATCAGATTAGGGATATTCATCGGCACAACTGGCTACGAGGTGAGAAGGCATTCTACTCGCTGTGTAGGTTTGCATAAATCAACTCAGCGAGCTTTTTACTGATACCGGGGGCTTTGGCTATTTCTTCAATGCTGGCACGGGACAATTCCTGCAATCCACCAAAATGTTTCAACAGTTCACGCCGCCGTTTTGGCCCTACCCCTGCAACCCCTTCCAGGGTTGAAGTACGCCGGGTTTTACCACGTCTGGCGCGGTGGCCGGTAATGGCAAAGCGGTGGGCTTCGTCACGGATCTGCTGAATCAGGTGCAGCGCCGGTGAATCGCCCTTCAAGGTGAACTCATGGGCCGCATCATTCAAGTACAACGTTTCGAAACCGGCCTTGCGCGTCGTGCCCTTGGCCACGCCGAGCAGGATCAGGTCGGGCACCGCCAGTTCGTTAAGTACATCACGGGCCATGGACAACTGGCCCTTGCCACCGTCCACCAGCAGGATATCCGGCAGCTTGCCCTCGCCGTCCTTGAGTTTACTGAAGCGCCGGGTCAAGGCCTGGTGCATGGCGGCATAGTCGTCGCCCGGGGTGACGCCTTCGATGTTATAGCGGCGATAATCGGACTTGATCGGCCCTTCCGGCCCGAACACCACGCAAGATGCCACCGTCGCCTCGCCGCTGGAGTGGCTGATGTCGTAGCACTCCAGGCGTTGCGGCGGCTCGTCGAGTTTGAGCACGTCAGCCAGCGCTTCAAAACGCGCGGCCACATGCTGGCGGTTGGCCAGGCGGGCACTCAGGGCCTGCTCGGCGTTGGTCACCGCCAGTTGTTGCCAGCGCGCACGGGTGCCGCGCACCCGGTGGCTGATGTCCAGTTCGCGGCCGCGCAATGCATGGATCGCGTCGATCAGTGCGGGGAAATCCTCATGCACCACGTTGACGATCAGTTCGCTCGGCAGGTCGCGCTCGGGGCTGCTGACGTAGTACTGGCCGAGGAACGCCGCCATGACTTCGGCCACCTCCTCCTCGATTCCCGTCTGGGGAAAGAAGTTCTTGCTGCCCAGCACCCGGCCGCCACGCACGCTGATCAGGTGCACGCAAGCGCCACCTGGATTGACGAAAGCCGCGATCACGTCGACATCACCGGTGCCACCTTCCATGCTTTGCTGATCCTGCACCCGCCGCAACAAGGACACCTGGTCGCGCAGTTCGGCGGCCCTTTCGAAGTCCAGGACACTGGCTGCCTGCTCCATGGCGCCGGACAGTTCGTCCGCCAGGGCATTGCTGCGCCCTTCAAGGAACATCACCGAGTGCCGCACGTCTTCGGCATATTCCTGGGGCTCGACCAGCCCGACACAGGGCGCCTTGCAGCGCTTGATCTGGTATTGCAGGCACGGGCGGGTACGGTTCTTGTAAAAGCTGTCTTCGCACTGGCGCACGAAAAAGGTCTTTTGCAGCAGGCTCAAGCTCTCGCGGATCGCCCCGGCGCTGGGGTAAGGGCCAAAATACTTGCCCTTGCGCTTCTTTGCCCCGCGATGGATGCTCAGGCGTGGAAAGTCACCGTCCGACAGAAACACGTACGGGTAGGACTTATCGTCACGCAACAGAATATTGTAGGGCGGCCGCCACTCCTTGATCAGCGTCTGCTCTAGCAGCAGCGCCTCGGTTTCATTGGCGGTGATGGTGGTTTCGACCTGGGCGATACGCCCTACAAGCGCAGCCGTCTTCGGCGCCAGGCCGGTCTTGCGAAAGTAGCTGGCCAGGCGTTTCTTGAGATTCTTGGCCTTGCCGACGTACAGCAGGCGCGCCTCGCTGTCGAACATGCGATACACGCCAGGCCGGCCACTGCAGGTCGCAAGAAATGCACTCGGGTCAAACGCGGCGGTTATTTCAGTGGCTTGCATTTCAGGCGCTGGCGTCCACCATGCCGTGGCGAACCGCCAGCAAGGTCAGTTCCACATCACTGCTGATGGATAGCTTCTCGAAAATTCGATAACGGTAGGTGTTCACGGTTTTCGGCGACAGGCAGAGCTTGTCGGAAATCGACTGGACCTTCTGACACCCCACAATCATCAGGGCAATCTGAATTTCGCGCTCGGACAAGGCATCAAATGGCGAGTCACTGACCGGCTGAAACGACTTGATTGCCAGTTGTTGGGCAATCTGCGGGCTGATGTAACGCTGGCCAGCGAATACCAGGCGGATGGCCTGGACCATTTCCGCGAGCCCTGCACCTTTTGTCAGGTAGCCTGCCGCGCCCGCCTGAAGAAGCCTTGTGGGAAAAGGATCTTCTTCACAGACCGTCACTACGACGACCTTGATATCCGGATGACTGCGCAACAACTTGCAGGTAGCGCCAAGACCACCAATCCCCGGCATCTTGACGTCCATCAAGACCACATCGGGCTTCAATTCACGCGCTTTGATCAGGGATTCCTCCCCTGACTCGGCCTGACCGACTACTTGCAGGCCATCGATGTCAGCCAGCATTCGTGTAATGCCTGTACGAACGAGATCATGGTCATCGACTACTAGCACCCTAATCAAGCAGACACCTCGCGAAATGGTCTTATAGGTTGCCGGACACCTTAGCAAAAAACCACGGCACAGACCTAGCTGAACGCGTCATATATATAGAGTTTCAATACACTACGAACGCCTGCCGAGCGGCAGGCGGGGGTGTTTCCTGGGTAAAAGGTCAGGATTCCTTGGGGATCGGCGGGGATTTTCCATTCACCACAGAGCAATGCTCTGCCAAGGTACTGGTCAGCCGGCGGATCGCATCCTGATCCTCTTTAAACATCGCGCGGTAGTTGCCCAGAACCTTTTCTTCGACCTGGCTCAGGTTTTCCAGCTGGATGGGCGTGGGGCTCCCTGTCAAAACAAACAGGATATCGACACCCTTCTCTGCAACGCGCGATAAGTAATCAGCCTTGGGCGCGCGACCACCGCTTTCGTATCGACCTTGGGCGTTAGCCTCCACGCCTCCTATTTCACCGAAAACCTTTTGCGACAAACCCAGCCGCTCCCTCTCTTGCCTTAAGCGCGAACCTATTCCACTCATTTGGATGTAATATCCTTTATGGCACACCCCAAGAGGTGACGATGTCATCTCGTTTTACACAAACTTGAACGGTTTTGAACTATGCCCGGAATCCGTACCGCTGCACAAGCCAAAGCCTGGCTGGAACATCAAGGAAAATCGGTCCAGGCATTCGCCAGGGAGCATGGCGTGGACCCGGCGACCACCTATCAAGTGCTCGCTGGGCGCAAAAAGGGGCGGCGTGGGGAAGCCCATAAGGTCGCGGTCCTTTTGGGCATGAAAGACGGGATCATCCTTAACGAGGCAAATAGCCTGGGCAATGATCAGGAGATCGGCTCCTAAAGGGCAGTATGCACCGATTCAAGTCGAGCGCGAGGTTTAACGCGACGACTGCGCTGGCAGACAAACGGACTCCATGCGCCAGAAACAACCCTCTTCACCGACGATACTCAGGCCCTGGCGTTGATACAGCCTTTTTGCCGGATTGGTCTTGAATACCGTCAAGCGCAAATAGCCCCGGTTTTCGACACGCGCCTTGGCAATCATCTGCTCCAGCACCCAACTGCCTGCGCCCTGGCGGCGAAAAGTATCGAGAATGTGCAGCTCGCGAATGTATAGCGCGTTGTCATCCCGGCTCAGACTGACAAACCCTACCAGCCTGTCATCCTGGCAAATCAACCAATTTTCCCGCCCGGCCCAGGCGGTATCGAAGCCTTTATCGGACCACGCCAAATCGTACTGCCGATAGTAATGGCCCATCGCCTGATGTGTCAGGGTGCGCGCAAAGGCCAGGTGCTGGTCCGATGCGGCCTTGAGGGTGAATGCCATCGCGGTGGCCTCCATTACGTCACAGCATGACCTGCCAGCCGCTCCAACTGCCAGCCTCCCTGCGCGCTATTACCAGGGCATCGCCCATACCGGGCGCAGCCGCAATCAACTCGCCATCAGGCCCCCAGATAGCACTGCGCCCGGCACACGCCCAACCGCCGGACGGCCCGCCATGATTGGCCATCAACACCACCATCGAGTGCTCGGCGGCGTATCCCTGAAGCAACGCACTGTCTGCGGCGTAACCACCCTCGCTGATCAAGACACCGGCCGCATAGACCGTAGCGCCGAGCTTCGCCGCATCCTGTGGATGGCTGGCGTGGGAAAAGTCGGCGCAGACCGCCAGGGCAATCCGATCCTCACCCCACGCCAACGCCTCTCCACCCGAACCTGCCGTAAATGCCGCCTCTTCGCCAGGATGCAGATGCTGCTTGCTGTAGACCGCCATAGAACCATCCGCCGCCAACACCAGCGCACCAATCAGCACCCCGCTGCTCGACGGCACGCGAATCGGCATGCCAACCACCACCGTCATGCGCAGCTCACGCGCCAGCTCCCGCAGGGGCGCCAGCACTGCATTGTCCGGCGCAATCGCCAACCCCGCCGCCAGCGCAGGCTCGTAGCCGGTCAGGGACAATTCCGCAAATACCAGCAGTTGCACCCCCTGCTCGGCGGCCGCGACCATAAATGCCAGGTGACGCTGGATATTGCCCGACAGGTCGCCAGCGATGGCACAGGTTTGGGCACTGGCAAGGGTCAAGGTGGTCATGGTCGCGTCCTGGCTATCATTGTGAGTATCCATCCAGCATATCGGGACACCCCCCATAGTGGTAAGCCCCTCATCGCGATAGAAATTACTGATTGAATCCACCGCCATGCCTCAGTTAAGCTCCACCCCATCATTTGGAGAAACACCATGTTGCAACTCACCCTCACCCAGGCTTGCCCTACTGCCAACGCACAGCGTTCGGTCGTGGCTACCCGCGTGAACGGTTTGAGCGCACTGGTCAGCTTTTATTTTGGGTATTGGTTTAGCCACTGGCGCGCCTGATACCTGAAATCGGCGCCCACTACTCAAGGGGTCGCCTGCCAGAGAAATCTAACCCCCGGTCGGCTCCCCGACCGGGGGTTTTGTTTTTTCAGCCCTGAACAATTTTTGCTACACACCGAACTTAAAGGAAATCACACCATGAACTACTCCACTTATTACCGTTACGACACCTGCACCGCCTGGCGATTTAGCAAGCTCCGTTCGGGACAGCCTGCCGCCTCCGATCGGTCACCTATTGGTGGCAAGCCAACACACGCAGCCAATACGGCCAATTGTCGAACACCCCAGTAGGGCAGAGCGTGCGGGAACAGCCCGCCGCTTGCCCAGGAAGCAGAAACCATGAACTCATCCATCGCCGCCCTGCCCGTCACCACCCTTGCCAGCGCCAATGAAGCACTGACCCAGCGCTTGCCCAGCGCCCTTGAGCTCAAGCATCAGTTGCCCCTGAGCCCGTTCCTGACCGAGCAAGTCAACGCTCATCGCCAAGCCATCCGCGCGATTCTCAAGGGTGAAGACTCCCGCCTGCTGATCATCGTCGGCCCCTGCTCGATCCATGATCCCGAATCCGCCATGGAATACGCGCGCAATCTGAAAAAGCTGGCCAATGACGTCAGTGACCAGATGCTCCTGGTGATCCGCGCCTACGTCGAAAAACCGCGCACCACCATCGGCTGGAAAGGCCTGGCCTACGACCCGCACCTCGATGGCAGCGATGACATGGCCGCCGGCCTCACGCTGTCGCGGGAATTGATGCGCGAAATGCTGCGCCTGGGCTTGCCGGTTGCCACCGAGCTGCTGCAGCCGATGGCCGCCGGTTACTTCGATGACGTGCTCAGTTGGGTCGCCATCGGCGCCCGTACCACCGAATCGCAGATCCACCGGGAAATGGCCAGCGGCCTGGGCATGCCCGTGGGCTTCAAGAACGGCACCGACGGCGGCGTGGCCATCGCCTGTGACGCCATGCGCTCTGCGGCTCACCCGCACCGCCACTTCGGCGTCGACAGCCAGGGGCACCCGGCGATCATCCAGACCCCGGGCAACGCCGATACCCATCTGGTATTGCGTGGCGGCCACCGTGGCCCGAACTACGATCGCCAGAGCGTGGCCCAGGTCAAGACCGACCTGGCCAAAAGCAAAGTGGCCACGCGGATCATGGTCGATTGCAGCCATGCCAACAGCGGCAAGGACCCGATGCGCCAGCCTGGGGTATTCAATGACGTGCTGGAGCAACGCTTGCAGGGTGACACCTCATTGATCGGCATGATGCTGGAAAGCCATCTGTTCGAAGGCTGCCAACCCCTCAGCCCGTCGATGCGCTACGGCGTTTCGGTGACCGACGGCTGCCTGGGGTGGGACGGCACCGAGCAATTGCTGCGTGAAGCGGCCGCACGCCTGCGTGCTCAGAAAACACTGGGGTCTGCGTAAGCGAACTGGTCGTGCCGTTGAATGGTAACGGCCTTATTGTGCCAAGCAGGCATATTGTGCCAAGCGGGCTTGTTGTGGCGAGCGGGCTTGCCCCGCGCTGGGCTGCGCAGCAGCCCCATTAAGCCCGCTGCGGTTTTTCAGATAAACCGAGGCTGTAAGTTTTAGGGCCGCTGCGCAGCCCAGCGCGGGGCAAGCCCGCTCGCCACAACAAACCGATCCCCTGCCTATAACAGGCACTCCAGCTACATTCTCCGATGCCTGAACCCGACCCGATAATTCAGTGGAACTTTGCCGGGAAATAACCGCCTGAATCCGGTACGCTCACCTTTTTTATTCAAGGAGTTACCCACCATGCCCAAAGCTACCGCCCGTCACATCCTGGTTGCCACCGAAGACAAGTGCAACGAACTCAAAGCCCAGATCGAAGGCGGCGCTGATTTCGCAGAAATCGCCAAAGCCAACTCCAGCTGCCCATCGAGCCGTGATGGCGGCAACCTGGGTTCGTTCGGCCCAGGCCAAATGGTCAAGGAATTCGACAATGTCGTATTCAGCGCCCCGGTCAACACCGTGCAAGGCCCAGTGAAAACCCAGTTCGGTTATCACCTGCTGGAAGTGACCAGCCGCCAGGACTGATCCCCGTCTTTGCAAAACACAACGGCCCGCCTCTTGGTGGGCCGTTGTGTTTGTGTGGCAGCAGGGTGACTGGCGACCCGCACGCGGTTAGGGTACAAGTCCCCTTCCTTCTTCACCCGGCGCCCAAGGCTGATAATGCGACTGGACTTCCTCACGTTGGTTGGTTCTACCCTGGCCCTGCTGCTGGCGAGCACTGTCTCGTTCGCGGCCCCTCAACATGCACTGACTGTCTACGGCGAGCCCGCCAAGTACCCTGCCGGTTTCAGTCATTTCGACTATGTAAACCCCGAAGCACCCAAGGGCGGCAGCCTCAAGCGTTCGGCCCTCGAAGTCGGCCGCTTCGACCATGTGCTGCCGTATATCGACAAAGGCATCGGCGTCAGCCAACTGGACGGCTGGGTGTATTCGCCCCTGGCCTACCGCTCGCTGGATGAGCCCTATACCGTCTACGGCCTGGTGGCTGAAAAGATGGAGCGCGCCGAGGATGGCCTTTACCTGCGGTTTTTCCTCAACCCCAAGGCGCGGTTTGCCGACGGCAAGCCGATCACCGCCCAAGATGTAAGCTACAGCTTCAACCTGCTGATGACCCAGGGCAGCCTGCGCTTTCGCACGCTGTTTGCCGACGTCAAGCGCGTCGAGGTCGAAGGCCCCTTGCAAGTGCGCTTTGACTTCTCCAGCAATGAAAACCGTACCCTGCCCCTGGATGTCGCGACCCTGCCGGTACTCCCCGAACATTGGTGGAAGAGCCGCGACTTCGCCAATGGCGGCGGTTATGAAGCACCGCTGGGCAGCGGCCCGTACAAGGTCAGCAAGATCAATTCCGGCAGCACCATCACCTTCCAGCGCGACCCCGATTGGTGGGGCAAGGACCTGCCCGTCAACCGCGGCCTGTACAACTTCGATCGCCTGAGCCTGGAATACTTCGGCGATACCGAAGTCGCCCGCCAGGTCCTGCGTGGCGGCGCCTACGATTTCAACCGTGAGTTTTCCGCCACCGGCTATTCCATCGGCTACAACGGCCCGGCCCTGGATGATGGCCGCCTGCAACGGGCGCACTTGGCCAAGGATGCGCCGCAAAACTCCCAGGGCTACGTGTTCAACCTGCAAAAACCGATGTTCCAGGACCGCCGTGTGCGCCAGGCCCTGGCCATGCTCTGGGATTTCGAGTGGGCCAACCGGCAGATGATGCGCAACCTGTACATCCGCCAGCAAAGCTACTTTTCCAACAGCCCGCTGGCCGCGACGCAACTGCCAGACGCCCAGGAGCTGGCGATTCTCGAACCCTTGCGCGGGCAAATCCCCGACGAAGTGTTCACCCAGGTGTTCAAGGCGCCCACCACCGACGGCACCGGGATGATTCGCGACAAGCAGTTGCAAGCCCTGGCCCTGCTGGAAGAAGCAGGCTGGACGCCCAAGGGCGACAAACTGGTGAATGCCGCCGGCGAGCCGCTGGAGTTCACTTTCCTCAATGTGCAAAACGGCCTCGAACGCCTGCTGCTGCCCTATAAGCGCAACCTGGCGCAGATCGGCATCACCCTGAACATCAGACGCATCGACTCCTCGCAGTACGTCAACCGGCTGATGAGCCGCGACTACGACATGATCGTCACCGGTTTCCCTGTCACCACCTCGCCGGGCCTTGAGTTGTACAACTACTTCGGCTCAGCCGCGGCGTTCGACCGAGGCGCCAACAACTACTTCGTCCTGCAAAACCCGGCGGTCGACACCCTGATCACCGGCCTGGTGCGCGCCACCACCCAGACGCAGATGCTCAGCTACGCCCATGCCCTGGATCGGGTGCTGCAATGGAATTACTACTGGATCCCCAATTACTACCCGCCCGGCACCTCGGCGGCCTGGTGGAACCGCTTCGGCCGCCCGGCCATCGAAGCCAGCAACGACGAGGCGCTGGAATCGTGGTGGGAAGTCAGCCCGACACCCCTGACCAATGAGCAGATGAAAGCCCAACTGAGCAAGTCGCGAGGTGCCCACTGATGTTTGCCTATATCGTGCGGCGCCTGCTGCTGATCATCCCGACCCTGGTGATCATCCTGCTGGTGAACTTTGTGATCGTCCAGGCCGCGCCCGGCGGGCCGGTGGAACAGGCCATCGCCCATCTGCAAGGCATCGGCGGCGCAAGCGTCGGCGGGTCGTCCGGCGACGGCGTCAGCAGCGGCTCGCGAGCCAGCCGCGGCCTTGACCCGAAACTGATCAAGGACATCGAAAAACAATACGGCTTCGACAAACCAGCCCACGAACGCCTGTGGCTGATGCTCAAGAGCTATGCCCAACTGGACTTCGGCAACAGCTTCTTTCGCGGCGCCACAGTGACCGACCTGATCCTGGAAAAACTGCCAGTGACCGTGTCCCTCGGCCTCTGGGCGACGCTGATCACCTACCTGGTGTCGATCCCACTGGGGATCCGCAAGGCGGTGCGCCATGGCAGCAGTTTTGATGTCTGGAGCAGTACCGCCATCGTCATCGGCTACGCGATGCCGGCGTTCCTGTTTGCGATGTTTTTGATCGTGGTCTTCGCCGGCGGCACCACCCTGAACTGGTTCCCGGTGCGCGGCCTGGTGTCGGAGAACTTCGAGCAACTGAGCACCGTTGGCAAGATCGCTGATTACTTCTGGCACCTGGTGTTGCCCGTCACCTCACTGGTGATCGGCGGGTTCGCCACCTTGACCATTCTCACCAAAAACTCGTTCCTCAATGAAATCACGCGCCAGTACGTGGTCACGGCACGGGCCAAGGGCCTGAGCGAGCGCCGCGTGCTCTACGGCCATGTATTTCGCAACGCCATGCTGCTGGTGATCTCCGGAATCCCCCAGGCGTTTATCAGTGTGTTCTTCGCCGGTTCCTTGCTGATCGAAGTGATTTTCTCCCTCGACGGCCTCGGCCGCATGAGTTACGAGGCCGCCGTGTCGCGGGACTATCCCGTGGTCTTCGGCTCGCTGTTTATCTTCACCCTGTTCGGCCTCTTGATAAAACTGATCGGCGACCTCTGCTACACCCTGGTAGACCCGCGTATCGACTTCGCCGCGAGGAACGCCTGATGCTCAATCTGTCTCCCGTGGCCCGCAGGCGCTTCGAACGTTTCAAGCAAAACCGCCGCGGCTGGTGGTCGCTGTGGCTGTTTATCGGGCTGTTTATCCTGACCCTGGGTGGCGAGCTGATCGCCAACGACAAACCACTGGTGCTCAGCTACCAGGACGAACTGTACTTCCCCGTGTTCAAGCGCTACACCGAGCAGCAGTTCGGCGGGCAACTGCCGTTCCAGGCCGACTACCGCAGCGACTACGTGCAGCAACTGATCAAGAAGGACGGCGGCTGGATGCTGTTCCCGCCAATCCCCTTCAGCGATGACACGCCCAACTACGAACTGACCCGCCCTGCCCCCAGCCCGCCGTCCACGGTGAACTGGCTGGGAACCGACGACCAATCCCGGGACGTGCTGGCGCGGGTGATCTTCGGTGCGCGGGTGTCGATCCTGTTCGCCCTGGCGCTGACCGCGATCAGCGCCACCATCGGCATCGCCGCCGGCGCCTTGCAGGGCTATTACGGCGGCTGGGTCGACCTGCTCGGCCAGCGCATCCTCGAAGTGTGGTCGGGGCTGCCGGTCCTGTACCTGCTGATTATTCTCTCGGGGTTTGTCGAGCCCAACTTCTGGTGGCTGCTGGGGATCATGGCGCTGTTTTCCTGGCTGGCCCTGGTGGATGTGGTCCGCGCCGAGTTCCTGCGCGGGCGCAACCTGGAATACGTCAAAGCCGCACGTGCCCTGGGCCTGGGTGACGGCAAGATCATCCGCCGGCATATCCTGCCGAACGCGATGACGGCCACCTTGAGCTACCTGCCCTTTATCCTGACCGGGGCGATTTCCACCCTCAGCGCCCTGGATTTCCTCGGCTTCGGTATGCCGGCAGGCAGCGCGTCCCTCGGTGAATTGATCGCCCAGGGCAAGCAGAACCTGCAGGCGCCTTGGCTGGGATTAACAGCGTTTTTCACCCTGGCACTGATTCTGTCGCTGCTGGTATTTATCGGCGAGGCGTTGCGAGATGCCTTCGACCCACGTTCATGAGTGAATCCGTATGAGCGACAACCTGATCGAGATCCGCAACCTGTGCGTCGCCTTCAGCGGCCAGACCGTGGTGCGCAATCTGTCCCTGGATATCCGCCCCGGCGAGTGCCTGGCGCTGGTGGGCGAATCCGGTTCGGGCAAGTCGGTGACCGCCCATTCGATCCTGCAATTGCTGCCCCAGGCCGGTACCGCGAGCAGCGGCTCGGTGCGTTACCGCGGTCAAGAGTTGATCGGCGCCGGGCCCAGCGCCCTGCAAAAACTGCGCGGCAACCGCATCGCGATGATCTTCCAGGAGCCGATGACCTCCCTCAACCCCCTGCACAGCATCCAAAAGCAGATCGGCGAAACCCTGCTGCTGCACAAGGGCCTCGCCGGCAAGGCGGCCCAGGCTCGTATCCTCGAACTGCTGGACCTGGTGGGCATCCGTAACCCCCAGGAGCGTCTTAAGTCCTACCCCCATCAGTTGTCGGGCGGGCAGCGCCAGCGGGTGATGATTGCCATGGCCCTGGCGTGCGAGCCGGAATTGCTGATCGCCGACGAACCAACCACCGCGCTGGATGTGACGGTGCAGCGCAAGATCCTGCAGTTGCTCAAATCCTTGCAGCAACGCCTGGGCATGTCCTTGCTGTTGATCAGCCATGACCTCAACCTGGTGCGCAGCATTGCCCAGCGCGTGTGCGTGATGCAGGCCGGGGAAATTGTTGAGCAGGCCGACTGCCAAACCCTGTTCAGTGCCCCGCAACACCCCTACAGCCGCCTTTTGCTGGATGCCGAACCGGTCGGCACGGCGCTGGGCCAGGATCAACGCGAGAACGTCTTGCAGGTCGACAGCTTGAGTGTGCGCTTCCCCATCGGTGGCGGGCTGTTCCAACGCAAGCAGTACCTGCAGGCGGTGGACGGCATCAGCCTGGACCTGCAACGGGGCAAGACCTTGGGTATCGTCGGCGAGTCTGGCTGCGGTAAGTCCACCCTGGGCCAGGCGATCCTGCGCCTGCTGGACTCCAGCGGCAGCATCCGCTTCCAGGGCGAGGCCCTCGATGGCCTGAGCCAGAAGCAGATGCGGCCCTGGCGCAAGCAGATGCAGGTGGTATTCCAGGACCCCTACGGCAGCCTCAGCCCGCGCATGTCTGTGCACCAGATCATCAGCGAAGGTTTGGAGGTACACGCACCCTGCAGCCTGCAGGAGCGTGACGCGCAGGTGATCAAGGTGCTGCAGGATGTGGGCCTCGACCCGGCCAGCCGCTATCGGTACCCCCACGAATTTTCCGGTGGCCAGCGCCAGCGCATCGCCATTGCCCGCGCGCTGGTACTGCGCCCGGCCTTGATGCTGCTGGACGAGCCCACCTCGGCCCTGGACCGCACCGTGCAAAAACAAGTCGTGACGCTGCTGCGTGAACTGCAGGAAAAGTACGGCCTGACCTACCTGTTTATCAGCCATGACCTGGCCGTGGTGCGGGCCATGGCCCACGATATGGTCGTGATCAAAGATGGCCAGGTGGTCGAGCGCGGCCCGAGCCAGGAGCTGTTCGACTCACCACAACATCCCTACACCCAAGAACTGCTCGCAGCCACACAACTGCCCTTGTAGGAGCGAGCTTGCTCGCGAAGATCGTTAACGATAACGCGAAAAGCCTGCCACCCCGAGGCGTCCTCAGGTTTTTCGCGAGCAAGCTCGCGCCTACAAGGGGCGGCGTGATCCTATTCACCTTTTTATTGGCGGCGCCAGCATGAACACCAGCGAAAGCCTCAAGGACTACCAGCACGTTCGCGGCCTGGCGATCCAGTCCCTGTTCGAAATCATCGAGCAGTCCAGCGAAGGCACTGTGATTGTCGACCGCGACGCCAATATCGTGTGGATGAACGAGCGCTACGCCAAGCGCTTTGGCCTGAAAAGCGCTGACCAGGCCATCGGCCAACCCTGCGAACAGGTCATTTCCAACAGCCTGCTGCGCCAGGTGGTACGCAGTGACCAACCGATCCTCCTGGATATCCAGGACACGCCCAAAGGCCCGCTGGTGGTGATGCGCCTGCCGATCCACGACGATGCCGGCAAGGTGATCGGCGCCATCGGCTTTGCCCTGTTCGATGAGTTACGCAACCTCTCGCCGATGATCGAGCGCTACCTGAGCATGCAACAGGAACTGGCCTCGACCCGTTCGCTGCTGCGCTCACGCCAGAGCAAATACAACTTTGCGCACTTTATCGGCACCAGCGCCGCCAGCCTGGAAGTCAAGCGCCGCGCTAGGCGCAGTGCGAGCGCCGAGTCACCGGTGTTGCTGCTGGGCGAGACCGGCACCGGCAAGGAGCTGCTGGCCCAGGCCATCCATGGTGCCTCGCCGCGCGCCAATAAAGCCTTTGTCAGCATCAATAGTGCCGCCATCCCCCACGACCTTTTGGAAGCCGAGTTCTTCGGCACCGCGCCCGGCGCATTCACCGGTGCCGACCGCAAGGGCCGCCCCGGCAAACTGCAAATCGCCCAGGGCGGGACGTTGTTTCTCGATGAAATCGGCGACATGCCCTTGCCCCTGCAAAGCAAACTGCTGCGGGTGTTGCAGGAAAAAGAGTTTGAGCCGGTGGGCTCCAACGAGATGATCCACAGCGACGTGCGCGTGATCGCCGCGACCTCCACCGACCTGGAAGCCGCGATCAAGCGCGGCGAATTTCGCGCCGACTTGTACTACCGCCTCAACGTGTTGCCAATCCAGGTCCCGCCCCTGCGAGAACGCCTGGATGACATCCCGGCGTTGAGTGAAGCGATCCTTGAAGAACTGCGCAGCCAGCATGAACTGGACCGCGAAGCCCTGGCGTTGCTGGCCCAGCATGCCTGGCCGGGGAACATCCGCGAATTGCGCAACGTGCTGGAGCGGGCCGCCTTGCTCAGTGATGATCTGGTGCTGGATGCGCGGGAGATTCGCGCAGCAATCGGTACGTTCAGCCCGGTGGAACGCGATGCCGTGGCACCCGTTGAAGTCGAAACCTTCAGCATGGCGCGGGAGCGCTTTGACCGGCAGTTGATCGCTGCAGCATTGCGTCAGTGCGAGGGTAATGTGGTGGAGGCGGCCAAGCGGCTGGGGCTGGGGCGCTCGACGCTGTACAAGAAAATGGTGGCGTTGGGCATCGCCCAATCTCAATAAAGAGACACACATCCCAAAACCAAGACAATCCCATTGTGGGAGCGGGCTTGCTCGCGAAAGCGGCCTATCAGCAACAAAATCATTGGCTGACACACCGCTTTCGCGAGCAAGCCCGCTCCCACATTGGAACTTCGTTTGTCTTGATATAGAGACAAGACTCGAAAACCAATCACAAAAATCTTTAATTATCCTTATATATCAATGAGTTACAAACTTGGCACAATTCCCGCTATAGCCCCTTCCTACAGCTTTACCCCACAACAATAACAATCCGATGGAGACACACCATGAGTGTGATCATTGCCCTGGCGGCGCTCGCGCTGCTGATGCTGGCTGCCTACCGTGGCTACAGCGTCATCCTGTTTGCCCCCATCGCCGCCCTCGGCGCCGTCCTGCTCACCGACCCTTCCGCCGTCGCCCCTGCGTTTACCGGGGTGTTCATGGAAAAAATGGTCGGTTTTATCAAACTGTATTTCCCGGTGTTCTTGCTCGGCGCGGTGTTCGGCAAGTTGATCGAGCTGTCGGGCTTTTCGCGCTCGATCGTGGCAGCGGCCATCCGCTTGCTCGGCACCCGCCAAGCGATGCTGGTGATCGTGCTGGTCTGCGCCCTGCTGACTTACGGCGGCGTGTCGCTGTTCGTGGTGGTGTTTGCGGTGTACCCGTTTGCCGCCGAGATGTTCCGCCAGAGCAATATCCCCAAGCGCCTGATCCCGGCGACCATCGCCCTGGGCGCGTTCTCGTTCACCATGGACGCCCTGCCCGGCACGCCGCAGATCCAGAACATCATCCCCAGCACGTTCTTCAACACCACCGCCTGGGCCGCGCCCTGGCTGGGCTTGATCGGCACGATCTTTGTGTTCTGCGCCGGCATGCTGTACCTGGCACGCCAGCGCAACAAGGCCCAGCGCGCCGGTGAAGGCTATGGCACCGACTTGCGCAACGAGCCGGAAACCGCCGAAGACCTGAGCCTGCCCAACCCGTGGATCGCCTTGTCACCGTTAATTCTGGTGGGGGTGATGAACCTGCTGTTCACCCACTGGATCCCACAGTGGTATGGCAAGACCCACAGCCTCGCGCTGCCGGGCATGAGCGCGCCGGTCACCACGGAAATCGCCAAGCTCACTGCCATCTGGGCGGTGCAGGCCGCGTTGCTGGTGGGGATCATCATGGTCCTGGTGTTCGGCTTTTCGGCGATCAAGAGCAAGCTGGCCGAAGGCAGTAAGAGCGCAGTCAGCGGCGCCCTGTTGGCGGCGATGAACACCGCCTCGGAATACGGCTTCGGAGCCGTCATCGCCTCCCTGCCGGGGTTCCTGGTATTGGCCGACTGGCTCAAGGGCATCCCCAACCCGCTGGTCAACGAAGCGATTACCGTGACTCTGCTGGCCGGTATCACCGGCTCTGCCTCCGGCGGCATGAGCATCGCCCTGGCGGCGATGTCCGAGAGCTTTATTTCGGCAGCCCATGCAGCCAATATCCCCCTGGAAGTGCTGCACCGCGTCGCAGCCATGGCCAGCGGCGGCATGGACACCCTGCCGCACAATGGCGCGGTGATCACGCTGCTGGCGGTCACCGGGCTGACCCACCGCGAAGCCTACAAGGATATTTTCGGCATCACGATCATCAAGACCCTCGCGGTGTTCGTGGTGATCGGTACTTTCTACGCCACCGGCATTGTGTGAGGTTTTCATGACGACATTGAACGGCAAGACCGCCCTGGTCACCGGCTCCACCAGCGGCATCGGCCTGGGCATTGCCCTGAGCCTGGCCAAAGCCGGCGCCAACCTGATCCTCAACGGTTTCGGCGATGCCAGCGCGGTGATCGCCCAGGTGCAAGCCTTTGGCGGCAAGGTCGGCCACCACCCGGCCGATGTCAGCGACCCGGCGCAGATCGCCGAGATGGTCGCCTACGCCGAGCGCGAGTTCGGCGGTATCGACATCCTGGTCAACAACGCGGGCATCCAGCATGTGGCGGCGGTAGAGGACTTTCCAGTGGAGCGCTGGGATTCGATCATCGCCATCAACCTTTCATCGGTGTTCCACAGCACGCGCCTGAGCCTGCCGGGCATGAAGGCCAAGGGTTGGGGGCGGATCATCAATATCGCCTCGGTACACGGCCAGGTCGGCTCGGTGGGCAAGGCGGCGTATGTCGCAGCCAAACACGGCGTGATCGGCCTGACCAAGGTCGTGGGCCTGGAAACCGCCACCAGCAATGTGACCTGCAACGCCATCTGCCCCGGCTGGGTGCTGACGCCGCTGGTGCAAAAACAGATCGATGATCGCATCGCCGCAGGCGTTGACCCGCAGCAGGCCCAGCATGACCTGCTGGCCGAGAAGCAGCCGTCATTGGAATTCGTGACCCCATCGCAACTGGGCGAACTGGTCCTGTTCCTGTGCAGCGAGGCCGGCAGCCAGGTGCGTGGCGCGGCGTGGAATATCGATGGAGGTTGGCTGGCCCAATAAACCCATCCTGCGCACAACGCCGATCCAAATGTGGGAGCGGGCTTGCTCGCGAAAGCAGTGTGTCAGTCAACCTATTCATTACTGAACCACCACTTTCGCGAGCAAGCCCGCTCCCACCTTGGGATCTTTGCAGTGTCAAACATCTGCGAAAAGAACAAGAGACGAGCCTATGTCCGACATCCTCTGGCAACCCAGCCCGGAACGCATCCACAACACCCGGATGGACCAGTTCCGGCGCTTTATCAATGATCGCCACGCGTTGCAGATCAACGATTACCCCACCCTGCACCAATGGAGCATCGACCAGCGCCCGGCCTTCTGGGCGGCGATTGTCGAGTTTTTCGAGGTGCAGTTCCGTACGCCACCCAGCACCGTGCTGGTGGAAGGCGCGCAGATGCCCAGTGCCCAGTGGTTCCCCGGCGCTACCCTGAACTTTGCCGAGCACCTGCTGCGCCGCCGCGATGAGCACCCCGCCGTAGTCGCCATCGGCGAAGACGGTCAGCGCGAACAATTGACCTATGCCGAACTGGCTCGCCACGTCGCCGGCCTGCAGCGCAGCCTGCAAGCGGCCGGCGTGGGCGTGGGCGACCGGGTGGCGGCGTGCATGCCCAATACCTGGCAAACGCTGGTAGGCATGCTCGCGACCACCAGCCTGGGGGCGATCTGGTCTTGCTCCTCGCCGGATTTCGGCACCCAAGGGGTGATCGATCGCTTCGGCCAGATCGAACCCAAGGTGCTGATCACCTGCGCCGGTTATCGCTACGCGGGCAAGCTGATCGACCAGAGCGCCAAGCTCAACGAAATCCTCGACCGCCTGCCGTCCCTGCAACAACTGATCATCGTGCCCTACGCCCGGCCCGAAGCGCGTGTCGACGACTACCAGACCCAGGCCGAAGTAACCCTGTGGGGGGACTTCTACCGCCCAGGCGGCGAACCGCAGTTTGCCGCCGTACCCTTCGACCATCCGCTGTACATCCTCTACTCCAGCGGCACCACCGGCGTGCCCAAGTGCATCATCCACGGCACCGGCGGCGTGCTGCTGACCCACCTCAAGGAGCACGGCCTGCACGCCGACCTGTCGCGCGACGACTGCCTGTTCTACTACACCACCTGCGGCTGGATGATGTGGAACTGGCTGGTCTCGGTATTGGCCATTGGCGCCACGGCGGTGCTGTATGACGGCTCGCCGTTTCACCCCGGGCCAGAGCGTCTGATTGACCTGATCGACCAGGAGCGCATCAGCGTGTTCGGCACCAGCCCAAAATTCCTCGCCACCCTGGAAAAGGCCGGCCTGCAACCACGCACAAGCCACGACCTGGGCAGCCTCAAGGGCCTGATCTCGACCGGCTCGCCGCTCTCGCCCCAGAGCTACGACTATGTGTACCGCGAGATCAAGCAGGAGCTGTGTCTGTCGTCGATGTCGGGGGGCACCGATATCGTCTCCTGCTTCGTGATCGGCAACCCCGTGCTGCCGGTAAGGCGCGGCGAGATGCAATGCAAGAGCCTGGCGATGGCAATCGAAGTGTGGGACGACCAGGGCCGGCCGCTGATTGGCGACAAAGGCGAACTGGTGTGTACCCGGCACTTCCCGGCCATGCCCATCGGCCTCTGGAATGACCCCCACGGGGACAAGCTGCGCGCCTCGTATTTCAGCCAGTTCCCCGGCGTGTGGGCCCAGGGCGACTATGCCGAACAACGGCCCAATGGCAGCCTGCTGATCCATGGGCGTTCGGATGCGGTGCTCAACCCGGGGGGCGTACGCATCGGCACGGCGGAGATTTACCGCCAGGTAGAAAAAGTCCCGCAGGTCCTGGAAAGCCTGGCCATCGGTCAACGCTGGCAGGACGATGTGCGCGTGGTGCTGTTTGTGCGCCTCAATGACGGCGAACACCTGGACGCCGCCCTGGAACAGCAGATCCGCGAGGTGATCCGCGCCAACACCACGCCGCGCCACGTGCCGGCAAAAATCCTCGGCGTCAGTGATATTCCGCGCACCATCAGCGGCAAGATCGTCGAGCTTGCGGTAAGAAACGTCGTACACGGGGAACCGGTGAAAAACACCGATGCCCTGGCCAACCCCGAAGCCCTGGAGCAGTTTCGCAACCGGCCGGAGCTGGGATAAAAAGATGAAAGGTTTCAGCGTCAATGCACTCATTTGAAGATAAACCCCTCAAGCATGCTATTTTTCGAGGGGTAGTCAGCCGTTTCCGCAGCACGGGATAATCGGCTTCTGTCATTCTTCAAGCGTTACGCGCGGGACACTTACATGAACGGATCACCCACCGGCAGCCAGGCCGCGGCCCTGATCGCACGGCTGGACTGGGCCACAAGCCCCCTCGGTGATGCCAGCCACTGGCCGCAAAGCCTGCGCACGGCAATCGATATTGTCATCCACTCGCCGATGCCAATGTTGTTGCTGTGGGGCGACGAACTCACGCAAATCTACAACGACGGGTTTGCCCTGCTGGCCGGCAACAAACACCCCCAGGCTTTCGGCCAGCCGACACACGCGGTCTGGCCGGAGCTGCAACACTTCACCGCGCCGATCTACAGCGCCGTATTGACCGGCCAGGTGCGCACCTTCAGCGAGCAGCGTTTTGTCCTGCAGCGCAACCACCGCGATACGGAAATCTGGCTGGACCTGACCTACAGCCCGATCCGCGACGAACGTGGCCGGGTTGCCGGGATCCTGGTGACCGCCATTGAAACCAACGAACGCCGGCAACTGGCCGAGGAGCTGCAGCAACGTTCCGAAGCCAGCCTCAAGGCCCAGCACAACACCGAGCAGCGCTTGCAACTGGCCCTGGCCGCCACCGACGCGGTGGGCACCTGGGACTGGGATATCAGCGAAGACAACTTTATTGCCGACAGCCATTTTGCCCAGCTGCATGGGGTCGATCCGCTCAACGCCCACCAATTGCCCATCAGCGACTACCTGCAAGGCGTGCACCCGGAAGACCGTGGCATGGTGGCGCGCAGCATCAAGCATTGCATTACCCATGGCACCGAATACGCCGAGGAATATCGCCTGCTCCAGGCAGACGGCCAGGTACGCTGGGTGTTTGCCCGTGGCCGCTGCTACAAGGATCATCATGGCCGGCCGGTGCGTTTTCTCGGCGCAGCGCTGGACCTGACCGAACGCAAGCACACCGAACAGGCCCTGCGCCAGAGCCAGACCGAGCTGCAACTGATCATCAACGCCATGCCCGTGCTGATCGGCTATGTCGACCACGAAGAACGCTTTCGCCTGAACAACAGCGCCTACCTCGACTGGTACGGCCTGACTCCGCAAGAACTGTATGGCAAGAGCATTCGCGAAGTGATCGGCGCCGAAGTGTATGCCGGGCGCGCCGATAAAATCGCCGCCGCGCTCAAGGGCAAGGCCTGCAGCTTCATCACCATCTCCCCCCATCGCGATGGCCGGCCCCGGCACGCACTGATGAAATACCTGCCGCGCTTCAGCGCCGATGGCTCGGTCAATGGCTTCTACATCTTTGTGATCGACGAGACCGAGCGCAAACTCACCGAAGAGGCCCTGCGCCATCTCAACGATAACCTCGAAGAGCGCGTGGCCCAGCGCACCCAGGCCCTGGCCGAAGCCAACCAGCGCCTGCAAAACGAGATGTTCGAACGCGAGCGCGCCGAAGATGCGTTGCGCCATGCGCAAAAAATGGAAGCGGTCGGCCAGCTTACCGGCGGTATCGCCCACGACTTCAACAATATGCTCACCGGGATCATTGGCAGCCTGGACCTGATGCAGCGCTACATCGCTGCCGGGCGCAGCGATGAGATCGCTCGTTTCACCGATGCCGCCGTGTCCTCGGCCCATCGTGCGGCCGCCCTGACCCACCGCCTGCTAGCCTTCTCCCGGCGCCAGTCGCTGGATCGGCGGCCCCTGGACCCCAATCAGTTGGTGGCGTCCCTGGAAGAGCTGTTCCGGCGTACCAAAGGCGCCCATATCGACCTCAAGGTAAAACTGGGCAACGACATCTGGCCGGTCAACACCGACGCCAGCCAACTGGAAAATGCCCTGCTCAACCTGGTGATCAACGCCCGCGACGCCATGCCCGATGGCGGGCAACTGAGCATCGAGACAGCCAACAGCTACCTCGACGGCACCGATATCACCACCCTGGAACCGGTCAAGGCCGGCGACTACGTGATGCTCGGCGTATGCGACAACGGCGCCGGCATGACCCCGAAAATCCTGGCCAAGGCCTTCGACCCGTTTTTCACCACCAAGCCCATCGGCCAGGGCACCGGGCTGGGGTTGTCGATGATTTATGGCTTTGCCCAGCAATCCGGCGGCCACGTCACGATCCATAGCGAGCCGGGCCGAGGCACCTGTGTGCGCTTGTACCTGCCGCGCCTGCACGGCACCGCACTGAAAAAACCCCAGCCCCAGAGCCCGATGGAAGCTCCAGTGGCGCGCGATGGCGAAGCCGTGGTGGTGGTCGAGGACGATGCGGCGGTGCGCATGCTGGTGATCAACCTGCTCGATGAGCTGGGCTACACCGCCCACCAGGCCGCAGATGCGCGAGCGGCGCTGCCGTTGCTCGAATCCGATCTGCGGGTGGATTTGCTGGTGACCGATGTCGGCCTGCCCGGCATGAACGGTCGGCAACTGGCGGAAATCGCCCGCCAGCACCGCCCCGAGCTCAAGGTGCTGTTCATGACCGGCTACGCCGAAACCGCCGCCGAGCGCCAGGGTTTCCTGGAAGACGGCATGGACATGGTGGCCAAGCCATTTTCCATCGACCAGTTGGCCACGAAAATCCGCAGCATGATCGGCGTCAAAGGCCAAGTTGATGCATAATCCCGCGCCTTCAAGCCCGACCGTTGCAAGGTAACTGCCCAATGAAAGCCCAAGCCCGCCACATCCTGGTGAAGACCAGCGAGGAAGCCGAACAGCTCAAGCAGCGTATTGCCAAGGGCGAAGCCTTTGATGTGCTGGCCAAGAAATTCTCCACCTGCCCGTCCGGTAAGCGCGGCGGCGACCTCGGTGAAGTGCGGCCGGGGCAAATGGTCGGGGTGATCGATGCGGTGATTTTCAAGAAACCCCTACGGGTGGTACACGGGCCGATCAAGAGTAAGTTTGGTTACCACCTGGTGCAGGTGTTCTACCGCGACTGAGCGCTTGGCTCAAGGCCGCTATCGCAGGCAAGCCAGCTCCCACACTGGAAGGTGTGAACCCGGCCAAATGTGGGAGCCGGGCTTGCCCGCGATCCGCCGCAGGCGGCCTTACACCCTCAATCCCTGGGAATCAGCGCACCCGGAACCTGGATCACCCGGCTCGCCAGCCAATGCCCAGCCAAAGCCGCCTCTTGCGGCGAACCACCGCGCAGCCGGCTGGCCAGGTAAGCCGCACTGAACGAATCCCCCGCCGCCGTGGTGTCCACCACCTTCTCAACCACGATCGCCGGCACCGCGAAACGCTGGCCGCTTTGGCGAATCAGGCAGTCATCCGCGCCGCGCTTGAGCACCACTTCATCAACCCCCGGATAGGCCGCAAACACCTGATCGCCGTCGGCATAGCCGAACAAGGCACGTTCGTCGTCCTCGGTCAGCAAGGCCAGATCCACATGCTCCAGCACCTGCCGGTAAGCCTCGCGGGCGGCTTCGACACTGGCCCAAAGACGTGGCCGGTAGTTGTTGTCGAACACCACTCTGGCACCCCGCTGACGGGCTTCGACCAACACAGCCAGCAGGCGTGTACGCCCGACTTCACCCAACACCGCGAGGGTGATCCCGCTCAAATACAGCACATCGTAGCCCGGCAGGGCCGCCAGGATCGGTTCCGCCCCAGGGGTAGTGAAGCAATCGCGCACCGCCGCTTCGTTGCGCCAGTAGAGGAATTTGCGCTCGCCATTGGCATCGGTCTGGATGCAGTACAACCCCGGCAGACGGCCCGGCAAGCGCTGGACTCGCTGCAGGCCAAGGCCTTCGGAGGCCCATTGCGCGCACATGGCATCGCTGAAGCTGTCATCGCCCAGGGCGGTGACGTAGTCCACCGTGCTGTCTGCCCCCAGTTCGCGGCGCAGGTAGATGGCGGTGTTCAGGGTGTCGCCGCCGAAGCTCTGGTGCAGGCTGCCGTCGGCGCGGTGTTGCAGTTCGATCATGCATTCGCCGATCAGGGCGATGCGCGGGATTGGCTTCATTTCACAGTTCTCCAAATACACCTGCACTGTAGGAGCGAGCTTGCTCGCGAAAAACGCAAGATCGCCACGGGGTGTCAGACGACCAGCGTTATCGTTGACGATTTTCGCGAGCAAGCTCGCTCCTACAGTGGCCGTAGCCTAGAAGCAGGTATGCAGCGACTCGATTACCTGCAACTGCTCATCCACCAGGCACCCCACCTGCCACTTATCGAACGTCAAGCATGGGTGCGATGTGCCAAACGAGATGATGTCGCCAATCCGCAGCTCAACCCCCACCGCCACGCTCATGAACGCATGCTGGTCCATCACCGCCGTGACCTTGCAGCCACTCACGTCATCGCCCACCGCCGGCAGCACGCCGGCCTTGTAGCGCTTGAGCGGCACCGGCAAGCCCGCGTCGTAGGCCACGTCACGCTTGCCCAGGGCAATCACCGCAAACCCAGGCTCCGGCAATGACTGCACGTGGGCCCAGACTTCCAGGGCCGGACGCAGGCCTTCGCTGAGATCGCTGCGCCGGTCCAATACGCAGCATTGCGCGTCCTTGTAGATGCCGTGGTCGTGGGCCACATAGCTGCCGGGGCGCAGCACGCTGAGGAAGCGCCCCTCGGCATTTTGCGCGGCAAAGGATTCGGCGATCAGGTCATACCACGCAGAACCCGAGGCGGTGATGATCGGCTGGCCAAGGTCAAAGGCACCGCTGTTCTGCATATCCACCGCCAGGCGCACCAACGACGCGGCAAACTCGCGGATACCGCTGATGGCATGCTCGCCGTGGATAACCCCTTCGTAGCCTTCGATACCCGTGAGCGCCAGGGCCGGTTGGGCCTTGATCGCCCGCGCCAGGTCCAGCACCTCTTGCTCGCTGCGGCAACCGCAGCGACCGCCGACCACACCGTATTCGATCATCACGTTCAGCCGCAGGCCACGGGCGGCGAAGAACGCGCCCAGGTCAGCCACGTTGTCCGGGTGGTCGACCATGCAATGGAAGTCAAAGCCTGGGTCCGCCAGCAGTTCGGCGATCAACGCCATGTTCGGCGCGCCCACCAATTGGTTGGCCATCAATACCCGGCGCACACCACCGGCATAGGCGGCGCGGGTCTGCACGGCGGTGGCCAGGGTGATGCCCCAGGCGCCTTGCGCCAACTGACGCTGGAACAGCGCCGGCATCATGCTGGTCTTGCCATGGGGCGCCAGTTGCGCGCCGCTTTTGCTGACGAAGTCCTGCATCCACTGAATATTGTGTTCCAGCGCCGCGCGGTGCAGCACCAGGGCAGGCAAGCTGACGTCGCGTACCAGATGGGCACCGCTGGCGGCAGCGCCTTTTTCAACGGCATTGAAGACCGGCATGGGATTACTCCGTTTGGCTATTCATTGATACGACGGGCCAGGTTGTTGGCGCTGTCGATCAGCACCCGGCGGTAGTCGTTGTAATGGTTCTGGGCGTCGGCCCGTGGGGCGACGATGCACAGGGTCGCAATGGCGATGCCCTGGGCATCGCGCACCGGCGCGGCAAAGCAGTGGGTAAAGGTGTCGGCGACACTGTCGAAGGAAAAGAAACCATCGAGGCTGGCCTGGCGGATCTGCCCGAGAAAGGTGTCCAGGGGCAGGCATTGGCCGTCCGGCAGGATGAAGTCATCGGGGTCGATCAGATCGATGATCTGCTGGTCGCTCAAATGCCCCAGCAGCAAGCGCCCGGAGGCGGTCCAGGGGATCGGCGCGTTCTCACCGATATCCGAAGAAATCCGGAAATGCCGCTGGCCCTCGCGCATCAGCGCCACCGTGTACTTGCGCCCGTTGAGCAGGCACATCTGCGCGGTCTCGTGGGTTTGGCGGACAATTTCCTGCAACGCGTGATCGGCCTCGCGGGTCAGGTCGAAATGGCGCAAGTGAGCCTGGCCGAGGAAGTACAGTTGGCGGCCCAGGTAGACATGACCATCCTTGCCCACGGTTTCGAGAATCCGCCGCTCGAGGAGGGACGCGACCAACTCGTAGACCGTGGACTTGGGGCTGCCGATGCCACTGGCAATATCGTTGGGGCGCAGGGGCTGGCCGACTTCCTTGAGAAAATCGAGGATATCGAACGCCCGGTCGAGGCCTTTGGCGCGGCGTTTGATGGTGTCTTCGGTCATGGCAGTCTTCATCGGCATAAAAGGTCCATGTAGGAGCGGCGCTTGTGTGGGAGCGGGCTTGCTCGCGAAAGCGCTGTGTCAGCCAACAAATCTGGCACTGATACACCGCTTTCGCGAGCAAGCCCGCTCCCACCCAAACCCAGTCCACTTTGGATTTGAGTGGGCTTTAGATCAGGCATTCAGCCTTTTTTCTTGTAGGCCACGCAATCGATCTCGACCTTGCAATCAACCATCATGTTTGCCTGCACACAGGCCCGTGCCGGGGCGTGTTCGGGGGTGAAGTATTCACCGAATACCTTATTGAAACTCCAGAAATCCCGTGGGTCTTCCAGCCATACGCCCACCCGGACCACGTCTTTAAGCTCATAACCGGCCTCTGCAAGGATTGCCACCAGGTTCTTCATGGTCTGGTGAGTCTGCTCGACAATCCCGCCATTGATGATTTCGCCATCCACTGCCGGCACCTGCCCCGATACGTACAGCCAGCCATCCGCCTCCACTGCACGGGCGAATGGGCGGGGTTGGCCACCGCCGGCGGTGCTGCCGGCGCCGTAACGAGTAACGCTCATAAAATTGCTCCTTGATTAAAAATGGATATTTTTCAGGAATTGCGCCAGGCGTGGCGGAAGCCGCTTATTCCGCTGTAACGGAACACGGTATGTAACAACGGAATAAGCAGCAGAAAGTGTGCCACAGCCAGTCCCAGGAAAATATTCAAACGTTAAAGTCGTTTTAAATCATGCACATAAGAAATCGCCACGCCACCGACGCCCCGCCCGCGACGACCCACGCACTGCTACCGCGCCCCACAATCCGTTGCGATCCGACACATTGGGGTGCGCTACCTGTGAATTCTGACAGTAGACCGCCGGCCCCACCCGGCTTAGGGTTTGGCCACGGACCTGAGAAGGAGACTGTCATGGGACTGATCAACACAGTGATCGATGACGCGGATGCGTATAGACGGGCGCTGCAGACACAACGCACGGTGTTCATGCTCTTTGTATCGCCCCAGTGCCCGGCATGCGGAACGGCCAAGCCACTGTTCAGTAAAGTGGCCAGCCGCTATCGCCGCCAGGCCGCCCTTTATGTACTCGATACCAGCCAGACGCCTCGGCACCCCGCTGTCACCGGCACACCGACGCTGCTGATACTGAAAAACGGCACGCTGGTCGAAACACTCAAAGGGTTCGGCCCCTGGGAAACCCAGGAGCAGACCCTGAAGAAAACCTTCGCGCGGCACACCCGTGGCGTGCCGACCAAAAGGGCCAGGCCCCGTTAACCCACCGCGAGCGGGGTCAACAGCACCTGCGTCACCCGCCGCTCCTCCACCGCTGCCACGGTCAGGCGCCAGCCGGCGTGTTCCAGGCTGTCGCCCACTACCGGTAGGCGATCCAACAGGCTCATCACCAGGCCGGCGAGGGTCTGGTAATCCTCGGTGGCCATCGCCTGAAAACCGGTGCGCTGGCGGATCAGGTTCAGGTTCAACGCACCGTTGGCGCGGTAGCCGCCCTGCTCTTCGACGATATCCGGGCCTTCTACTTCACTGGCATCCGGCAACTCACCGGCAATGGACTCAAGAATGTCGGTCATGCTCAACACCCCCATGAAATCGCCGAATTCATTGATCACAAAAGCAATGTGCGTCGACTCCTGGCGCATCTGCTCCAGAGCGTTGAGGATCGAGAAGCTGTCGAGCAGGTTGATCGCCCGTCGCGCCAGGTGTTCCAGGTTCGGCTCATTGCCGGCCAGGTACTCCTTGAGCAGTTCCTTCTTGTGCACGAAGCCCAGGGGCTCATCCACCGCGCCGTTACGGATCAACGGCAAGCGCGAGTAGGACGAGTGCATCAGTTTCAGGCGAATGGTCTCCGGATCGTCAGCCAGATCGATGTAGTCCACATTCGCGCGCGGGGTCATCAAGGTGCGGATCGGCCGTTCGGCCAGCTGCAATACGCCGCTGATCATGATCCGTTCGCGGCGATCGAACAGCGGGCCTTGGCTATTATCGGCGCCATCCAACAGGTCGGTAACGTCCTCACCCACCTCTTCCACCGCCAGGCTGCGACCACCCAGCAAACGCATGACCGCATGGGCCGTGCGCTCACGAATCGGCCGCAGGCCTTGCGCGGACTTCTTGCGGCGCGCCCGGGCGATCTGGTTGAACACCTCGATCAGGATCGAGAAACCGATGGCCGCGTACAGGTAGCCTTTGGGGATATGGAAGCCCAGGCCTTCGGCGGTCAGAGCGAAACCGATCATCATCAAGAAGCCCAGGCACAGCATGATCACTGTCGGGTGCGCATTCACGAAGCGGGTCAGCGGCTTGCTGGCCACGATCATTACGCCGATGGACACGATCACCGCGATCATCATCACCGCCAGTTCATCCACCATGCCGACCGCAGTAATCACCGCGTCGAGGGAGAACACCGCGTCCAGCACCACGATCTGCGCCACGATCGGCCAGAACATCGCGTAGGCCGCATTGCCGGTGCGTTCGGTGACATGCCCTTCGAGCCGCTCATGCAACTCCATGGTGGCCTTGAACAACAGGAACACACCACCAAACAGCATGATCAGGTCGCGTCCGGAGAAGCTCTTGTCGAACACCTCGAACAACGGCTGGGTCAAGGTCACCAACCAGGAAATACTTGCCAACAGGCCCAGGCGCATCAGCAGTGCCAGGGACAAGCCAATCAACCGCGCACGGTCACGCTGCTCCGGTGGCAGCTTGTCCGCCAGGATCGCGATAAACACCAGGTTGTCGATGCCCAGTACCAGTTCCAGCACAATCAAGGTCAACAGGCCGAGCCAGGCCGTTGGATCCGCTAACCATTCCATATAGAAGTCTCTGTCTCTTTATTGATATTCAGAATGCCGGGCACAACAAAACGCGGTCCGATGGCCGGGAAAAGGTTAGCAGTCTGAATAGGGGATGCTTCAGCGGGAACGGCGGCAATAGAGGTCTTGGGGAAAGACGACTGGGAGGCTCCGAGAGGGTGTTCATGCAAGTCCTGCAGTGAGAAAAGGACTTTAATCCTACAGCCGAAATACAAACTTCCTACAATTTAAAACTATTACAAGATCTGTAAAAGCACCCCGCAAACCCCTGTAGGAGCCGGCTTGCGATGCACGCCCCTCGATGTATCCGTCACGCTGCGGTGATGCTATCGCAGGCAAGCCAGCTCCCACACAAGCCAGCTCCATGAGCGAGCGGGTCAGGTTTTGCGGGTTGCGTCATCCAACGCCAGGATGGTGTGGGCATTCGTTACCGTGGTTGCCAGAGTATTGATCACCCCCGAGCGCAGCGCCCCCAGCGTCGCCGCCGCCTTGGTGTTTTCACTGGCGATTGCCACTACATCTGGAATACGGAACAGCTCCTGTACCGTCAAGCCGATCACCCGCCCTTGAATGGCGTTGACCGCCGGCTGGCCATGGATGTCGATAAAGTCGTAGCCCATCATGTCGCCCACGGTGCCGGACAAACGCGCCTGGGCGATTTCCTGGGGTGAGAACCAGCCCATGCGCACCATATTGCTGTTTTCGCTCATGTCACCGATGCCGATCAGCGCCATGTCGGCCCGCCGTGCACGGTCGAGGGTGGAGCGTACGGTGTCGTTGCTGATCAGCACGCTGCGCAGTTCCGGGTTGGCCACCAGCGCCGGGGCGTACAGGCTTTCGCTTTCACCGCCAAAGCGCAGGGCCAGGCGTCGGCAGATGTGGTCGGGGTTCATGTATTCGCCAGCCTTGAGCGAACCGCCAATGGCGCAGACAAACGTGCAGTTGCGCGTCACCGGCAAAAACACATTATCGGCCACCGCTCCCACATTGCGGCCCATGCCCACGGCGACGATCATCCCGTCGCCCAGGGTCTTGTTCAGGTAGTTGGCCACCAGGCTGGCCACGGCGGAGCGCTGGGTGTCTGCGTCGCTGTGATCGACCGCGATCAACGCACGGTCCAACTGGAAGCGCTCCACCAGCGCCTGCTCCAGTTCATTGTTCATTGCCGGATGCTGCAACACCCGCACTTCGACAATCCCTTCATCGCGCGCACGCTTGAGCAGCCGGCTGACTTTGGCCCGGGACAGGTCGAACCGCTTGGCGATGGCTTCCTGAGTGACGTTCTCAAGGTAATAGAGCATCGCCACTTCGGTCATCAGATCGATATCGCTGGCGGTGCGCAGGGTGCTGTCACTCATGGGGACGGGCTTCCGTTTCGGCGTCAAAGGCGCATTCTCCCGACTCTTGCCCCGCTACGTCCACTACTGATGCCCATCACGCTCAATGGCATTGATGCGCTCGACCTTGGCCCCGGACCGCGCCGCCTCGAACTCCGAGGCCAGAAACGCGGTGACGATGCTCTTGGCCAGCTCCGCACCCACCACCCGCGCACCGATGGACAAAATCTGCGCATCGTTGCTCTTGCGCGCCCGTTCTGCCGAATAGGTGTCGTGGGCCTGGGCCGCGCGAATCCCCAGCACCTTATTGGCCGAGATGGCCATGCCGATGCCCGTGCCACACACCAGCACGCCCAGGCGCTGCTGCCCGGCGTTGATGGCCGTGGCCACCGCCAGCGCAATATCCGGGTAGAGCACCGGGGCCGTGGAGTGGGTGCCAAAGTCGGTCACCGGATACCCCAGCGCCTCGATATGGCGCTTCAACAGCTCCTTGAGCTCAAAACCTGCTTCATCACATCCGATAGCCACCGGGAAAGGTGTGTTCATGGCATTAGGCTCCGCTGCCGTGGTGAAATTTAAGACTGATCATATGATCACTCAGTGAAATTTCGATCAGCCATTTCTCGGATATTCCCCGACAACTGTCAAGCACGATTTAACTGACCTGCCAGTCAAACCCCTCTAAAACGCCACGAATTAAGAAAGAGCAGGCAATTACAAGTTTTCAATGAAAGAGATTGACTGATCAGAATTTCATTTGATACACATATGCTCACGCAGCAACACGACTGTGTACCTAATAAGAATTCACAGCACGAGGACACGCCGATGGCTACGCCATTACTGCTCCAGGCTGAACACGTCGCCAAGGCCTACGCCGGCATCCCTGCCCTGCGTGACGGCCGCCTCTCGCTGCGGGCCGGCAGTGTGCATGCCCTGTGCGGCGGCAACGGCGCCGGCAAATCCACGTTCCTCAGTATTTTGATGGGCATCACCCAGCGTGACGCCGGCAGCATCCTGCTCAATGGCGCCCCTGTGCATTTCCATCGCCCCAGTGAAGCGCTGGCGGCGGGTGTCGCGATGATCACCCAGGAGCTGGAACCGATCCCCTACATGACCGTCGCCGAAAACATCTGGCTGGGCCGCGAACCACGGCGCGCCGGCTGCATTGTCGACAGCAAGGCGCTGAACCGACGCACCCGCGAACTGCTGGAAAGCCTGGAGTTCGACGTCGAGGCTACCGCGCCCATGCATCGCTTGAGCGTGGCGCAGATCCAGTTGGTAGAGATCGCCAAGGCGTTCAGCCATGACTGCCAGGTGATGATCATGGACGAGCCCACCTCCGCCATTGGCGAGCGCGAAGCCGAAACCCTGTTCAAGGCCATCCGCCGCCTCACCGCGCGGGGCGCCGGGATCGTGTATGTGTCCCATCGCCTCAGCGAACTGGCGCAGATTGCCGACGACTACAGCATCTTCCGCGATGGCGCCTTCGTCGAAAGCGGGCGCATGGCCGATATCGACCGCGCCCACCTGGTGCGCGGCATCGTCGGCCAGGAATTGACGCGCATCGACCACAAGGTCGGCCGCGAAAGCGCCGCCGAGTGCTGCCTGGACGTCCAGGGCCTGAGCCGCAGCGGCGAGTTCCAGGACATCAGCCTGCAATTGCGCCAGGGCGAAATCCTCGGCATCTATGGGCTGATGGGCTCGGGGCGCAGCGAGTTCCTCAATTGCATTTACGGCCTGACCACCCCGGATGCCGGCAGCGTTACCCTGCAAGGCAAACCGATGCCCATCGGCCTGCCCAAGGCGACCATCCGCGCCGGCATGTCGCTGGTCACCGAAGACCGCAAGGAAAGCGGCCTGGTGCTCAGCTCCAGCATCCTCTCGAACATCGCGTTATCGGCGTACAAGCAGCTGTCGAGCTGGTCGCTGATCAATGCGCGCAAGGAAAACCAACTGGCCGAAGACATGGTCAAGCGCCTGCAGATCAAGACCACTTCCCTGGACCTGCCAGTGGCGTCCATGAGCGGCGGCAATCAGCAGAAGGTGGTGCTTGCCAAATGTCTGTCGACCCAACCGGTGTGCCTGCTGTGCGATGAGCCGACCCGGGGCATCGATGAAGGCGCCAAGCAAGAGATCTATCACTTGCTGGACCAGTTCGTGCGCGCCGGTGGTGCGGCCATCGTGGTGTCGTCGGAAGCCCCGGAGCTGCTGCACCTGAGCGACCGTATCGCCGTCTTCAAGGGTGGCCGGCTGGTGACTATCAGCAGCGACACCGCCCTTTCCCAGGAAGCCTTGTTGAGTCTTGCCTCATGAATGCCAAAACCATTACCGCCCCGCTGACCACCCCCGCGCGCAGCCGCCTGCGGCTTTCCCTCGACCGCTTTGGCCTGCCGCTGGTGTTTATCCTGCTGTGCGTGGTCATGGCGTTCTCCAGCGAATACTTCATGACCTGGCGCAACTGGATGGACATCCTGCGCCAGACCTCGATCAACGGCATCCTTGCGGTGGGCATGACCTATGTGATCCTGACCAAGGGCATCGACCTCTCGGTGGGCTCGATCCTCGCCTTCGCCGGCCTGTGCAGCGCACTGGTCGCGACCCAGGGCTACGGCCTGCTCGCCGCCGTCAGCGCCGGGATGTTTGCCGGGGCGATGCTGGGGGTGGTCAACGGCTTTATGGTGGCCAACCTGTCGATCCCGCCCTTTGTCGCCACCCTGGGCATGCTCAGCATTGCCCGAGGCATGACCTTCATCCTCAACGACGGCAGCCCGGTCACCGACCTGCCGGACGCCTACCTGGCCCTGGGCATCGGCAAGCTGGGGCCGATTGGCGTGCCGATCATCATCTTTGCCGTGGTTGCGCTGATTTTCTGGATGGTGCTGCGCTACACCACTTACGGGCGCTATGTGTACGCGGTGGGCGGCAATGAAAAAAGCGCGCGCACCTCGGGAATCGGCGTGCGCAAGGTGACGTTCTCGGTATACGTGGTCTCGGGCTTGCTCGCCGGCCTGGCAGGCGTGGTGCTGTCTGCGCGTACCACCTCGGCCCTGCCCCAGGCCGGCATGTCTTATGAGCTGGATGCGATTGCCGCGGTGGTGATCGGCGGCACCAGCCTGTCGGGCGGCGTCGGCACCATCGTCGGCACGCTGTTCGGCGCCCTGCTGATCGGGGTGATCAACAACGGCCTGAACCTGCTCGGCGTGTCCTCCTATTACCAGCAGGTCGCCAAGGGCCTGATCATCGTGCTCGCGGTGTTGATTGACGTGTGGCGCAAGAAAAAACGCTAGTCGCTTTTCCTCTGAACGAACTGAACGACCACAACAATAAACGGAGTTCTCATCATGAAAGTCGCTACATCATTTGCCGCCGTTGCGGCCCTCACCCTGCTCGCCAGCAGCATCACCCTGGCCGCCGATGGCAAGACCTACAAAGTCGGCGCTGCCGTGTACGGCCTCAAGGGCCAGTTCATGCAGAACTGGGTACGCGAGCTGAAAGAACACCCGGCGGTCA
Source organism: Pseudomonas sp. 06C 126 (assembly GCF_001855215.1). Classification (NCBI taxonomy): domain Bacteria; kingdom Pseudomonadati; phylum Pseudomonadota; class Gammaproteobacteria; order Pseudomonadales; family Pseudomonadaceae; genus Pseudomonas; species Pseudomonas sp. 06C 126. The sequence continues at coordinate 172,987 of NZ_MIFU01000108.1, read as the reverse complement.
AGGACGGCACCGTGCAGCTGACCGTCTTCGACGGCAACTATGACGCCCTGACCCAGAACAACCAGATCGAAAACATGGTGACCCAGCGCTACGACGCGATCCTCTTCGTGCCCATCGACACCAAGGCCGGCGTTGGCACCGTGAAGCAGGCGATGTCCAACGATGTGGTGGTGATTGCCTCCAACACCAAGGTCGCCGATGCCAGCGTGCCGTACGTGGGCAACGATGATGTCGAGGGCGGGCGCCTGCAGGCCCAGGCCATGGTCGACAAACTCCAGGGCAAGGGCAATGTGGTGATCATCCAGGGGCCGATTGGCCAGTCGGCGCAGATCGATCGGGAAAAGGGCGAACTGGAAGTACTGGGCAAGCACCCCGGGATCAAGATCATCGAGAAAAAGACCGCCAACTGGGACCGCGCCCAGGCCCTGACCCTGACTGAAGATTGGCTGAACGCCCACCCCAAAGGCATCAACGGGGTGATCGCGCAAAACGACGACATGGCCCTCGGCGCCGTGCAGGCCCTCAAGTCCCATGGCCTGACGTCCAAGGACGTGCCCGTCACCTCCATCGACGGCATGCCCGATGCGATCCAGGCGGCAAAAAAAGATGAAGTCACCACCTTCCTGCAAGACGCCCAGGCCCAATCCCAGGGCGCACTAGATGTGGCCCTGCGCCAATTGGCCGGCAAGGACTACACGCCCAAGTCGGTGATCTGGGAGCGCTATGCCAAGGACGTGACCTGGGGCGACGGCACTGCCAAGAACTACATCCTGCCGTGGGTGCCGGTGACCAATGCAAATGCGGATGCGCTGTACCAGCAGGTCAGTGGCAACAAGTAAATATTGATGTGCAATACAGCCCAGTGTGGGAGCTGGCTTGCCTGCGATGCGAGCACCTCGGTGTATCAGGGTTACCCAGTCGCTGCTATCGCAGGCAAGCCAGCTCCCACATTTGATCTGCACTGTTTTTGAGAATGGAGTTAAACCAATGTCTGGATTCTGGAACCAAGCCTTCGACCTCAGCGGCCGTTGCGCCGTGATCACCGGCGGGGCGGCGGGGATTGGTCTGGCGTGCGCCAGCCTGCTGGTGGAGCGTGGTGCCCGCGTGGCCTTGCTCGACCGCGATCCGGCCGTGGTTGAAGTGGCCGCCAGCCTCGGCGCCGGGCATATCGGCCTTGCCGTCGACCTGCGCCAACTCGACCAGGTGCAGAGCAGCATCGACTACGTGTTCGCGCACTTCAAGCGCCTGGACTACCTGGTCAACAGCGCCGGCGTGGTGATGCTGGACAAGGCCATCGACGTCAGCGAAAACGCCTGGGACATCACCCTGGACATCAACCTCAAGGCCAGCTTCTTCGTGGCCCAGGCCTGTGCCAAATACATGCTGGCCCAGGGCAGCGGGCGCATCGTCAACCTGGCGTCCCAGGCAGCGGTGATCGGCCTGGATCGACATGTGGCGTATTGCGCGAGCAAGGCTGCGATTGTCGGCATGACCAAGGTCCTGGCCATGGAATGGGCACCGCACATCAATGTAAATGCCATCTCCCCCACCATTGTCGAGACTGCCCTGGGCAAGAAAGCCTGGGCAGGCGAAGTGGGCGAACGGGCCAAATTGCAGATCCCGGCGGGCCGTTTTGCCCAGCCCGATGAAATCGCCGGGCTGGCGTTGTACCTGCTCAGCGATGCCGCCCAGATGATCACCGGCGCCAATATGGTGATCGACGGCGGCTACAGCATTCAGTAACCCATCTATTCGTCGTGAGGTTTGTCATGTCCACCGCTACCGAACGTACCGCCGAACAACTCCACCCGGTGATCCCCAAGACCATGCAGGCCGTGGTCTGCCATGGTCCGGAAGACTATCGCCTGGAAACCGTCGACGTGCCCACCCCCGGCCCCGACGAGATTCTGACCAAGGTCGAGCTGTGCGGCATCTGCATGGGCGATATCAAGACCTATCGCGGCGCGCCATCGTTCTGGGGCGACGCCGAGCAGCCGCGCTACGTCAAGCCGCCGATGATTCCCGGGCATGAGTTTGTGTGCCGCGTGGTCGCTCTGGGCCCCGGCGCCGAGAAGCGTGGGGTGAAGGTTGGCGACCGGGTGATTTCCGAGCAGATCGTGCCCTGCTGGGGCTGCCGCTTCTGCAACCACGGCCAGTACTGGATGTGCCAGAAACACGACCTCTACGGCTTCCAGAACAACGTCCAGGGCGCCATGGCCCAATACATGATTTTCACCAAGGAAGGCATCATCCACCAAGTGCCGGACTCCATCGCGCCGGACGAGGCGATCCTGATCGAACCCCTAGCCTGCTCGCTGCACGCGGCGGAACGGGCCAATGTGGATTTCGACGATGTGGTGGTGGTGGCCGGCGCCGGCACCCTGGGCCTGGGGATCATCGGCGCGGTGCGCATGCGCAACCCCAAACGCCTGATCGTGCTCGACATGAAACCCGAACGCGCCGAACTGGCCCTGCGCATGGGTGCAGACGAGGTGTGGAACCCGGCCGAGGTCGATGTACTGGCGAAAATCCGCGAAATCACCGACGGTTATGGCTGCGACATTTACATCGAAGCCACCGGGCACCACAAGGCGGTGAACCAGGGCCTGGCGATGCTGCGCAAGCTGGGGCGCTTTGTCGAATTCAGCGTATTCAACGACGAGGCCACGGTAGATTGGTCGATCATTGGCGACCGCAAGGAACTGGACGTGCTGGGTTCGCACCTGGGGCCCTACATGTACCCACGGGCCATCGACTTTATCGGCAAGCGCAAGATCGACATGCGCGACGTAGTGACCCACAAGTTTGCGTTGGCGGATTTCAAGGAAGCGTTTGCGGTGATGGAGCGCGGGGACAAGTCCTTGAAGGTTGTGCTCGAACCCTAAAACCCCCCAACCGCTTTTTACTGTAGGAGCGAGCTTGCTCGCGAAAAACCTGAGGGCGACGCACTCATCCAGGTAGCCCGCGTTAGCGTTAACGTTTTTCGCGAGCAAGCTCGCTCCTACAGTTAGTTGCCCACAACAAGAACAGGAACCCGCGTTATGAATCGAGTCATCAACGATCCGGACCAAGTGGTCGAGGACATGCTGCGCGGCATTCTGGTCGCCCATCCCGAGCTGCGCCAAAGCGAAACCAACCCCCGCGTCATCAGCAAGGCCAAGCCGTCCAGACAAGGCTGCGTGGGCATCGTCACCGGCGGTGGCTCCGGCCATGAGCCGGCGTTTCTCGGCTACGTGGGGCCCGGCCTGGTGGACGCCGTGGCCGTCGGCGAAATTTTCTCTTCGCCCACCGCCAAAAGCTTCTTCGATGCCTTCCGCGCCGCCGATCACGGCGCGGGCGTGGCCTGCCTGTACGGCAACTATGCCGGCGACAATATGAACGTGAAGCTGGCGATGAAAATGGCCGCCAGCAAAGATATGCAGATCCGCACCGTAGTCGCCAACGATGACGTGGCGTCGGCGCCCAAGGCCGATATCGCCAAGCGGCGCGGGGTGGCCGGGGAAATCTTTATGTGGAAAATCGGCGGTGCCGCCGCCGCCCAACACTATGACCTGGATGGGGTGATCCGCGTCGCGCAGAAGGCCGTCGATCACTGCCGCTCGATCGGTATCGGCCTGACGCCCTGCACCATTGCGGCCGTGGGCAAGCCGAACTTCCAGATCCCCGATGGCCAGATGGAATTGGGTATCGGCCACCACGGCGAACCCGGCATCGAAGTGATTCCGATCGAGTCCGCCGCTGCCATGGCCACGCGCATGCTGGCACCGATCCTCGCGGATCGGGATTTCAGCCAGGATGACAGCGTGGTGGTGCTGGTCTCGGGCCTGGGCGCGACGCCGGTGATGGAGCTGTACATTTTCTACGCCGAAGTCGAAAGCCAGCTCAAGGCCAAGGGCCTGAAGATCCATCGCTGCTACGTCGGCAACTACTTCACCTCCCTGGAAATGATGGGCGTGACCCTGACCCTGCTGGGCCTGGATGCCGAACTGAAAACCCTGATCGACCAACCTTGCCGCTCCATCGGCATGACCCAGGCGGAGTAAACCATGAGCCAGCATTTCTCTACCCACGACGGCAGCGCGATTGTCGCTGACCTGGTGAGCGTGATCGTCGCCAACCGTGAATACCTCAGCGCGGTCGACGGCGCGATTGGCGATGGTGACCACGGCATCAATATGGCCAAGGGCTTCGCCCATTGTGGCCGCACCATTGAGGGCCGGCAGTTGACCCTGGCCGAGGCCCTGGATGAACTGACCCTGAGCCTGATGGAAGGCATCGGCGGCTCCATGGGCCCGCTGTATGGCAGCCTGTTTATCGGCATGGCCGACGAAGTACGCGGCTGCGAAGACATCGATGGCGCCACCTTCGCCCATTTACTGCGCGGCGGCCTGACCTCGTTGCAGGACATCACCGAAGCCGGCGTGGGCGACAAGTGTTTGATGGACACCTTGATTCCCGCGGTGGAGACGTTTGAACAGGCACAGGCAGGGGGCGCCTCCTTCGGTGATGCCCTTGAGGCGATGAAAAGTGCAGCCTCCCAGGGCCGCGACTCGACCAAGGACCTGGTGGCCAAGATCGGCCGGGCCAGCCGCCTGGGCGAACGGTCGCTGGGGGTGCTGGACGCCGGGGCGGTGTCCTGCTGCCTGATCCTCACGCAACTGGCAGACTCGATCCAACCCCGCCTGGCCCTGTAGGGGCCAGCTTGCCGGCTCCTACAGGGTGGGGTTGTGTTTGATGTGCTGGATATACCGCGCCACGGCCGGGGCCTTTTCAAAGCGCCGGTAAATCAGCGACAGCCACGACGACGCATCGCTGCCCTGGATGTGGCGGTACTGCACGCCCGGCAGGCTGACATGCCCCACCACCGATTCCGGCACCACCGCCACCCCCTGCCCCAGCGACACCAGGGCAATCACCGCCACCAGGCCTCCCGGCTGGGGCCCCAGGCGCGGGGCATACCCGCCTTGCGCGGCCACCTGCAAGGTGCCGCTGATCTGTTCGGGCAGGATGAAGGTCTCGTTCTGCAAATGCTCGCAGGTGATCGCCTTCAAGCCCAGCAGCCACGAGCCCTGGGGCAGCGCCAGGACAAAACCTTCGCTGCCCAGGCGTAGCGCCTCCACACCGTCGGGCAAGGTCATCGGTGAGCGAATGTAGCCAATGTCGTAGCGCCCTTCGGCCACCAGCCCCGGCAACAGGGCCATGGGGCTTTCCCGCACGCTGAGGCTCACATCGGCAAACTCTGCGCAAAACGCCTGCACCTGGCGTTGCAGCACCCCCGAATACACCGCCGATGCCACATAACCCAATTCGATATGGCCGATTTCGCCACGCCCGGCGCGCTGGGCATTGCGCTGGGCAAACTCGAACTGGCGCACGGTGGCCTCGGCTTCGGCCAGCAGCGCGGTACCCGCCTCGGTCAGGCTGACGTCACGCTGACGCCGGATAAACAGACGGGTGCCCAGGGTGCGCTCCATATCCTGGATCTGCCGGCTCAAGGTGGGTGGGGCAATATCCAACTGCTCGGCGGCACGTGTGAAGTTGCGGTGCCGGGCAACGGCCAGGAAGTAGCGGAAATGACGTATTTCCATTGCAGGATTAGCTCAAAGGTAATGATGTGCTTCGCCTCGGCTAACAGAACCACTGGGCGCCGACGTTAAGCTGACAGGACGCCCACAGTAGAGAGTCGCTACGATGCCCGTCAAATCCAGCTTGCCTGTTGCCTGCCAGGTAATCATGCCATGAGCCAGGTCAGCCCACGCCTTACCTTGTTGACCGCCTCGGGGGTCTGCTCGCTGATTGTCCTCGATACCAATATCGTCGCCGTGACCCTGCCGACTATCGCCCGCGACCTGGGGGCCAATTTTGCCGATATCGAATGGGTGGTCAGCGCGTATATGCTGGCGTTCGCCGCCCTGCTGTTGCCGGCCGGGAGCATTGCCGACCGCTTTGGTCGCAAGAAAACCCTGCTCTGTGGCCTGGTTATTTTTATCCTCGCCTCCCTGGGCTGTGGCGCCGCCCCCAACGTGCTGCTGCTGGATATCGCCCGCGCCGTCAAAGGTGTCGGTGCGGCGTTACTGCTGACATCAGCCCTGGCGTCCATCGGCCACGCCTTTCACGACGAACTGGAACGGGCCAAGGCCTGGGCCTTCTGGGGCGCCTGCATGGGCGTGGCGATGACCGCCGCGCCGACCCTCGGCGGCCTGATTACCCACTACCTGGGCTGGCGCTGGATTTTCTACCTCAACCTGCCGGTGGGCCTGGCGTTACTGGCGCTGGTCCTGCATGCCATACCGGAATCGCGCGACAGCCAATCGGCGCGCCTCGACCCTTGGGGCAGCCTGACCTTCAGCGCCAGCCTGCTATGCCTGATCTGGGGCCTGATCGAAGCCAACCGGATCGGCTGGGACAACCCGTTGACCTCTGCGCGACTGCTTGGCGGCGCGTTCCTGCTGGGCCTGTTTGTGTGGGTGGAGCGCTTGCAACACCGACCGATGGTGGACCTGCAACTGTTCCAGCACCCACGGTTTATCGGCGCGTTGCTGGGGATGTTTGCCTATGCCGGCTGTGCCCAGGTAATGATGACGCTGCTGCCGTTTTACCTGCAGAACGGCCTGGGGTTTTCTGCGATTGCCTCGGGCTTGGGGATGCTGCCGTTTGCCCTGACCATGCTGATCTGCCCACGTATCGGCGCACGCCTGGCCAGCCGCTTTGCCCCGGCCACCCTGATGGCGGCCGGGCTGGCCTTGGTGGGCAGCGGCAACCTGCTCAGTGCCTGGGCCGTGAGTGTCGGCGGTTATCTACCGTTCGCCCTGGCAATTGCAGTGACCGGCGCCGGTGCCGGGCTGCTTAATGGCGATACCCAGAAAAACATCATGGCCTGCGTGCCGAGGGACCGGGCGGGCATGGCCTCGGGCATGAGTACCACCATGCGTTTCAGCGCGATCATGTTGGCGATCGGGGTGTACGGGGCACTGCTGGCCAGCCATAGCGAGCATCTGCTGCAAGCCAGCCTTGGCGCGCAATGGCAGGCTCAGGTACCGGGGATTGCCTCGCGGGTGGTGGCCGGGGACATGCCTGCGGCCATGGCGCTGCTGCCGGAATCGGCGCAAGGGCAAGTGCAACCTTTGGCCTGGCAGGCGTTTGTCGGTGGGTTTGGCCGGGTATTGTGGGTGGCGGGAGTGTTGAGCCTGCTGGGGGCGCTGGTGGTGGGCCTGCTGATGAGGCATCCGATTCCCACACCTTGTAGGAGCGAGCTTGCTCGCGAAGGTCGTCAACGGTAACGCGGGTTTGTTGGATGACCGCGTTGGTCTTGAGTTCTTCGCGAGCAAGCTCGCTCCTACAGAGGCGGGCCCGGCTCCAGGCGGGCCGTGTTACCAGAAGCGCTGCTGGGTCAGGCGGCTCCACCAGGTCAGCAGTACCCGGTCCACCGAGCCACTGGCCGCCAGGCCCACCCGCTCCTGCAGGCTTTTGCGCTCGGCATAGTGCAGGTGGAACAGTTCGGCGGTCTTGGCCTTGGTCGCCAGGTATTCGTCGCTGGTCTGCAGGGCGTCCACCAATTGCTTGTCCAGCGCTGCGACGCCCAGCCAGACTTCGCCGGTGGCCACGTCATCAATCGCCAGTTGCGGGCGATAGCGCGAGACGAAGTTCTTGAACAGTTGGTGGGTGATATCCAGGTCTTCCTGGAACTTCTCCCGGCCTTTCTCGGTGTTTTCGCCAAACACCGTCAGGGTGCGCTTGTACTCGCCAGCGGTCAGCACTTCGAAGTCGATATCGTGCTTTTTCAGCAGGCGGTTGACGTTGGGCAACTGGGCTACCACGCCAATCGAACCGAGGATCGCAAACGGTGCACTGATGATCTTCTCGCCGATGCACGCCATCATGTAGCCGCCGCTGGCCGCAACCTTGTCGATGCACACCGTCAACGGCACGCCCGCCTCGCGGATGCGTGCCAATTGCGACGAGGCCAGGCCATAGCTGTGGACCATGCCACCGCCGCTTTCCAGGCGCAGCACCACCTCGTCCTTGGGCGTCGCCAGGCTCAGCAGTGCGGTGATTTCATGACGCAGGCTCTCGGTGGCCGAGGCCTTGATGTCGCCGTCAAAATCCAGGACAAACACCCGTGGCTTGGACTCGGGGGTTTTCTTGTGTTTTTTCTCGGCCTTGCCCTGGGACTTGCGCAGGGCCTTGAGCTGATCCTTGTCGAGCAGGGTCTGCTCCAGGCGCTCGCGCAGGCCTTTGTAGAAATCGTTGAGCTTGCTGACCTGCAACTGCCCGGCATTCCTGCGCCGGCCCTTGCTGCGCAACGCCGCGAAACTGATCAGCACCACCAGGATGGCGACGACCAACGTGACGGTTTTAGCCAGAAAACTTGCATACTCAGCCAAAAACTCCATGGGACTCCTTACAGATACGGTGCGCCAGGCGCGGATTGCCCCAGCATACCGATGGGACTGCCGGTGAGCCAGAGCTGAAACCCCTTGAAACGGGCCTCTAACGAGCTTTTAAAACAAGCGTATGTTTTTTCATTGACAGCTTCCCGGCATCCTCATAACCTCGCCAGACTTTCAACGTACCGGGTGAACGGACGTGGGCAGCATCTATTTGATTCGACATGGCCAGGCCTCCTTCGGTGCAGACGACTATGACGTCCTGTCGCCCGTCGGTGTGCAGCAGGCACAGGTACTGGGCAGCCACCTGGCGGATCTGGGCCTGATGTTCGACCGCTGCGTGTCGGGCGACCTGCGCCGCCAGCAGCACACCGCCAACGCCGCGTTCGAGTCCATCGGCGCCCAAGGCTTGCCGGTGCCGCCCCTGGAAATCGACAGCGCCTTCAACGAATTCGATGCCGACGCGATCATCCGCGCCCTGCTCCCGGATTTGCTCGACAGCGAGCCCGAAGCCCTGGAGATCCTGCGCAACGCGCCACACAACCGTAGCGAGTTCCAGCGGATCTTCGCCCTGATCATCGAGCGCTGGCTGAGCGGGACCTACGACACGCCCGGCCTGGAAAGCTGGTTGGGGTTTGTCGAACGGGTCCGGGGTGGCTTGCAGCGTCTGCTAGAGGCGGCGGACAACTCCCACAAGATCGCGGTATTTACCTCTGGCGGCACCATCACCGCCCTGCTCCACCTGATTACCCGCATACCTGCCGCCCAGGCTTTCGAGCTGAACTGGCAGATTGTCAACACCTCGCTCAACCACTTGAAGTTCCGTGGACGCGAGGTGGCACTGGCTTCCTTCAACAGCCATACCCACTTGCAACTGTTGAAGGCGCCGCAGCTCATCACTTTCCGATGAATTGCGGCCAACCGTGACCCCAAGGTCACTGGCACCACCCATAAAAGGATCGAACCATGACTGACGTAGCTAAAGCCGTAGAAGCAATGAAAGCCAAATTCAACCCAGGCGCCGCCGACGGCCTGGACCTGGTGTTCGGTTTCCGTATCGACGACACCCAGAACTTCTCGCTGGTGGTTAAAAACAACACCTGCGAACTGCTGGAAGGCGAAAACCCTGACGCCCAAGTGACCCTGGTCATGGACGGCGACACCATGAAAGGCATCGTCGACGGTTCCACCGACGGCATGCAGGCCTTCATGGGCGGCAAACTGCGCACCGAAGGCGACATGATGCTGGCGATGAAGCTGAGCGAACTGTTCCCGGCCTGATCCAGGGCAACCTGGGTTGACCAATCCCGCCTGCCCAGGCGGGATTTTTGTTTGTACCGGTTCCCGCAGTGGAACTCATTCATTTGCAGAATGAAGTCCAGAGGAATCTTCATTTGCACCCACGGGCAACGCCCAACAAAATCTGGCTCACGGCCCATACCACCGTTATCGCAGCCAGGATTTTTTCTATGCCTACCCCGCGCCATATCAGCCCCGACGACATCCGCAAAGACTTCTCCAAGGCCATGTCCGACATGTACCGCGAGGAAGTGCCGCTGTATGGCGCGCTGCTGGAGTTGGTGGCCGACACCAATGCCCGGGTGCTGGCGAGCGATCCCGACCTGGCGCGGCAACTGCAGCGCACCGGTGAAATCCAGCGCCTGGACATGGAGCGCCACGGCGCCATCCGCCTGGGCACTGCCCTTGAACTGGCAACCATCAGTCGCCTGTTTGCGGTGATGGGCATGCACCCGGTGGGCTACTACGACCTCACCCCGGCCGGCGTGCCAGTGCATTCCACGGCCTTTCGCGCAGTGCATGAAAGCGCCTTGCAGACCAGCCCGTTCCGGGTCTTCACCTCGCTGCTGCGCCTGGAACTGATCGAAAACCTTGAACTGCGGGCCTTTGCCGAAGCCGCCCTGGGCAAGCGCTCGATCTTCACCCCACGGGCGCTGGCCCTGATCGAACAGGCCGAAGCCGACGGTGGCCTGAATGCCAACGATGCCCAGGCCTTTATCCAGCAAGCCCTGGAAACCTTTCGCTGGCACCACACAGCCACCGTCAGCGCCGCCCAATACCAACAACTCAGCGCCCAGCACCGGCTGATTGCCGATGTGGTGGCCTTCAAGGGCCCGCACATCAATCACCTGACCCCACGCACCCTGGACATCGACCGCGTACAAGCCGACATGCCCGGCAAAGGCATCACCCCCAAGGCCGTGATCGAAGGCCCACCCCGCCGCCAATGCCCGATCCTGCTGCGCCAGACCAGCTTCAAGGCCCTCGACGAAGCCATCGCCTTTACCGATGCCACGGGCAGCCACAGCGCACGCTTTGGCGAAATCGAACAACGTGGCGTGGCCTTGACGCCCAAAGGCCGGGCACTCTACGACCAGTTGCTCAACGCCGCCCGGGATGAACTGGGCGCCTTCCCCAATGAGGCCAACGCCCGGCGCTACACCGAACTGATGGAGCAGCACTTCCAGGCATTCCCGGATAACCACCGGGCCATGCGCGAGCAGGGGTTGGCGTTCTTTCGCTACTTCCTGACCGACAAGGGCCGCGCAGCCGATAAGAGCCCGCTCCCCAATCTGGACGCACTGCTTGAGGCCGGTTACGTGGCAATCGAACCGTTGGTGTATGAGGATTTTCTGCCGGTCAGCGCGGCGGGGATTTTCCAGTCGAACCTGGGCGATGCGGCGCAGAGTCACTACGCGGCCAACGCCAACCAGGCCGAATTCGAACAGGCCCTGGGCCGCCAGACCATTGATGAGTTGCAGCTGTACGCCGACACCCAGCAGCGCTCGATCGACGCCTGCCTGCAGGCGCTGCGCACCTAGAGAGTAGAGTTCGCCCGACACCACAACGCAATCCATGCGCAGTCAACGTGCCCCAGGGTCGGGCGAACGGTTGGGATAATAGGCAGTGCAGGGGTGGCTGTCCTTGTGGCAATTCTGAAGAAATATGGAGACTCCCCGAGCAGGCTCGCGACGAGGAGTGTGACGTAGCGGAAAAGTACTACATTGATTTGGGACACCCTCGGTTTGCCATACATCCCACTCGATACAATGCTGAAGAGACACTCTGAACAATCCATCAGCTCATGCCTCAACTTTCCCATTCAGCCACTTACACTTGGGCATTCTTTTGCGGCGCTACAGCAAACATCCTGCTGGGCGCGTCGTCCCTCTATTGGCGAGAACTGGGAGAACTCACCCCCCAAACACTGGTTACCTATCGGGTACTCATATCACTAGCCACCGTAATCATGGTGATTGTTGCAAGCAGAAACCTCAGTAACTTAAGACTTTTAGACCTGAAAACGCTATTTCTGCATTGCGTAGCATCTCTACTACTCGCTATAAACTGGGGTGCTTTTATATGGGCCTCTATAAATGGGCACATTCTGGAAAGCGGCTTCGGGTATTTGCTAGCGCCCGCCCTGTCCATCGGCATAGGTTTATTTATTTACCATGAGCCTCTCAAACTCACTCAAGCACTGACACTCCTTATATTAGTTAGCTTGGTGATCCTGCTCATTATCTACAGCAACGAACTCAAGCATTGGGTTTATTTATTAATTGCTTCTACGTGGGGCGCATACACTTGCCTAAAAAAGGCTACCCCGCTAACGGCTATAAATGGTCTGCTAGTAGAAACTATTTTTTTGAGTATTTGCATAGTGCTAGGTTGGGCAGCAGGCATCTGGACATTTACCTTGCCCAAAAACGTTACAAGTCACTCGCAATGGCTGATTCTCTTGGCCGGATGCATATCCGTTACACCTCTAGTCTTATTCGCGTATGCAGTAAGAAAACTGCCGCTTTCCACAACAGCGGCCTTTCAATTCATACTACCTTGCACACAACTGATAGTTGCACTGACCTTTTACAAACAATCTATATCCGCAGGCACCATGATGGTGTTTCTGGCAGCTTTCGGGGTATTGCTGTGCTTGCTGATCTATGAAGTTTCCGGCTTGGCTCCCAATAAAACGTAAAAAATTGCCGCAGCCATCGTAAACCTTAAGCAGTCAAAGGCGCGATCTCCTCGCTCCCTTGACTGGCTTCACTTCGCGGATCAAAGCAACTGGGAAATTTCATCCTTGATCAACAAGCGCCTCTCCTTCAGCTTCTTCAATTCATCATCGTTGCCGGCTGCTTTTTCGGCGCTCAACACCAGTTCATCGACAGTCTTGTATTTATCAAGCAACGCGTTCAGGTGAGGGTTCTCTGCCCGGCGTTTGTCGACGACGTCCTTGCTCAACCCCAAATCCTGATAAAGATCATGTTTCACTGGCATGAAGTACCTCCGCAAGTTAATCAATGACTGGTACACCTTGAAGCTAGCCCATCCATGGGCCTCTTGTCATGCCCAAGGTCAATTCCCCGGGCCCAGCTCGCGTGCGAGGAACGGTGCGGTGCGGCTGGTTTTGCTTTGGGCGACGTGTTGGGGCGTGCCGCTGGCGACGACTTGGCCGCCCTGGTCGCCGGCGCCTGGGCCGATGTCGATGACCCAGTCGCTCTGGGCCACCACGCGCATTTCGTGTTCGACCACAATCACTGTGTGACCGGCGTCCACCAGATGGTTGAGTTGCAGTAGCAGGCGGTCAACGTCACGGGGGTGCAGGCCGGTGGTAGGCTCGTCGAGGACGTACAGGGTTGCGCCCCGCGCGGTGCGTTGCAGTTCGGTGGCCAGTTTGATCCGCTGGGCCTCGCCGCCGGACAGTTCGGTGGCCGGCTGGCCCAGGCGCAGGTAGCCCAGGCCGATGTCGCGCAGGACCTGCAACGCACGCAGTATGCCCGGCTGTTCGGCGAACACGTCCACCGCCTGTTCGACGGTCAGGCCCAGTACCTGGGCAATGTTCAGGCCCTGCCAGGTAATCGCCAGGGTCTGGGGGTTATAGCGCGCGCCGTGGCAGGTGGGGCAAGGGGCGTAGACGCTGGGCATAAACAGCAATTCGACGCTGACAAAACCCTCGCCCTCGCAGTTCGGGCAGCGACCCTTGGCCACGTTGAAGGAGAACTGCCCGGCATCGTAGTGGTGTTTTTTCGCGGCTGGGGTGGCGGCGAACAGTTTGCGCACGTTATCGAACAAGCCGGTATAGGTCGCGAGGTTGGAGCGCGGGGTGCGGCCGATGGGCTTCTGGTCCACCTGTACCAGGCGGCGGATCTGTTCCAGGCCCGCGCGGATGCGCCCGCCGCTGGTTTGCGGTGCCGGGTCTTGCAGGTCGGGCTCATCCTCGCTGACCACCGCCCGCCCCAGCCCCTCACCCACCAGGTCCAACAGTGCCTGGCTGACCAGGCTGGATTTACCCGACCCCGAAATCCCCGTCACCGCCGTAAAACAACCCAGGGGGAAGTCCACGCTCACCTCGTCGAGGTTATTGCGGCTGACCCCTTCCAGGCTGAGCCAGCCACTCGGCGCACGACGCGAAGGGTTCAGCGGTTGCGGCTCGGCAAACAGGTATTCGCGGGTCTGTGAGGCTTGGACCTGTGCCAGGCCTGCCGGTGGGCCGCTGTACAACACTTGGCCGCCCTGCTCGCCGGCAGCCGGCCCGACGTCGATCAGCCAGTCGGCGCGGCGCATGGTTTCCAGGTCGTGCTCCACCACAAACAGCGAGTTGCCGGCGGCTTTCAGGCGCTCAAGGGCGGTGAACAAGGCCTCGCCATCCGCCGGATGCAAACCGGCCGACGGTTCATCCAGCACGTAGATCACCCCGAACAACTGCGAGCCCAATTGCGTCGCCAGGCGCAGGCGCTGCAACTCCCCAGAGGACAGGGTCGGCGTACTGCGCTCCAGAGACAGATAGCCCAGGCCCAGGTCGGTCAGGGTGCTGACCCGCTCCAGTAAATCCTGGGCGATACGTTGGGCGGCCAGGCGTTTTTCCAGCGAAAGTTTTACCCGCCCTTTGCCCTCGGCCACCGGACGCAGGAGTTGCGCCAGTTGCAACAGCGATAGCTGCGACAACTCGCCAATATCCACCCCAGCAAACTTCACCGACAGCGCCGCCTTGTTCAGGCGCTTGCCCTCGCACAGGGGGCACGGGCTGCCTTGCATGAATTGCGCGACACGCTTTTTCATCAGCGCGCTCTGGGTGTGGGTGAAGGTATGCAGGATGTAGCGCCGGGCGCCGCTGAAGGTGCCCTGGTAACTGGGTTCGAGCTTGCGCTTGAGGGCGTCGCGGGTTTGCGCCGGGGTCAAGCCGGCGTACACCGGCACCGTGGGTGTTTCCTCGGTGAAGAGGATCCAGTCGCGCTGTTTTTTCGGCAGCTCGCGCCAAGGGATATCGACGTCGTAACCCAGCGTCACGAGAATATCCCGCAGGTTTTGCCCCTGCCAGGCCAGTGGCCAGGAAGCCACGGCACGCTGGCGAATGGTCAAGGAGGGATCGGGCACCATCAGCGCCTCGGTCACTTCATACACGCGGCCCAGGCCGTGGCACTGCGGGCAGGCGCCCTGGGGCAGGTTGGGCGAGAAGTCCTCGGCGTACAGCATCGGCTGCCCCGGCGGATAGCTGCCGGCACGGGAATAGAGCATGCGGATCAAACTGGACAAGGTAGTCACGCTGCCCACTGACGAGCGCGTGCTCGGCGTACCCCGCTGCTGTTGCAACGCCACGGCGGGCGGCAAGCCTTCGATGGAGTCCACATCCGGCACGCCCACCTGGTCGATCAGGCGCCTGGCATAGGGCGCCACCGACTCGAAATAGCGCCGCTGCGCCTCGGCATACAGGGTGGAAAACGCCAGGGACGACTTGCCCGACCCCGACACCCCGGTGAACACCACCAGGGCATCCCGTGGGATGTCCACATCGACATTGCGCAGGTTATGTTCACGGGCGCCCCGCACCCGGACAAAACCGGGGCGCGCGGCAAGAAGATTGGTGCCTGGCGGCAAGTGGCGCGCTGAAGTCATGGTCAACCTTGTTGAGGGTGGCAGGTCCTGCGGTGGAGCCAGGAACCGGGGCAAACGTTCAATTACGTGCATTGAGTACTGAGCGTACCCGCTGCGCGAGGGCATCAGGGCTATAGGGTTTACCCAGCAGGTGAATATCGGCTCCCAACTGGTGATTGCTGGAAAGCACGTCGCGGGTATGCCCGGAGGTAAACAACACAGCAACGGGCGGCTGTTGTACCTTGGCCCACTCGGCCAGGTCCGTGCTTTTGAACCGCCCCGGCATGACCACGTCGGTAAAGATCAGGTCCGGCCGCAAACCGGTGCGCAGCATCAACATCGCGTCATCGCCGTCCTCGGCAGTGAGCACCGTGTAGCCGGCCTGTTGCAGCAACTCCACCGCCGCGGCACGTACACCTTGGTTGTCCTCCACGACCAGGATGGTTTCGCGGCCGCCTTCCTGCAACACCACCTGGGCAGGCGTTTCCTCGCTTTCCGGCTCAAGGCTGTGGGGGAAGTACATCTGCACTACGGTGCCCTGGCCCGGCTCGCTGCTGACCTGCACATGCCCGCCACTTTGCTTGACGAAACCAAACACCATGCTCAAGCCCAGGCCGGTGCCGTGACCGTCTGGCTTGGTGGTAAAGAACGGCTCGAAGACCCGCCGCAGCACCGCCGGCGACATGCCGGCCCCGGTGTCGCTGACGGACAGGCGCACATATTCACCGGGGGCAATCCCGTTGCGGCTGCCCTCCTCGGGCGACAAGGTGATGTTTTCACCGGTGATGCGGATCACCCCCTCGCCCTTCATGGCATCCCGGGCATTGATCGCCAGGTTGAGCACGGCATTTTCCAGCTGATTGCGATCGACATGGATGCACCACGGGTCTTGCGGCAATTGCACATCGATCTGGATGGTTTCCCCCAGTGCCCGCTGCAGTAACTCACCCAGGCCTTCATAAATGCGCCGGGGGTTGAACACCGCCGGTGACAGGGGCTGGCGCCGGGCAAACGCCAGCAGTTGCGAAGACAGCTTGGCGCCGCGTTCGACGGCAGCCAGGGCAGCCCCGACGCGCCGTTGTACCTGGGGGTTATCCCGTTCATGGCGAGCCAGCAAGTGCAGGTTGCCGGCAATCACCTGCAGCAGATTATTGAAGTCATGGGCCACGCCCCCCGTCAGCCCGCCAATGGCCTCGAGCTTCTGCGACTGGCGCAACTGGTCCTCGGCGGCCGAGCGCGCCTGGACTTCGGCGGCGACGCGCTGCTCCAGATTGTGGGTGAGCTTGAGCAGGGACTCTTCCGCGATCTTGCGCACATGGATATCAATGATCACCCCGGGAAAGCGCAGCGGCTGCCCCTGCGCATCCAGTTCGCAGCGCCCGCTGGCCAGTACCCACAGATAGCTGGCGTCAGGGCGGCGCACGCGAAATTCGACGTTATATGACCCGCCGGCTTCCAGGGTGCGGGCGATCAGGCGGCTGACCCGCGCCAGGTCATCGGGATGGATGATCTCGGTGGCGGTGGCGATGGGCAGGCCCTGCTCCACATCGTCCATGGACAGGCCCAGGGTGCGGGCGAAACGCTCGTCTCCCGACAGGCGATCCGGCAACACATCCCAGACAAATGAGCCCAGCAACGCCCCGGCATTGAGCGCCAGTTGCAAACGCTCGTCCGCCACACGGTAGGCACCCTCGGCTTCCTGGCGCAAACGCTCGGACAGCACGTGCGCGGTGGTCTCCACGACAATCGCCAGCACCCCGGCCGGCTGCTGGTCGTTACCGGCTACCGGGCTGTAATAGAGGTCCAGCCACAAGTCTTCGGGTTGACCATTGCGCAGCAGCGTCAAGGCCTTGTTGCGATAGGACAAGGTGCCGCCGGCCAGGCAGGTGCTCATGACATGCCGGTTGAAGTCGGCCACTTCCGGCCAGCCCTGCTCCACCGGCATGCCCAACAGGGACGGATGCCGGCCGCCGGCAAACACCGAGTAACTGTCGTTGTAGATCATGTACCCGGCGCGCCCCCAGAGCATCACCATCGGCACCGGCGAGGCCAGGAGCATCTGCACGGCACAGGTCAGGCTGGTGGACCAACTGTCAATCGAGCCCAGGTCCGTGTTCGACCAGTCAAAGGCACGAATCCTTTGGGCCATTTCACCGCCCCAGCCGTCACAACCATGGGTATTGGATAAAAATTGCATGGACCCTGCTCATACAAAGAGAAGACGTTCGCCAAGGTTGGAGCATAGCGGTGCTGGATGGTTTCACTCTGTATCAATGTGGTTAGGGGGCTGCCCCTCGCTGGGTTGCGCAGCAAGCTCCAGAACCTGCCACCTCGGGGTGTCTGGTGGAGCATGGTGAGGGGGTTGGGGTGGCTTTGCCACCCAGCGCGGGGCAAGCCCGCTCGCCACGACAAGCCTCCCTCCGCCACAAAGGGTGTTTTTTGAAAGAAGAGCGTTGTACCCCTCAGCGGAAATCCCGGCTACGCACGCTGATCCCCGCCAACAGTGGCGTCAGGTCGCTCAGGCGGCCAGCGATCAAATGGCGGACTTCGCCCACCGCTTCCCAGCGACCATCCACCTTGAGCAGCCGTGAGTTCACCAGCACCTGGCGCTGACGCTCGGCCAGGTCGCGCCAGACCACCACGTTGATGTTGCCAAACTCGTCTTCCAGGGTCACGAAGGTCACGCCGCTGGCAGTGCCCGGGCGCTGGCGCCCGGTGACCAGGCCGGCAACGCTGACATTGCGCCCATGCTCCACCGCCTGCAGCTCCTGTGAGCTGCGGCAGCGCCGCGCGTGCAATTGATCACGCAACAGCGCCAAGGGATGGGGCCCCAGGGTGGTGCCCACGCTGGCATAGTCGGCGTACAGGTCTTCGCCGACGCTGGGTGCCGGCAGTTGCACCGCCTCTTCCTGCGGGCTCGATGCCCCGGCAAATAATCCCAGTTGCTTCTCCACCCCGGCCACGTCCCAGCGCGCTTGATGCCGGTGCCCGGTCAACTGGCGCAAGGCCCCGGCATCCGCCAGCAGTTCCTGGGCCCGGCTGTCCAGTCGGGCGCGCTCGCCCAGGTCGGCGATATCGCGAAACCCTGCGCCCTGACGGGCTTTTTCGATACGCCGGCCCTCGTCTTCGCGAAAGCCGCTGATCATGCGCAAGCCCATGCGAATCGCCGGTTGCTGGCCGTCGATGGGTTCCAGGCTGCAATCCCAATCACTGGCGGTCACGTCCACCGGGCGAATCTGCAGGTGATGGCGGCGCGCATCCTGCAGGACCTGGTCCGGGCTGTAGAACCCCATGGGCCAACTGTTGATCAGGGCGCAAGCGAACGCCGCCGGCTCATGGCATTTGAGCCAGCAACTGGCGTAGGTCAGCAAGGCGAAACTGGCCGCGTGGGACTCGGGAAAACCATAGCTGCCAAAGCCCTTGATCTGCTCGAACACCTGGGCGGCAAAGGCCTCGCTGTAGCCGTTGTTGAGCATGCCGGCGCGCAGCCGCTGGCGATGGGGCTCCAACCCGCCATGGCGCTTCCAGGCCGCCATCGAGCGGCGCAACTGGTCAGCTTCGCCGGGGGTGTAGTCCGCCGCGACAATGGCGATCTGCATCACTTGCTCCTGGAACAGCGGGATACCCAACGTGCGCTTGAGTACCGCTTCCAGCTTGGGCGACGGATAGGTCTCGGGCTCTTCCTTGTTCCGTCGGCGCAGATACGGATGCACCATGCCGCCCTGGATCGGCCCGGGGCGCACGATGGCCACCTCGATCACCAGGTCATAGAACGTCTTGGGCTTGAGCCGGGGCAACATGGACATCTGCGCCCGTGACTCGATCTGGAATACGCCGATGGTGTCGGCGCGGCTGATCATCGCGTAGGTTGCCGGATCTTCCGAGGGCACCGTCGCCAGTGTCAGGTCGCGGTGACGATGGCGGCGCAGCAGGTCGAAGCAACGGCGGATCGCGCTGAGCATGCCGAGGGCCAGGATATCGACCTTGAGCAGGCCCACGGCGTCCAGGTCATCCTTGTCCCATTGGATGATGGTGCGTTCGGCCATGGCGGCGTTTTCCACCGGCACCAACGTGTCCAGCGGTTGCTCGCAAATCACGAAGCCACCGGGGTGCTGGGACAGGTGGCGCGGGAAGCCGATCAGTTGCTGGGTCAAGCCCAGGACCCGTCGCAAGACCGGGCTGTCCGGGTCAAAACCACCCTCGCGCAAGCGCTCAAGGGGCGGCGCTTCATCGCTCCAGCGCCCGCAGCAATCGGCCAGGGCATTGACCTGATCCGGTGGCAGGCCCAGGGCCTTGGCCACATCACGCACCGCGCCGGCACCGTGGTAGCTGCTGACCACTGCGGTCAAGGCCGCGCGGCGCCGGCCATAGCGCTGGAACACGTATTGCAGCACCTCTTCGCGGCGTTCGTGCTCGAAGTCCACATCAATGTCCGGCGGTTCGTTGCGTTCCCGGGACAGGAAGCGCTCGAACAACATGTTCATCCGGCTGGGATCGATTTCGGTGATGCCCAGGGCAAAGCACACTGCCGAGTTGGCCGCCGAGCCACGGCCCTGGCAGAGGATCGAACGGCTGCGGGCGTAGCGCACGATGTCGTGCACGGTAAGGAAATAGCTTTCGTAGCCCAGGTCGCTGATCAACTCCAGTTCATTATCGATCTGCTCCAGGGTCTTGGCTGACGCCCCCTCGGGCCAGCGCTGGCTGATGCCCTCTTCGGTCAAGGCGCGCAGCCAGGACTTGGCGCTCTGCCCTTGCGGCACCAACTCCCTGGGGTATTGATAGCGCAACTGGCCCAGGTCGAAGGTGCAACGGCGGGCGATCTGCAGTGACGCCTCGAGCAAGCACGCCGGATACAGCGCACCGATCGCCTCCAGGCTGCGCAAGTGCCGCTCGCCATTGGGGTGCAGGCGCTCGCCGGCTTGCGCCACCGGCAGATGGTGCCGGATGGCGGTCATGGTGTCCTGCAAGGCGCGCCGGCTCCGCACATGCATATGCACATCGCCACAGGCCACGGTTGGCAGGCCCAGGCTGGCGGCCAGTTGCAGACGCTGTGCCAGGCGGCGGGCATCGTCCTGGGCGCAATGCAGTTCTATCGCCAGCCATAGCTGTTGATTGAAGGTGTCGCACAACCACTGGCCATCGGCAGGTGTATCACCCTCCTCGGCCAGCCACAGCACCAGCAACCCCGGCACCGGGTCGGCGAAGTCTTCGCGCAACAGGCGGTACTGGCCTTTTTCGGCACGGCGCCGGGCCTGGGTGATCAGCCGGCACAGGTGCTGGTAGCCCTGTAGGTTCTCCACCAGCAACACCAGTTTCGGGCCGTTCTCCAGGCGTACCTCACTGCCGACGATCAACTCCAGCCCGACCTCCTTGGCCGCCTGCCAGGCCCGCACGATACCGGCCAGGGTGCATTCGTCGGTGATTGCCAGGGCGTGATAACCCTGCTGCTTGGCGCGCTCGAACAACTCGCGGGCACTGGACGCACCGCGCTGGAAGCTGAAGTTGGACAGGCAATGCAGCTCGGCGTAGCCCTGCATCATGCAAACCAACCCTGCAGCCACAACCCGGCGCTGTCACCCACGGTGCGATAAGCCCAGCCTTGCTGCCCGGCGCGGGTACGCACCAGGTAGTAGTCGCGGCGGATATCCGCGCCATCCCACCAACCGGACTCGATGCGCTCCGGGCCCAGCAGGATCTGGACACCCTGCTCGGCCAGCAAGGTCGGCTCATTGAGCAACCAGCCAGGGCGTTGCACCGGGCTCAAGGGTGGGCAGACGCGGCTGTCGCTGCCCGGTAGCCAGGCACACTCGGGGCGATGGTCAGCATGAAAGCGCAAGCCCTGCACCGCCTCATCCCCCAGACGCGCCCGCAGACGCTCGCGCAATTGTGCCCAGGGCAGGGTTTGCTGCGGGCGCTCGTCGAACAGGTCCTGGCGCTGGGGCACAAACACCGGCAGGTCCTCGGCCAGCAGGCGCAGGGCATGTACGGGCGCGGCCACTAGCACCTGCTCCAGGCGGCCACGGGCCAGTTCAAACAGCATCGAAGGTTCGCGCTCGGCACTCAGCAGGCCCACCGTGATCACGCTGTCCGGCGCCTCGGCATGCTCCAGGTGCAGGGCAAAACGCTGCACGCCACTGTCGCGGCCACAGAGGAACGCCGCCAGGTCGCCGGTCAGGCGCCGTAAGGGAAACAACAGGGCCTGGTGGGACTGCACATCGAAATTCAATTCGATGCGCAGGTCAAAACGATCCGGCGGCTGATAAAAATCCAGGGCCAGCGGCCGTTGCCCGGTCAAGGCATCCAGGTGCTTGAGCAACCCTGCGTCAAACCGCCGGGCCAAGGTATGCCGGGGCAACGCCTGCACTTGGGCCAGGGTCCGCAGGCCCATGCGCGACAAGGCCGTGGCGGCTTGCGGGTCGATGCCGACGCGATCGATGGGCATCGGCCCAAGGGCTTGCTGGAGGCCCTCGGCATCGGCCACGGCCAGGCTGTCGTAGGCATTGGCCAATACGCGCGCGGCGGCCGGGTTGGGGGCGGCAACGATACGGTGGCGAAAGCCCAGGTCGGTCAGTTCCTCGCGCAAGCGTGCTTCCAGCAGCGGCCACGGCCCGAACAGGCCAAGGCTCGACTCGATTTCAAACAGCAAGGCCCGCGGATAGAACACGCTGACCTGGGAGCTGAAACCATAGGCCCAGGCCGCGAGCAGTTGCTGGCAGCGGTCGATCTCCACCGGGTCGTATTCGACGCAGGCAAAGGCCTTGGTCAGGGCATGGGCCGCGGTCAGGGATTGGCCGGGGCGCAGGCCCAAGGCACGCGCGGCGGCATTGACGGTTTGCAGCACCCGGCGTTGTGGCGGGCCGGCCAACAACGCCAAGGGTTGCTCGGGCTCGGGGCGCTGACGCAAGACCCCGTCCAACGCCAATTGCGGGAAGACAATACACACCCAGCGCATATCAACCTCAGTGCCCGCTGGCCAGGGCAATGGGCGCGGGATGGGCCAGGCCACCCCGGCACTTGAGTACCCGCACCTGATGCGGCTCGACGGCCAGGCGCAGGGCCGCCGGTGACGGGTTGATCGCCTCGCCCATGGCCCGCCAGGCAAACGCCAGGGTCTGGCCGGTCTCGGCAGCCACCTGCAAGCGGCGCAAGGCCCGGTCATCGGCCTTGCGCGGCCAGCACAGCACCGCGCCGCAACTGCCCGAACGCAGGCATTGCTCGGCCGCCCACAAGGCATCGCGGTCATCGGCCTGGATCACCGAGAGCTGGCGCAGGTCCACCCCGGCGTTCTGCCAGGCGTGGGGGTATGGGGTATACGGCGGTGCCACCAGCACAATGCGCTCGCCGGCCGCCGACAGCCGCGCCAGGGTCGGCCAGACCAGTTGCAACTCACCCACGCCCTGCTGGGCCACGAGGATTTCGCTCAAGGCCGATTCTGGCCAGCCACCGCTGGGCAACACCGCATCCAGGGCCGCCAGCCCCGTGGGATGCACACTGGCCGGCGGCGCGGCCGGCCGCCCCTTCCAGACCCGCCCGCCATTGAACAGCGAGTCCAGTGCAACCACGGCGCCCATCAGCCTGGCCTCACCAGGCCACAGAACACACCCTCGATGGCCAGGTCCTGGTCGGGACGGACCACGATAGGTTGATAAGCAGGGTTGCGCGGCAACAGACGCACACTGTCGCCCGCCCGCTCGAAACGCTTGATGGTGACTTCGCCATCCAGGCGCGCCACCACTATCTGCCCGTTCAGCGCCTCGGCACTGCGCCGCACGCCCACCAGGTCGCCATCGAGAATGCCGTCTTCGATCATCGAGTCACCCTGGACCCGCAACAGGTAATCCGGAACCCGGACAAAGGTCGCAGGGTCGAGCATCAACCGTGCGTGCACTTCGGCGTCGGCGCCGATGGGCAGGCCAGCTGCAACGCGGCCCAGCACCGGGACATCCAGCCATTCGGGGCGGGCCGGTTGATTGAGCAGGCGAATACCCCGGGCCTGGTTCGGGTTGACCTCGATAAACCCGGCCTCGGTCAACGCCAGCACGTGTTTGCGCGCCACACTGCGCGAGGCAAAACCGAAGGCCTCGGCGATCTCGGCGAGGCTGGGGGGCTGACCTTGCTGCGCGATACGCTCGCGGATGAAGTTCAGGATGGCGCAACGGCGGGGAGTGAGAGTCGTCATGGAGTACCTTTGTACTCCTGTGGGAATTTTCTGACAATAGCCGCTAGTCAGAAGCCCACCCACCTATCGCTGGGCTGGAATCCGCAGTTCGCCAGCGCGGCATTGCGTCTTGATGCTCTGCGGGCAACCGGTAAAGCGCAGCTCCTTGCTCAAGCAGACCCGCACCTCCGACAACACCTTGCCCTTGCAGATCACGGCCATGCCGTGGCGCCCCATGCTGGGGTTGCTCTCGCGAAACAAAGCTTCAATGTCCCTGGCTGCAAGGGGGCCCGGCACATTGAAAGGCTCGAACGCCTGGGGAATCTGCACCACACCCAATGCCGTATCAGTCTTGTCCAGATACTCGGATGCATCTACGCCGCTGCATGTGCCGTGCTTGGCCCACTCATGCTTGAGCAGTTTCTCGGTGACAAACAATGACATGCCCTTGGCCACGTCCTCGGCCGACAACCGCGACTGCGGCAGGCAAGATGCCGGCCAACCGCCTCGCGCATATTGTGGCCACAGGCCATGCAACACAAAGCCGTAGCCCTTGCCCGTGCATTGCTGGTCCTGCGGGTGGGTGAGGCAAAAAGTCGGCGACCAGGACAGTGACAACACATAAAAATCAAAGTCCCCGGCTTGCCCCTGATGACGGGGGGCGGCATCAGCCAGGGCGGTCAATACCAGGCACAGGGCGATCCAGGAGGTTCTCCATCTCATCAAGCAAATCCTTAAATAAACTAAGCGGCCATTGTTATGAACGACTACCCCGCAACGCCGTCAGGTAACGCGCCGCCCTACTGTCGAAAGCTCAACAACTGTGGGTCACGGCTTGCGCTGCAACACCCGATCCATGATGCGGTCGGTCTTCAAGGCCTCGATCGCCAGTGCCGGGTGCACACTCTCGCCGCGGATATGCGCGTTCATACCCAGCACGTGGTGCCACTGGATATGGGGGTGATGGGCAATATGCAGGGTCTCGCTGACCTCGGCTTCGAGCTGCAACGGCTGCTCGTCGAACACTGAAAAAGTGATACGCCCTGTGCTGCCGATCAACTCGACCCGGTCCTCGCGCCGGTCAGCCACAAAGTTCCAGCAGCCCATGCCCAACGCACCCGAGCTGAAGCTCCAGCAGGCGGTGACGGCGTCTTCCGCCACATAGCGCCCGGCCTGGCGCGCGGTATAACCCGTGACCTCGACGATATCCCCCGCCAGGTACTGGAACAGATCGAAACCGTGGCTGGCCAGGTCGGCAAAATAACCACCACCGGCAATCGCCGGATCCGTACGCCAGTTGCTGGCATGGGTATCTGTCGGCGCTGGCGGCTTGCACAAGGTCCAGCTCAGGTGCCGCAACTCCCCAATGCGCCCTTCCTGCAACCAGGTACGCACCTGCTGGAAGCGCGGCAGGGAGCGCCGGTAATAGGAGACAAACAGATGCAGCCCGGCCCGCTCGAAAGTGCGCTGCATCAAGGCGCTCTGCTCGGCATTCAGCGACATCGGCTTCTCGACGCAGCAATGCTTGCCCGCCGCCGCCACCAGCAGGCTGTATTCCAAGTGGCTGGCCGGTGGCGTGGCGATGTACACCGCATCTACTTCAGGGTCATCGATCAGCGCCTGGGCATCGGTGTAAAACCGGGCAATCCCGTGGCGTGCCGCATAATCGCGCACCGCTTCCTCACGACGCCCCATCACGGCGACCAGGGCCGAACCTGGCGCTTTGTAGAAGGCGGGTCCACTCTTGACTTCAGTAACACTGCCACAACCGATTATGCCCCAGCGGATGGTGCTCATCTGACTTTCCTTCACCGGTATTTTTTCAGTTGGGCAGTATCAGCGTTTTCCTGCACGGTCTCCAGCCTCTCCCCATAAAGACCCAGCATGACAATTGCATTACACTTTTGTGACAGTCATCCAGCTGCGGGGGCACAGACGATGAAAATACGCGCAACGGTGATTTGCGAACACGAGGGGCACATTCTGTTCGTGCGCAAGGCCAGGTCGAAATGGGCATTGCCCGGTGGCAAGGTCGAGCGCGATGAACGCCCGGTCGGCGCGGCCGAGCGTGAGCTGCAAGAGGAAACCGGGCTGCACGTGGATGGTTTGTTGTATCTGCAGGAGTTGAAGGCCAGTGACACGCTGCATCACGTGTTTGAAGCCTCGGTGGTCAACATCGACCAGGCCCGGCCCTGCAATGAAATCATCGACTGCCAATGGCATGCCTACAGTGCGCTGGAGCAGTTGGATGCGACCGACGCCACCAAGCGCATTGTCCGCTCGTTTCTACGCAGGCTCTAACGCCTAGCCGAATGCCGCAAACCCACGGCGCCCGGCCTTGAGCTCGGTGCGCAGCTCGCCGATCAGGTTGGAGATGGCACGGATGCTATCCAGGCCCTGGGGCGAGACGCCGGTCAACAGCAGGTCGACGCGACCGGACTCGGGCTCGAATACGCGGATGGTCAAGAAACCCTCGGGGTTGACGCTACAGTCGCAGGACAGCGGGACGAAACCGGACGCCATGATGCGGCTCAACTCAACGATGGGAATCATCCTGGGCACCCTTGTTCGCACATGACGCGATGGACGTGATCCCTGCAGGTTAGATCAGGTTATGCAACCCGTGTGGCCAATCCTACGAAAGTGTTAGCTACCCCACATTTTTGCGCGAACGCGCTGGTGCAATGGCGTCAGAAAAACCACGCCGCAACCTCTCATCCGAGGTTGCCAGCGGCGCTTGATTCTTGGCAAGGATCACCAGATGCTCATGGTTTTTGCCGATCTGGAGCATCTCCATGCGCCGCGACATCCCGAGCGAACCCGACAGCGCCGTGTACAAAACCCTGCTGGAGTCGACCAAGGCCATTCCCTGGCGCATCGACTGGCAGACCATGACCTTCAGCTACATCGGCCCGCAGATCGAAACGCTGTTGGGCTGGACGCCCCAGAGCTGGGTCAGCGTCGACGACTGGGTCGAACGCATGCATCCGGATGACCGCGAATACGTGGTCAATTTCTGCGTGTCGCAATCGCGGGCCGGCGTCGACCACGAGGCCGATTACCGTGCCTTGACCAGCACCGGCAACTACGTGTGGATTCGCGACGTGGTGCATGTGGTGCGCAAGGAGGGCGAGGTGGAGGCGCTGGTGGGCTTCATGTTTGATATCAGCGAGCGCAAGCAGACCGAGGAGCACCTGATCCGCCTGCAAAAACAACTGGAAGAGTATTCGTTCCAGGATGGCCTGACCGGCATTGCCAATCGGCGCATGTTCGACACCGTACTGGAGCGAGAGTGGAGCAGCGCCCTGCGCAGCCAGTTGCCGTTGTCGCTGATCATCCTCGATATCGACTACTTCAAGCAGTACAACGACCACTACGGCCATATCAAGGGCGACGAATGCCTGCGCCAGGTCGCGCGCACCTTGTCAAAAGCCGCCAACCGGCCACGGGATTTCATTGCGCGTATCGGTGGTGAAGAGTTTGTCTGGTTACTGCCCGAGACCGATGCTGCGTCGGCCAGGCGCGTGGCCGAGCGCTGCCTGCACCTGATCCGCCAACAACAGATCGAGCATGCTCATTCCAGCGTGTCGCCACTGTTGAGCTTGAGCCTGGGCGTGGGCACCACCACGGTCAAGCCAGGCAGCGAGGCCTTGACCTTTGTCGAGGAAGTGGACAAACAGTTGTATCAGGCCAAGCGCAATGGCCGGATGCGTGCTGAGTTTTTCGAAGCCATGGTGTGAGACCAAATCGCGGGCAAAAAAAATCCCAAGTAGCTGATGGAAACTTGGGATTTAAAAATGCATAAACCGTGGGAGGTGAACGCCCGGCCATAATAACCACAGAGACAACTTGTAACAAGTTTATTAATAGCCTTTCGTCGGATTGAAACAGCGCTAAGTCATTCAATAACCACACATTTTTTATGGAGCACGGCACTTGTCGTGCCACTTTTTGGTGCAACTTCCAAACTTGCGAGAGTAAAACCTTAATAACTATCGGGTTAATAAACATCTATGCATACCGCTGATGTTTTTGTAAGCGCCGGCTTGCCGGCGAAGCACCTGAGAGCACCACGGGGGCCAGACACCCCGCGTTATCGTTGACGCTTTTCGCTGGCAAGCCAGCGCCTAAGGTAGGTCTTGCGCCCTTCTATTTGCGCGCCAACTTGTAGCGCACGCACTCTTCATAAAAGCTCGAACGGACTGCCGCCGGCTTGAGACGCGAGGGGCTGTCATAGGTCTGCTCGGTGATGCCCATGGCCATCATGCGCATCCAGGACTTGTCGAACTTGTACCGCTGGATCTTCTGCCGCGCTGCATACAATGAAACGCCAGCCAACTTCAGCTCCTGGGCCCTGGCCGCCGTGCCCGCGCCCCAACTGCACATGTAGCGATCCCCTTCACGTAGCGCCTTGCCCTGGGCCGCCGCCGCCCCGCTGGCCAGGGCCAAGGCTAGCAGCGTGATTTTTACATTGCGCATTGGCATCCTACCTAACCACCTGAAAATAAAAGTGATTTTGGCGAAACATGCGGTAGACGGGGGCCAGCAAAATGCCTTCTTGACGTAATCCCCTCCCCGCCATGGTTGCCGCCCTACCCGCGCCTGACCATAATCGCGCGCCCCTATCCCCCTCACGCAAGGAAATGCCGTGAAGAAATTTCTTATGTTGGCCCCATTGGTATTACTGCTGCTGCAAGGTTGCGGCGTGACCATGACGCAATACGAGCCCAATTTCGACAACGTCCAGCGCCTCAAGCAGACACCCGCGTTGCAACCCATCAGCCAGGCCAAGGTCACTGCCGCCTCGAGCCAGGGTTCGTTGATGGTCCGGGCCAATCCGATCAGCTCGCCTGCCGGCAGTATCCCCGCTCACGTGCAGGCGGCAATCACCCAGGAACTGTCCCTGGCCGGCCTGCTGAATCAAAGCGCGCACCGGCGCCTTGACGTACTGCTGGTGAAGAACGAGCTGACAGCGGGCATGGGTTCCGGCCACGGCATACTGGCCGCACGCTTTACCGTGCTCAAGGACGACACGGTGGTGTACGACGCCACCAAGGAAGTGACTAGCGTGTGGTCCAGTTCATTCTTCGGTCCCATTGCGATTCCGAATGCGGCGAATGCCTACAACCCGCTGGTGCGTGACCTGCTCAAGGCCTTGTACAGCGACCCGCTGTTCATTCAGGCACTCAAGTAAAAACACCAGGTAAAAAAAAGGGAGCCGGTTAACCGGCTCCCTTTTTTTACAGCCCGGATCAGGCCCGTGGCACACCGGCATCCAGTGCCGAGTACTTCAGGTTATTGCTCTCGACCATCTGCTTGAGCAACGCATTGACCTGGCGGGTGAAGGTATCGGTCACCGCTTCTTTTGGCGTGTAGGCCATCATCGGGATAAACCAGATACCCAACCAGGTGTTGATCGCATCATGGTTGCTGCCTTTGCTCAGCGCCTGGCCCTGTGGGTCCAGGGCTTCCAGGCTCATGGTGTACTGGTCGGTACCCAGCGCCGGGATGATGGTGAAGGTGAAGCCGCTGATAAAGGCCAGTACCATCTGACCGCCACCTGGCGGATGGTTGTAGACCTTCAGGCGCAGGCTGTAGTCGCCTGGCTGCTTCTGGAACTCATCGAGGGTCACACGGCCGAACAGGCCGGAGTCGGTGAGGATTTTTTGCAGTTGCGGGCGCAGCATATCCCGCGCCTGAGGTACTTCAGCAGCGGCAGCGTTGGTCGGTTCGCCTTGATAAAAATCAAAGTCGACATAAACGTTCGGCTTGTTGGCGAAGCTCGCCTTCGATGGCAGGGTGACTGGCGCGACTTCGTCCTTGGTGAAGCTGGCGCAGCCACTCACTGCCAACATCATCAGGGCCAACCCCAGCATTTTTCCAATGTGCATTACGACTTCCTTAGTTGATGGAGCGTCTCCATGGCCGGAGGTGCTGGGGGCGGATAATAGAGAGTCAACGACCTTGGTAAAAGGCCGCTGTAGGAAAAAACCTCATCAACTACCCGCGCTTACCACTGATATGTCGCACTCGCCTGCACCGTACGCTGCGAGCCGTACCAGCACCACGAGTACGAATAGCAGGACGCAACGTACTCTTTATCCGCCAGGTTGGTGGCGTTTACCGCCAGGCGCAGGTTGTCGCCCGGGGTGTTGATGTGGGGGATGTCGTAGTGCACCGACGCATCGAACAAGGTGTAGCCGGGAACCTTCAAGGTATTGGCGGTATCGCCCCATGACGAGCCCACATAACGCGCACCCGCGCCTACGCCGAAGCCCTTGAGGTTGCCGTCATGCAGGGTGTAGTCGGCCCACACCGAGGCCGTGTGCCGTGGCACCGCGTAGGTGGTGGTGCCCTGGGTCGGCACGGCCGGGCCTACGCCAATGTCGGTGATCGGCGCATAGCGCACGGTGCTGTTGGATTTGCTGATGCGGTTATCGAGGTAGGCATAGGCCGCCGTGATATCCAGGTTGTCGTTGAGGCTGGCCTTGCCTTCAAGTTCAAAGCCACGGGAGCGCACTTCGCCGTCCTGGACCTGGCAGCGACCATTGCCGCACAGGTGGGTAGGATCCGGGTCCATGGTGGGCACGTTGTTCTGGCGCAGGTCGAAGATGGCAGCCGTGATAAAGCTGTTGCTGCCCGGCGGTTGGTACTTGATGCCGATTTCGTACTGCTTGCCTTCAGTGGGCTTGAACACCGAGCCGCCGTAGCCGGTACCGGTTTGCGGTGAGAAGGATTCGGAGTAGCTGGCGTATGGCGCCAGGCCGTTATCGAAGAGATAGACCACGCCCAGGCGACCGGTGAAGGCTTTGCTGTCCAGGGAGGATTTGGTTTTCTTGCCGTCGGTCAAGCTCAACGAGCTGTTATCCGAACTGGCCCAGTCATAGCGACCGCCCAGCAACAGTACCCATTTGTCCCACTTCGCCTGCTCCTGCAGGTACACACCGGTCTGCTCGCTACGCTGGGTCGCGTCGCTGGAAAATGCCGGGGTGGTCACCGGTGCACCGTACACCGGATCGAAGATGTCCAGGTCCGATCCCTTGCCGTAACCGGCCTTGGTATCGACGCTGGTGTTCTGGTAATCCAGCCCCATCAACAACGTGTGCTGCACCGGGCCGGTGTCGAACTTGCCCTGCAACTGGTTATCCAGGTTGTAGGCGTCCATGTCGACATCGGTGGCGATGGTCGAGCGGGTCAACGTACGGTAATCGGCCTGCAGGTTGCTGCTGTAGATACTGCGATAGATCCCTTCGCTACGCATATAACGGGCGTTCTGGCGCACGGTCCAGACGTCATCGAGGTGATGCTCGAAGGCATAGCCGATGGAGTAATGTTCGCGATCACTCTTCTCGAAATTTTTCTCGCCGTCATAGAAGTCGACATCGATCTTGCGCCCCAGCGGACTATGCAACACCGAACCCCACGCCGGCATCGACCCGTAGGACGCGCCCTTGGGATCCTTCTGGAAATGCCCCAGCAGGGTCAGCGACGTGGCCTCGTTCGGGCGCCAAGTGAAGGCCGACGACAGCGACTGACGGCGGGTCTCGGTGTGCTCGACCTGCCCGTCTGCATCATCGAACAACCCGGCGACGCGGTAGGAATACACCCCCTGGTCGTCCAGCGGGCCACTGAGGTCGAAGGTGGTGCGTTTCTTGTTGAAGGTGCCGTACTCCACGCCCACTTCATGGAACGGCGTATCCAGCGGGCGCTTGGTGACCAGGTTGATCACGCCGCTGGGGCTGCCCTGGCCGTACAACACCGAGGCCGGGCCACGCAGGACCTCCACGCGTTCCAGGTCGAAGGCATCTTTTTGCGGCGAGGCATCGCGGCTCGATGCCACGCGCAGGCCGTCCAGGTAAGTCACTGGCGAGAAGCCACGGATGGTCAACTGGTCCAGGCGCGAGGCAGTGGCACCACGGGTTTCCGGGACGACCGCAGCGCTGTAACGCAGGATCTGGTTGAGGCTTTCGGCATTCTGCGCACGCATCTGGTCCTTGGTGACCACCGAGATCGACTGTGGCGTCTCGATCAGCGCGGTGTCGGTCTTGGTGCCGGACAGGCTGCGCGTGGCGACATAGCCAGACACCGGGCCGATGGGGCTTTCACTTTGAGCAGCACCGCTGATGGTGGTGGCCTGCAACTCCATCGAGCCTTCCGCCTGGGGGATCAGCTCGATGCGGTAGCGCTTGGCAGACAGCGCCTGGGCACGCAAACCGCTGCCCGCCAGCAACTGGGCCAGTGCTGCGTCGCTGCTCAACTGCCCGTTCAAACCACTGCTGCGCTTGCCGCGGGTCAAGGCCGGATCAAAGGCCAGGACCAGCCCGGCCTGTTCGGCAAAGCCATTGAGGGCCTGGCTCAGTTCACCGGCAGGGATCGAAAAATGGCTGCTTTCATCAGCCCATGCCGTGGGTATGGCAAGGGGTAAAGCGGCAAAAGCCATCGCCACCGACAGCGCCAGTGGGTGCAACGGACGAGCAAAGCGTGACATGAGAGGTCCTGGAAAATGGAGTTCTATATTCCATGACGGCCATGTCGGGAAATCGGGTATGAATGAGAGAGATTTTTATTTGAAGGGGCGTTTCCAGCCCGTTCAGAGGGGTTTGACCACCACCATCAGGTCGGTGAAATATTCCACCTTGATCGGCAGGTTATCCGCCAGGGTCGCCAGCGCCGCGTCGCTGTCATCGAGCTTGAATACCCCCGACACGCGCATGCCTTGCAACGCTTGGGCGTCAAAACGCACCATTCCATGGCGATAGCTGGCCAGGGTCTGCAGCACTTCGCTCAACGGCCGGTCATCTACCGTGAGCAAGCCACGGGTCCAGGCAGCCGGGTCGCCACTGCCGACCGGCTGTGCCGGCTGCGCGCGGCCCTGCTTGAGGATCGCACGCTGGCCTGCGGTCACTTTCACCGCCGCGCTGTCGTTGCCTTTGGCGGCTACCGTTGACTCGATCACCGTGACCACGGTGGAGCCGTCCACTGCACGCTGGACCAGAAAACGCGTACCCAGTGCCGTCGCCGTGCCCTGGTCGGTGCGCACCACGAATGGCCGTTGCGCATCCTTGGCCACCTCCACCCACATCTCGCCCTTGAGCAATTCGATCACGCGTTGCCGGCCGTCGAACTTCACGTCCAGCGCCGAGTTGCTGTTGAGTTGCACCTGGCTGCCGTCGGCCAGGGCGAGCTGGCGCCGCTCACCGACACTGGTGCGTTGGTCGGCCATCCACAGGGGCAGTTGCTCGACGCCCGCCCAGCCGACCACCAGCACACCCAACAACCCCAGGACCTGCCCGCCGCGCACGGCGTACCCGGGTTTGCGTGGGATAAAGGCCTGATTCAGCGCCAGGCGTGCCGGTTCGGCAGGCAGTTCATCGAGGCTGCCCCACAAAGCCCCCATGCGCTCGAAAGCCACCCGGTGACGTGGGTCGGCTGCGCACCAAGCCTTGAATGCCTCGCGATCGGCCGTGCTGACGTCCTCGTCGTTGAGTAACGCCAGCCACTGCGCCGCTTCGCTGACAATCTGTTCAGAGGACATCAAAGCGGGTCCGCGCCATGCAGCGTCTGGTAGCAATGCACCAGCGCGCTGGAGATATAGTTTTTCACCGTGCTGGGCGAGACCTGAAGCTGGGCGGCAATTTCACTGTAGGTCAGCCCGTCTAGGCGACTGAGCAGGAACGCCTCGCGGGCCTTGTCCGGCAGGCCGGCGAGCATCAGCGCTATGCGCTCCAGGGCCTGCAGCGCCACATGAATGGTCGCCGGGTCTGGCATGCCGGCATCTTCGTACTGGATGGCCAGGGCTTGCATATAGGCTTTCTCGATCTTGCGCCGCCGCGCGCCGTCAATCAGCAAGCGCCCGGCTGTGGTCGCGAGAAATGCCCGGGGCTCCTGGATGTTGTGCGGTTCGGCCAGCAGCAATACCCGCACAAATGCATCCTGAGCAAGGTCCGCCGCATGCTGCGAGCAGCCGAGTTTCTTGCGCAGCCACCCCTGTAACCAGGAGTGATGGTCACTGTAAAGCGCGGTGAGTGTCTGCTGGCGGCGGGCCATATCACATTCGGCCACAGGAAAGTCATGCATGCGCAAAAATTTCTCAAACAAGAAAGATTACCAATCGCGCAAACGATGACAGTAAAACGATGGCAGGGCAAGGGGGCCTTTGTGGCTTGGGGGCTTGTCCCGATGGGCTGCGCAGCGGCCCCAAACCTGCCTCATCGGTGTGTCAGGAAAATGGGATGTGCCTTATTGGGGCTGCTACACAGCCCATCGGGGGAAGCCCCCTCGCCACGACAAGCTCTCTGGCATGACAGCCCCCCTTCATGGGGAGGCAGGTTAACGCAAGCTCCAGGAAACCCCGGCATATACGCCCATGCCGTCGCCCGGCGTCGAGCGCGCCATGTCGTTGCCGTGGTCGTCGTACCCCGGGGTCACGGTATTGGCGTAGCGCTGGTTGGTCAGGTTGCGCAGGTCGATCCAAGCTTGCCAGTCCTGTTTGGGCGCGTCATAGCCGATGGTGGCGCCCAATAAACCATAGGCTTTCGCGTAGTAGGAGTTGGCGTAGTCCACCGCCACCCGCGAGGAGTACTCGCCATTGAGGCTGCTGAAAAAGCCGCTGGGATGGCTGTAGCGCAACTGCGTCTGGTAGTAGTGCTTGGGGATGCCGGGCAGCGTGTTGTCGCCAAACCGTGGGTCGTCACGGTAGTGGAAGTTACTGTAGGTGTAGGCCTGGCGCAGGGCCAGGCGGCCAGCATTGCCACCGTCCCACAGCGGGCTGGTGAGGCTCAGTTCCACGCCTTGGTGGATGGTCGGGCTGGCGTTGGATTCGGCGACCACCTGCGACGTGTCAGGCGTAGCCGCCTGGGTCTCGACACTGAGCAGTTCGTGGCGCACCAGCGAGTGGTACAACGCCAGGTCCCATTGGCCAAACCAGGCTTCGCCGCGCCCGCCCACTTCCAGGGTGGTGGCGGTCTGGTTTTGCAGCTCCACGCCTTCGCGGGTCAAACCTGATGCCGGATTATTAGTCTCTTTAGGGAAGAACTTATTGGACCCCCAGATCATCGACCAGGCATGTGGCGGCTCCACCGACCGGCTCAGGTTGCCATACACCTGCAACTGCGGATTGAAGTCATAGCGCAGGCCCACGCGCGGCGCATAGTCCCAGTCGTGGGTGCTCAAGGGGGCATGGGTCTCGGGATAAGTGACTTCGGTTTCGCGGCGGGTGTAGATCGCCGCCAGCCCGGTGGTCAGCCACAGGTCGGGCAGCAGTTCCAGGTCGTTGCTCACGTGCAACACCGTGTCCGACCCCAGGTAGCTGTAGTCACGGGTCTTGGTACCCGGAGCGAATGTGGCCGTGGCGCCGGCGGGCACGCGCACGTATTCCGACACGCCGTTATTGGGCATCCCCTGGGTAGTGCGCAGGCCGACCGTGGTCTTGCTGTCACGCCCCAGCAAAGTGTCCTGGCGGATGTAGTTCAAGGTACCGCTGATATCGGTGTACGCCACCTTCAACCGGTTGGTGCCCTCGCGCAGGTCCATCGGGTAATCGTGGTACACCAGGCCCGCCTCGATACGCGCGTTATCGTCCAGTTGCAGGGTGGTCTTGTTGGCGATCCACGTAGAGCCCGGTTGCAAGCGCTTGGAGTCGCGCGCCAGGTTGACCGCGTTGGCCGCGCGCGGGCTGTGTTCGATCTGCTGGCGCGTGAGTTTGCCGGGGCTGTCGTTGGCGGTTTCGCGGTAGCGCAAGTAGAAGCGCGTTTCCAGGTCCGGGTTGAACCGGTAGCCGAAGTTGGCCGCCACACCCTTGCCACTGCCGGCGCTCTGTTGCTGGAAGCCGTCGTACTCGGCATCGGTCAGGCTGATGTAATAGTCGGCATCGCCCAGCACTTGCCCGGAGCTGATTTCCCGCTGGGCATAACCATGGCTGCCGGCCTCATAGCGCACGCGCAACTTGGGGGCATCGTAGCCTGTGCGGGTCACATAGTTGACCGCCCCGCCCAGGGCCAACGCGCCCCGGTCAAACCCGTTGGCGCCACGCAGTACTTCGACGCGGCTTAGCCATAACGGATCCTTGAGTTCGTAAGGCGTGCCGCCGGGGCCAGTGAGTGGCAGGCCGTCGATGGTTTCATACAGGCCGGACGCATGACTGCCAGGACCACGGTTGATGCCCGACCCGCGAATGGAGATTTTCGTCCCTTCGTTGTTCGCAGCCTTGGCGTAGATGCCGGCCTGGTACTTGAGCACATCTTCGTTGCTGCTGACCCGGCCCTGCTCGACGCTGGCCATGTCAACGTAGTTGGTCCCGCCGGGCACCTGCTTGAGTTGCGCCTGGGCCGCCTCGCCTTCGCTCAGCTCAGTGCTGGTGACTTGCAGCGGCGCCAGTTGCAGGGCCTCCTGGGCTTGGGCCAGGTGACTGATTGTCAGGGCGACGCCGAAACCGAGCCAACGAGGGGAGAGAAACAGCAAAGGTTGAGGCAGGCGCATGGGGCCGAATCCTGGAAAAGTTCAAGCGTTGGAAGAACATGGGATACGGCAGGTCACGTCTGTTTTTAAGTCCAAAATAGAATTAATAAATGCAAACTCAGTATTTAAGGAAATAAGCCGCACGCAGTAATGTGGAGCAACCGAGTCACCACCGTCAGCCGAGACTGCCCATGTCGATATCCGCCAACGTCATTGATTTCACCCTCCACCGCAAGCGCCGCCAGGCACGTGCAGCGGCCGAGCTGATGTGGGCAATGTACGCGGCGCGTGCCGGGCTGTCGGGGTTCACCTTGCAGACCAGCAACACATCCACCGATACACGCCGGGCGTAAGGCCGATGAGTTTTCTCCAGGCCATTCCCGAACGGCTGCCTCCCACCGTTCAACCCAAGGATTGCGCCACCCGCGACGACGATGCCATCGGCCAGTGCGTCGCGCATAACCTGCAGCGTCTGCGCAGCAAACGCTACTTATCCCTGGATGCGCTGGCCCGCGCCTGTGGAGTAAGCCGGGCGATGCTCGCGCAAATCGAGTCCGGGCGCAGTGTGCCGTCGATCAAGGTGCTGTGCAAAATCGCCAAGGGCCTGAAAGTGTCGGTGGCGGCGTTCCTGGAAAACCGCTCGTTCGAAGGGGTTGAACTACTGCCCGCCCACCAGAGCAAGCGTCTGGTGAGTGCCGATGGTACGTTCGTCAGCCGTGCATTGTTTCCCGACGACATGTCACGCCAGTCGGAATTCTATGAGATACGCCTGAGCGCGCGCGGTGAAGAGGTGTGCGAAGGCCGCAGGCCAGGAATCCAGGCAAACCTGGTGGTCGCTCAGGGCGTGCTGGAAGTCAGCGTCAACGAGGAGCGATACTTGCTGTCCACCGGCGACTCGATTCTGTTCTATGCCGACCAGCCCCACCGCTACCGCAACCCGGCAGACAGCGATGCGCTGGCGTTCCTGGTCATCATCCACCCCGAACGCCTGGACTGAACGCAAAAAGCCCCGCCTGAGCAATCAGGCGGGGCTTTTTCATGCCTGCGAACAGCCTGTCAGCAGGTGCAGCACATCATCGGCATGCCGTTGCAGCTCATCATCATCGGCATAGCGCAGTCATTCATCATTTTCTTCATCAGCATGCAGCAGTTGTCCATCATCGCCATGCTCATGCCGGGCATCGGCATCATCTTGCAGGTCATGCCATCGGCTTGCAGGGTGCATTCCATGACGCACTTCATCATCGGCATCGACATACCCATGGGCATGTTCATCGCCGGCATGTTGTTCATCATGGCCATGGTGTCTTGCGACATGCACATCATCGACAGATTGGCACACTGCATCATCATCGGCATGCCGCAGTTCATCATCATCGCCATCATTTCGGCGTTGTTCTTGAACATCGCCATGTCCATGCCGGCTGCCGGTTTCATCGTGCACATCATGGCATCACCGGTCATTTCGCACTGCATGGTGGCCATCATCATCGGCATGCCCATCATCGGCATCATCGGCATCGCGTTGTTCATTGGCATCTGCATGGCGTTCATCATGTTCGAAACTCCGTAATCGACAGGAAAGGACTAAATTCTGGGGCCGATTCTAGAGATGACGCATCACGCTGCAAGACGCCAGCCGAGCAGCGTAAATGGCTGCCAGACCGTCTACTCGTCACTTGCGGCAGACTTCATAGACGCGGCAGCAGACAGATACTTGTTATTGCATCCGCAGCCTACGCAGCAGCCTGGAAATGGACGCAATGGATATTCACTAAACAGCTATGTACCTTCGATAAGGAAATAAACGATCTAACCCTTGTGAAAATAGATGCCCGATGCAGGCTGGCGTGCAATATTGCGGTACTGTGCGGGGCCCGATCGTCGCTCCCCTATCGCCATTTTTCGAGGCCGACTATTTTTATGCGTCTGATGAATGTTGCCGGCGTATGCCTGCTTTCTTCGGTACTGATGGGCTGCCAACAGCGCCCACCCGCCAACGACCAACTGGATGCAGTGCTGTGGACCCAGACGTCCATCGAGCATGAGTTGATCTATCGCCAGGTGTTCGCCGACGCCACCCGCCAGCTCGACGTGGCCCTGGCCACCAAGGACTGGGACGCCCTGCCCTTTGCCCCGCGCAACCTGGCCGGCCTGCCGCCGGCGGTGATCGTCGATATCGATGAAACCCTCCTGGACAACGTGCCACTCAATGCCCGGGACATCGTCAACAACCAGGTCTACTCCTATGACCGCTGGAACACCTGGGTCGACCAGGCCAAGGCCCAGGCCCTGCCCGGCGCCGTGGCGTTTTTGCAGGCGGCCAAGCAACGCGGGATCAAGGTGTATTACCTGACCAACCGTGAGCACAGCCAGGTTCAGGCCACCGTCGACAACCTGCGTTTGCGCGGTTTCCCGGTAGAAAGCAATGAGCAGGTGCTGGCAGCCGCTACCCCGACCGGCCACTGTGAACAGGCGGGCTACGGTAAGAACTGCCGGCGCCAATGGGTCGCCAGCCAGGCGCGGGTGCTGTTGATGGCTGGTGATTCGCTGGGGGATTTCGTCCAGGCCGAACACAACACCCTGGCCGCCCAACGCCGGGCGGTCGAACCCTACGCGGATTGGTTCGGCCAGCGCTGGTTCCTGCTACCGAATCCGACCTACGGCAACTGGTACAGCGCCCCCTATGGCGACCGCGAAGATATTCCATTTGAGCAAAAGCGTTTCTTCAAGCGTGAGGCCCTTCAATTACAGCAATAACCTGCTGTATGTAGGAGCCTGGCTTGCCTGCGATGGCGGTGTACCTGCCACCAAAAATTGTGACTGAACCACCGCTTTCGCGGGCAAGTCGAATCGTCGCACCGCCGCTCCCACAGGGGGTTGGTGGCAGGTCCGGGATTTTGGTTGCGACATGGATCACATGTGGGAGCTGGCTTGCCGGCTACTACAGGAGTCAACCGCGCGCCCTCTGATCCGTGTTTCAATGCGGCATTTCGCCAGCCCCTTTAAGGACTACGGATGTCTCTGATCTCGCAACGTGTAGCACTGGCGCGCAGCGGCGCCAATGACAAGGTGATTTGCAAAATGGCCTCCGGTTGGGCCGTGATGGGCGATGTGCAGTTTCTGCCGGGTTACTGCCTACTGCTGCCCGATCCCGTGGTGCCGAGCCTTAACGATCTGGACACCCAGGCCAGGACCACCTACCTGCTGGACATGGCCCGCCTTGGCGATGCCGTGCTACAGGCAACCGATGCGCTGCGCATGAACTACGAAATCCTCGGCAACTCCGAGCCGGAGCTGCACTGCCACATCTTCCCCCGCTACGCCTCGGAAGCGGAGCACTATCGCAAGATGCCGGTCTGGTTCTATGACTGGAAAACCGCCACGCCGTACGCCGAAGACGTCCACGGCGCATTGCGACTGGAGATTGCGCGGTTGCTGGCCCTCACTGATAAATAATCGTGAACGTCGCCGAGGCATTGGCCGGCCCCGGCGTGACCGTGTTGGCCGTTTGCAGGTAACGCGCACGCAGGGGGATCGAATAGCTGCCCTCGGTGGTGCGCAAGGTAAGGCCGCTGGCTCGGTTGGTTGCCAACGGCACAGGCGTACCGTTGCTGGTCGCCACCTGCACGCCGACACCGGTTGCGGCAGGTGCCTTGCCCGTCCCGCTAGGGTCAAGGGCAAGCACGCCGTTGGTTGCGTTGATCGCCACACGCGCCGGGTCGATGCGGTACTGCAAGGAGTTGTTGACCCGGGTGCCGCTACTGGTAGTGGTGCCAGACGGTGAGGTGCCACTTTGCGAAACCCAGTTCGGCCCGCTAGTCGTATAGATCCCGCTGAACGCCGGGCAGTTGTTCAGGGCAATGGCAAAGTCTGTCCAACCCGTGGTGCTGTTGATCCCGGTGAATTTGGCAGTCAGGTGCGAGCCCATGGGCACCGACACATCCGGCGTACTGCAAGTGCGCGAGACAATCTGGATGCTGCCGGAGATGCCCATCCTGAAACCCTGCATCCTGGCGTCGCCGAAGTTACCGAATAGGCTCACGATCGGTAACGTACTGCCCATCAGTACACCCGGCGTCACATCGCCCAGCTTGATCAGGATCAGCTCAAAGTTCGACGGCCCGTCAAATGGGACCAGGCAC
This sequence comes from Pseudomonas sp. 06C 126, assembly GCF_001855215.1. Classification (NCBI taxonomy): domain Bacteria; kingdom Pseudomonadati; phylum Pseudomonadota; class Gammaproteobacteria; order Pseudomonadales; family Pseudomonadaceae; genus Pseudomonas; species Pseudomonas sp. 06C 126. The sequence goes on along the minus strand of NZ_MIFU01000108.1, from coordinate 132,944 downwards.
CTCCAGCCACTCGTACAGGTGGTCCAGGCTCTGCCAGATTGCCTTGGCAACGGGCCACCCAAGCTATTGAAGGCGACCCCCAGCCCCGGAATGCTGGTTCTGTAGACTTTGTTGGCATACGTCCCGCTGGACACACTGGCCAGGGCATAGCTGGAGTCGACAGTCAGCTCGGTCCACTGCTGATACGGGGCGTAGAGGCACTCAAGCTTGGGCGCCTGGCCTGCCGCCATACTGAATTTCTGGCGATACACTTCAGTACCCACTGGCACATCGCGCCCGACAGTGATCGCCGAAACCTGCAATGGCATGGAGCCCACGGCCGGGCGAATACCGTCCATGTAGGTGCACGTGACCGCCATGGCCGTCCCGGCCACCGCCCACAATGCGCCGACGGCCAGGCCCGCCTTGATCAAAGCGCCGATGTTCATAACTGTACCTTTTGAAGAGTGTTGGGCTGTACGCTGCCAGCCACCTGTTTACCGGCCGCACATACGGCGTCCAACTGCTGCAACTGCTGCCCCTGGCCGGGGCCGGCCGGGATCACCAGCGCGCACTGCTGATGGGTCTTGCTGCCCCAGTTGATCAGCAACTGGCGGGTTTCAGGCTTGATCCGGGCGTACAACTGACCCCCCTGCCCGACCATGCCCACCGACGTGCCTTCGGCATCGGTCACGCCCGCACCAAAGGGCAGGCTGCTGCCATCGTCGAGGCGCACGTTGAGCAACACCGCGCGGCCCTGGTTGGTGGTGTATTTGAGGTGCACCACGGCGCCGGCACGCGGAGCCACTTGCTGGCTGGTTTCGTTGAGTTCGACATCCAGCGAACTGCCAATCGGGTCGATCGCCACTTCATTCAATTCATAAGGACGCAGGTACGGCACCACGGCGTTACCGCGGCTGTCGAGCTTGAGCCCTGGATACCCCGAGACCTTGGCGCCTTCGGCACCCGGCGCACTGACTACCGCCATGGTTTCACCGCGATACGGCGTCATGGTTACGCCGGCGGCATGGGCCACCACCGTGCCGCTGGCGCCCACCGAGGCGCTGGTATAGCCATCGCCGCGGCCCAGGGCAGCACTGAGCATGGCCCTTGCGCCGGTGTACTGGCCATTGAGGGCTGCGCTCTTGCTGTTGCTGGCGCCATCATGGCCGAAGGTTGCGCCGTAGCCATACTGGCGGTCATCGCCAGCGGTGCCGCTGATGCCGGCCTGTTCGCTGTAGTTGCCTTCGCTATCACGCCCCACCTGCGCGGTGATTTGCGGGCTGTGGCCAGACGCACCAAATTCCAGCGGCATACTCATGGTCAGCAAGAAGCTGTTTTGCATATCGCCCAGGCCCATGCGGCTGCGGTTGGCGTTCACGCTGAAGCTGATGCGATTGAACTGCTTGCTGTAGCTGAACTGGTACTGCAAGTCACTGCCCGGCAGGTTCCAATAGTTCTGCGCAAAACCACTGATTGCCACTTGGCCCCAGTCTCCCAGGCTCTGATCGGCAGTGACTGAGAAGCGGCTGCGTGGGCGCCCGAACATGCTGGTGTCCCAGCCACTTTTCTCGGCATCAAGCAGCTGTATGGCGTTGCTGAAATCCAGGTATTCGCTGGTGGAAAACCGATAGGCCGCAACGGAGAAGTTACTACCGGTACTCAGCACGTTCTTGCTGTAGGACACGCGCATGCTCTGCCCTTTGGCGGCGCCGGTGGCCAGGTCAGTCTGGGCGTGGGTCAAGTCGACGGCCATGGCCCCGATGGGCGTACCAAATGCCAGACCGGTAAGCACCGCGGTGTAGTCATCACTTGACTGCATGCCGGCAAAGCCTGTGAAGGTATTGTTCAGGCCATATTGCAACGTACCTTGCAACAGACGCGACTGCTGGTCGACGTAGTTGTTGCGGGTTTCACCTGCAGTCAGGCTGAAACGCGAGGTGCCAGGGCGCAATAATTGGCTGACCGAGGCATACGGCACGATGAAGTTCTGTTCGGTGCCGTCGGCCTCGGCCACGCTCACGTTGAGGTCGCCGCCGTAGCCGGTGGAGTACAGGTCATCGATCACGAATGCGCCGGGGGCCACGGTGGTTTCCAGCAGGATGTTGCCGGCCTGGCGAATGGTCACCCGCGCGTTGGTGCGGGCAATGCCACGGATCACCGGGGCATAGCCGCGCATGGATTCGGGCAACATGCGGTCGTCACTGGCCAGTTGCACGCCACGGTACGACAAGGTGTCGAAGATCTCACCGGTGGTGTTGGACTCGCCCACCGTCAACTGGCTTTTCAGCGCAGTGATATCGCGTTGGACGTAAGTGTCCAGGGCCTGGTAATTGGTACCCAGGCGCGACTGCCAATTCATCGAGGCATTGTGGCGCAAGCGCCAGTCGCCCAGGTTGAGACCGGCCTGCAGCCCCAGGAACGCCGAGTCGGAATTGCCGCTGCGGGTGTGGTTACGGTTGCCGCTGAAGTTGTAGCTGAGCATACCGGCGGTGACGCCACGGTCCCACAACTCGGGGCTGACATAACCGCGCGCATTTCGCTTGAGCACCATTTGCGGGATGCTCAGGTCGAGGGCCTGGTTGTCTGGCGAGAAGGTCGCGGTGGCGCTCGGGATCAGCGTACCCAGCGCTGCACAGCCCTGGCTGTCCAGGGCCAGGCTGGCCTCGGGTGACAGGCTGGACATCTCCACGCCTTGGCGCTCAAGCAAGCCACGGGTCATGCACACCACTGGCTTGCTGCCGTCGGCCTGGGCCTCGATACGGATATCCTGGCGGCTGTTCAACTGCCCGTTAAGAATCACGTCTGCGCGGTATTGCCCCGGCATCACCGGGTTGCCAGCCTGATAGGCATCAAGGTCGAGATTGCGCGAGTCCTCAGGCAGGAACGCGTCATTGAATTGCACCTCTTGCGCCAGTGCGTCCTGCACGGCCATTACGCCTGGAGCAACGGCCAGCACCTTGAGGATCAAGGCCGTGAGCGGATTCAAGGCGAAGCGAGGCCGCGCCCGCAGAAAAAACCTGCAGCTGAAAGAGGTCGACATAAGTGACTCGCGAGTAAAAACGTCAGGGATTGATCAGCGCTGGAGTGGTTTCCGAGTCGGGACCAGTGCGCCGTAATCATTGATGGCGTTGAACTCCACCTGGGCATCGCCGGCTGGTCGTGCCTTGAGCGCGGGCAGTACGAACTGCCGGGTTTCACCCGGAGCGATCATGCCGTCTTCACTGCGCTCACGCTGGGCGCCAGCCACCAGTTCCAGTTCAACCAGCGAGACATAGAACGCCGTCGGGTTGAACGCCTGCAAAGCCAGGCCTTGCCCGTCACGCGCCGGCACCAGTTGCCACTGCACCTGCTCAATCGCCTCACTGGCAGTGCCCGGCAAATCGCTCGGGCGGTAGAACAATTTGATCCGTGAGCGAAACGCCATTTGCAGGGTATTGAGGTCCGTGCCGGCCTCAGGCTTGGGCGGAATTTCCAGCACGTTAAGCCAGAACACCGACTCTTTGTCCTGGGCCAAGGGAGCCCCTGTGAACATCAGCCGCAGGCTTTGGCCCTTGGTCGGATCAATGCGCGCCACCGGTGGCGAAAGCAGGAACGGCGCCTGGGAGCTGGTCGGGGTCGATTTGACGTCGCCGGTGTCGATCCACGATTGGGTCAACGCCGGCTGCGTGCCGTTGTTATTGAGTTTTACGGTGATTTCTTTCTGGTCCGCCGGGTAGATCAGACGGGTTCCGGTAATCACTACCCCAGCCAAGGCCTGGGAACACATCAGTGTCGCCATCCCTGCCAGGAGCAGTTGCTTGAATGCAAGTGAGCAAGACATAAAGCAATCCCGTTGCCGCATGGAAGCACGCCCCTTGAAACATCAACAGGGCGTGTGTCCATGGCCTGCGACTTACTGATAGTTGATGGAGTAAGTCACGGAGCTGACAACGGTGCCCGGAGTAGTAGCCGCCTGGGCGAAGTACTGGACAGCGTACGGCAGGGTGGCAGAGGTGGTGGTAGCGTCGACATCGATACGGCTGGTGGACGTGACCTGCGCGGTGTTACCGGCCTGGATTTTTGTGCCATTGGTGGCGTCAACCAGTTGCAGTTGAACTTTGGTGGCAGAACCGCTCACGTTCTTCAGGTTGCCGCTGACCGGATCAACACTGCCGCCCGCTTCAAAGAATGCAGCAGCAGTCTTGATCGCGGCCGAGCACTTGCTCAACTCGATGTTGAAACCTGTCTGGCCGGCCACTTGACCTGCGGCAGCCAGGGAAGCAGTGGAGATGGTTGGCAGCGTGACGGTCGTGCCGCTCGCACCGCTGGCACCGTTCACTGCTACCTGACAGGTTTCGGCTTTGAGTTCGCCGTTGAAATCGATTTTTCCGTCCGAAGCCAGAGCAGCGCAAGAGACTGTGGCAGCGACCAGTACAGCGAGGGCGCGGGCTTTGTAATTCATGAGTAACTCCGAGAGAGCGATGTTCTACAGTAAGTTGTAAAGCTTCCGTTTATCGGAGAGCTTCTGTGTTGTTGCAGGATTAAGTTTAGGGACGGCGCATCAAACTCCATATAGGAGTGCTCTGAAAAACCCTTGAACGCCTCACCTTTCTTACACTTTCAACGCCACTGAAACTTACTGTTGCGCGCTGTCTTTATTGAAATAACAGCCACACTCCGTCAATAGGAGCACTCCTAAAAAGCAGCCCTGCCAATACTTATCAATGGTTAAACACACGAAATAAAAAGCAGCCGCTATGTAGCCCTGAGGTCCGCACCCAGCCTAGACCCCGCCAATAAGCCCACCCCTGTGCTCAAGCAGGCTGCGGGCATGGCCCGCGATAGCCTCTGCAGGCCAGCTCAGTTCATCTTGCAACAGCACTTCGATACGCTGCGCCATCGCTGCAAAGTCTGCCCAACCCACTTCCAACGCGGCAGAGTGCAGTCTCTGCGCTGCGTCCAACGCCAAGCTGCGATCGCGCAAGGCGAGCCGCTCTATCAGGCTGTTGAGTTCCTTGCGCAGCGCCTCCGGTGTCGCCGCCGGCTCCAGACTCCTTTCAACTGGCGGGGCCTGGGGGAGTTCGCACCAGAGCTCAATCATCTGCTGCAACTTGGCCAGTTGGATGGGTTTAGTCATTACGCCATCTAAACCGGCATCAAAACAACGCTGAAGGTATTCATTCCCGGCAACTGTCGAGACGGCGATGATCGGGCAGTATGAGCGTTCGTGTTCGCGCTCCAGCTGACGAAACGCGCCAGCCATACGCTCATCACTCTCTGGCGAATCACACGCTATCAACACCATATCGACCCGATGGGCGCTGAACAATGCCAGCCCCTGGGCTGCATCCGCCGCCAGCAGCGCGCCGCAGCCAAGGCTTGCGAGCTGTGCCTGCAATATTTGCCGACTGGGCAACGAGTCATCCACCACCAGCACCTGCAAACCGTTACCGGCCTCAGGTATGGCAGGCTCGTTCGCCGGCAAGTGGTGAGATGCAGCCAGTTCAACGGGCACTCTCACTTCGACCTGGGTCCCGACGCCCAGCAGGCTGCTGAGCACCAACTCGCCGCGCATCAGCCTCACCAGGCGCCGGCAGATCACCAGGCCCAGGCCGGTACCGCCAGTGCGCCGATAGGATTGTTTGGCCCGGGCGTAAGGCCGGAACAGCGAGGATTGCGCCTGTTCGGACAAGCCTATGCCCGTGTCGATGACTCGAATCACCAGGTGCCGCACCTCCACCGCAGGCGCCGTCAAAAGTTGCAACTGCACCTCTACCCGGCCGATCTCGGTGAACTTGACGGCGTTACCGATCAGGTTGCGCAGCACCTGCGCCAGGCGCAGCTCGTCCAGTAACAGCGGATCACTGGGACGCTCGCCGGTGACGAGCAGCTCGAGGCCCTTTTCCTGCGCTTGGGCTCGATGCTCGCCCACTATCCGCAAGACCAGCGCCCAGAGGTCCACCGGTTCAAGATTGAGGGCCAGTTGCCCGGCTTCCATCTTGGAGATGTCCAACACATCATCCACCAACCGCAGCAAGGTATTGGCGCCGCTATTGGCCAACGCGGTGAAGTGTCGTTGCCGCTCGTCGAGTGGGGTGTGCTCAAGCAGCTCGACGGCAGCCAGCACGGCGTTCATCGGCGAACGCACCTCATGGCTGATGACTGCCAGAAACATCGCCTTCTCCCGCTCGCTGTTCATGGCTTGGCGACGCTGCAGACGACTTTGCAAGACCAATGCAAGCAGCACTATCACCACCATCAGTAACAGCCACAATTCGCCCTGGTAATGCTCGGCAATAGCCTTGACCGTGGGTATGTCCAGGTCCATCTCCACAAACCAGGCATCATAGATCGCCTTGCGCTCATCGCCGCTGATGGACGCCAGCGCCTTGTCCAGGATGGACAGCAGAAGCACATCGCTGTCACGTATCGCCATGCTCACACCGGTATGCAGCATTGGAAGCACACCTGAAATCTGCAGCACCCCATGATATTGGCGAGACAGGTAGGGAATCAGCAGCCATTCCGAAGCAATCGCCGCATCCGTGCGACCATCCTTGACCATCGCCATCATGTCCACCGCATTCAGCGCAGAGACAACGGTTATCCCCGGGGCCTTATGCCTCAAGAACGCGACATAGTCCTCCTCACGGCCCAGCATCACCACCCGCTTGCCGGCGAGTAGCTCCAGGTCGGCAAAAGGTTGGTCGCCAAACCGACTGACGATAATCGTCGAACTGGTGTTGTAGGGCGTGGTGTAAAGCATCCCGATATCCTTTGCCGGGTCATCGTCGCGGCGCCGGGTGGGCAATATATCGACTTCGCCGCTGATCAACATGTCTTTGCGGGCGCTGCGCGTAGTGGTGGTGACAGGTTCGAAATGCAAGCCCGTACGCGCTGCAATCACCCTCAGGTATTTGGCTGACAAGCCTCTGAGCTGGCCGTTGCTGATGTATTCAAAAGGCAGCAAGTTATCGAATACGCCAACACGCAGCACCGGGTGGGCGGCAATCCAATCACGCTCCTGCTGGGTCAACTCCATCGGCGTCGGGCTGGCGTGTGACGCCCCACTCAGGTTGCACAACAGGATTGCCAGCAACAGCAGGCGTTGCAGGAAGGCGCTCATCGCTGCGTCACTCGCGCGGGCCGATTGGGTGGCAGCACGTCGAGGGTCGCATTCCCGCCCAAGGCCTGCCAATGCTCAACCAACGCCCGCAGGGCCTGGGCATAGGCCGGGTTATCCCAGCCCTGCGGCCCACGCAACAGGCGCTCCAGATGCTCGGCACTCTGCCCCAGGGCCAACCACTCCATGATCAGTGCGGCCCCGTGCAGACGATGGGCAACGTGGACCGCACTGGGCCGGTCACATAGCGCGATGGCCTTGATCAGGCTGCCGATGTCACTGGCCATTTCCCGATTGATCGCCGCCTGATCCAGCTGTGGGGCCATCAGGCTCGCACGGGGTGCCGCCAGCTTGACGTCGCACCAACGCTCAATCACCTCGCGCAGTTGCCCCAGGCGTATCGGCTTGCTCAAGGCTGCGTCCATACCCGCCTCCAAGCAGCGTTTCAGATGCGGTTCACCGGTCAAGGCAGAAATAGCGATGATCGGGCAGCGTGAACGCCCCAAATCGCGCTCGAACTCACGCAGTTCGCGCACCAGGCTGTAACCGTCCTGGTCCGGCAGGTCGCAGTCCATCAGGATCAATTGGTAAGCTCGCTCCCCAAACAAGCTGCGGGCCTGGGCGGCATCGGCGGCGATCACGGCCGCGCAGCCAAAGCCACCGATCTGCGCCCGCAGCACTTCCTGGTTGGCCAGGGTGTCTTCCACTACCAGGATCTGCAGGCCGCCCGTCACGGCCTGAGGCGCGGACGGCTGAATCTGCGGCTGTTCAGTAATCTGCGGTGCAACCGTCACCGGCACGCAGAGGATGATGGTGGTACCAACCCCCGGTTCACTGTTGAGCGTCAACGATCCCTGCATCAAGTTGGCCAACTGCTGGCAGATCACCAGGCCCAGCCCGGTACCACCGGAGCGCTTGTAAGAGTGAGTGGCCTGGGCATACGGCCGGAACAACGATGCCTGCACCGCGTCGCTCATACCGATCCCGGTATCGCGCACCTTGACTTGTAATTGCTGGCCGTCGGCCTGCGAGCCCACCAGGCACAGCTTGATGTCGACTCCACCGGCATCGGTGAACTTGATGGCATTGGATAGCAAGTTATGAAAGATCTGCGTCAGGCGGGAGCTGTCGAGTAACAGCATGGGCAGCGTAGTGTGGATGCTCACGTTCAGGCTCAGGTGCTTTTCCCGGGCGCGCAGGCGGTGCAAGCCAACTACGCCTTGCACCAGCGCGGTCACATCGGTCGGTTCAATGCTCAGGCGCAACGCCCGCGCACCCGAGCCTGGGGTGTCCAGCACGGTATCCAGCAACCGCACCAATGCGTTGGCGCCGCCATTGGCAAGGTGCACAAAGTGGCGCTGCTGCTCATTGAGCCGGGTGTGCCCCAATAATTCCATGGCCGCCAGCACGGCATTCATAGGCGAACGTATTTCATGGCCCATGACGGCCAGGAACATGGTTTTTTCCTGCTCGTTGCGTACGGCCTGACGCCGCCGGCGATGGCCGCGATAGACCAGCACACACAAACTGGCGAGCACCAACGCGCCCATGACCAGAACATGCAAGAAGTGCTTGTAGAGGGTAAGCAAGGTTGGGACATTCAGGTCGAGGTCGTGATACCAGTGGCTATAGATCACTCGGCGTTGCTCGGCGGTGATTGACCCCAGGACTTTGTCGAGGATCGAGATCAGCATGGCCTGGTCCGAGCGAACCGCCATGCTGACATCCAGCGCCTGGCTGCCGACCACGCCTGAAACTTCGAGGATGCCCTGGAACTGGCGGTACAGATAGGGCATCAGGAAGGTTTCCGATGCGATGGCCGCGTCGGCACTGCCGTCCTCGACACGGGTCAGCATTTCCAGGGCCGATTGGCTTTTGATCAGCGTGACCTTGGCCCCTGTTTCACTGACTATCTCATCGTAATGATCCACGTCGGGGACCATCACGGTTTTGCCTTGCAGTTGGTCGATGTCAAAGATATCGAGGCCGTCGACACGGGTCACGATGATCGGCGAAGTGGTGTGGTAGGTCAGCGCGGTAAGGCCCTTGGTCGCCCGCTCAGACCTGAAGCGCAGGTAAGAGGACAACAGATCGACCTGGCCATCGAGGAGCATCTGCTCGCGTATCTGCGTGGTCTTTCCTGGCACGTAGGTGAATTCAAGGCCCGTGGCATCGGTCACAAATTGCAGGTACTGCGCCGAACGCCCTTGCAGTCGCCCGTCACTCAGGTACTCGAATGGAATCAGCCCCTCCGCCACCCCCACCCGTAGCACCGGGTGTTGTTGAATCCACTGCTGTTGCTGTTCACTCAGTTGAACCCCATCCGCGCCGAGAGCAGGCGCTCCTCCTATCAACCACAGCAGCACGCCCCCCCATAACCACTGCCTCATGGCGAACCAATGATCTTGTTGAGCTTGAACAGTTCGTTGTTCGAAGTGACTCCCAGCTTGCGAAACGCCGAGGTTTTCTGGGTGCTGATGGTCTTGATGCTGCGGTTGAATTTCTCGGCGATTTCGGTAATGGTCATGCCCGCCAGGTAACACCGAATCACCTCCTGCTCGCGACTGGTCAACTCCGCCAGGATCAGCGCGTCCGGCACCTCGCCAGGGCCCTTGCGGGTGTCGCTGGTGACGGTTTCGGCAAGGCGATAGGTCATGTCGGGACTCAGGTACACCGCCCCCGCCGCGACTTTACGGATGGCCTTGACCAACTGGCCCATGTCCTCGCCCTTGCCGACAAACCCGCGCGCCCCGACACGCATGGCCAAGCCCACGGTCGCCGGGTCATGGTGGGTGGACAATACAAGGATGTGGCTATCGGGAAACTTGACCCGCAAGGCGCGGATCAATGACACGCCGTCCAACTCTTCGGGACTCAGCGAAAAGTCCAGTAGCAGCAAGTCTGCAGGCGCCGTGGCGAGGCCGGCGATCAGGTCCCGGCTGCGCTCATAAATGCCCACTACTTCAAAGTTCGCCTCGGCCGCCAGGGTATTGGCCAGACCATGTCGAACAACCGCGTGATCATCCAACAAAGCAATACGTATAGGTTTCATCGTGATCGAGCCCACTCAGCCCAGCGCACACCGCGCTGCCGAAAAACAGGGGTAACCCACCGCTACAACGTCTGGCACGCTCGTAAGTATATGCAACAACCAGCAAATCGCACGGCGCGTGGGTGGCGGGTTCAGACGCCTTCAATGAGGTGCTTGATCTTGAATAACTCGTTGTTGGATATCACGCCCAACTTGCGAAAAGCCGAGGCCTTTTGGGAACTGATGGTCTTGATGCTGCGATTGAACTTCTCAGCAATCTCGGTGATGGTCATGCCGGTCAGATAACAGCGGATCACTTCCTGCTCGCGAGCGGACAGGCTGACAAAGCGCAGGGCATCCTCACGGTTGCGGACTTCACCGTCATAGTTGACCGCAGTGGCCTCGGCAACCCGGTAGGCCATGTCCGGGCTCAGGTAGACCACGCCCGATGCCACCAGCCGGACGGCATCGATCAACTGGCCCATGTCTTCACTCTTGCCGAGAAATCCCCGAGCACCTACGCGCAAGGCCAGGATCACGGTGGCGGCATCATGGTGGGTGGAAAATACCAGGATGCGGCATTGTGGAAACTTCACCCGCAACGCTCGAATCAGTAAAACACCGTCCAACTCGCTGGGCCCCAGGACATAGTCCAGCAACAGCACCTGCGCCGGAGCCTTGGCCAGCCCTGCCAACAGTTCACGCGTGCGGGCGTAGACACCGACCACTTCAAAATCAGGTTCCTGCACTAAACGATTGACCAGGCCATGTCGCACGATTGCATGATCATCCAGCAAAGCAATTTGTAAGCGTTTCATAGATCACAGGACACTCTATATAACGAGCAAAAAGATGAAAAACAACTCCGCCTCATCATTGGTAAGTTGCCGTCATTGCAGACGGGCTTACAACGTCAATTCCATCCGTGCAACTGAGCAAGCGCACATTAAAAAGCAGCAGGCGAACTTTTGATCACGCAATACACTACGCACTGGCAAATTTGAAGTTGCCAGGCGAACAGTCGTTTTTTTTGAAATCAATGACCTTCAACAATAATTATTGAATAGTCAGATTGATTAACTCCAGCGGCAGATAATTTAAAAAATTCGACGAGGGTGAATTTAAGTCACCGATGAAAAAATGGAAATAAGAGTACTCCTAAAAACAACATCAGCAGGGCAGACAGGCAAACACAAGTCTATTTATTGATGTTTATTGCGCTGAATCAGGAAGCTCAAAAAAGCCTCGACTTCCATCGGTCGCGCCAGCGCATAACCCTGCCCGACGCGGCAGCCCAAGCGGTGCAACAAAGGGATTGTGGACTCATCCTCGATGCCCTCGGCCACCAGATTCAGATTCAGCAGGCCGGCCCAGCTGACGATGCCTGCAATCACCTTGCGTGATGAGGAGTGCTGCTCTACCGCACGCACGAACGAGCCGTCGATTTTCATCTCATCGAACGACAGGTTCGCCAACAGATTCAGGGTGGCCGCGCCCGTACCGAAATCATCCAGGGACACCTGGAAGCCCTTGGCGCGGATCGCCGTCAGCGAGGCTGAAAGATGCAGTTCATCCGGCTCGGGTACGTCCTCGGTAAGCTCGATTTTCAGCAAGCGGTTCGGCAACTCTGCCTGCTGCATCCGCGTGGCGAGACGGTCGGCAAAGTGCGGGGTGCAAAGGGTTTTGGCCGAGGCGTTCACGGCGATGGGAATCAAGATGTTTTCACGCTTGAGCGCCAGCATCGCCCTGATGCTCCACATCTCCACCAGGCTGAACAGCAGCAGGTCCAGGCCCAGGCGGTTGACCAACGGCATCAACACCGACGGCGGGATTTCTCCAAAGCGCGGGTGCTTCCAGCGCACCAGTGCCTCGGCCCCCACTACACGCCGGCTCAACAGTTCGAATTGTGGCTGGAACACAAAGCGCAACCCCTCCCCCGTGGTCAGCGCATTGATCACTTCATCCTCGGCCAAGGCGTCGAATGTGGTCATGTGCAACTGCGGGTCCGGTTTCGCGCGGGTCAGCACCACGGCTCGCAGGGCATCGCCCAGTTCCAGGGTTGCGCCTTCACGCAGGATCTCCACCAGAATCCCTGCGGCCCGGGCCAATCGTGCATGAGACTCCAGCGCACTGATGGCGACCCCGCCCATGTGCTTGATCCAGCGCTGCTGGGTGTCGGCATGCGGGGACACCACGCCGTCCTCCTCTGCAGCGCGCACCTGGGCATTCAACGTGGTTTCACCGGTCCAGAAGATGCTGGGCAACTGCGCCACGGTGCCGGCTTCGTGCAGGCCCTTGAGCAGGCTTGGCAGCATCAGCCCATCATCACACCCCGGACGAATTTCGCAGACGATAACGTCCACCGGCTGCTCAACCAGCCAGGTCTGCACGTCGCTCAACGATTGAGCATTGGTCAGCGCGGTCACGCCCATACTGCTCAACGCGCCGGCTAGCCGATTGGCACAGGTGGCGTCGGTTGCCAACGTGATAACGCGCAGGGCGTTGAACTCGTTGGGTACGGCGGCATTTACGATCATGACAAGAATTTCCCGATACTTTTCCAGGAAAAAAGCTTATCAGTGCCAAAAAAGAAGCAAATAGGATTGGGACTAAAAGCGCCCTTGCCTGCGGGGTGTGCGAGCCACAATGGCGCGCGGATTGCCTGGGATCAGGTCAGTTTTCTCGCGTTATCGTCGAGGAGCATCGCCAGCAAGCCGGCGCCTACAGGAAAAAAAACATAAAGCGGTGAATTATTTCGTGTCCTCATGTATCTGACCGAATAGACCATGCCATTAAAACAATGGCATCGACACCGTTCAGTGACAGAGTGACCTGTATGAAATCACGCAAGAAAAGCGTCAGCCCAATCGGGTTGAACGACATCACCATCGTTGACGACGCCAAGATGCGCAAGGCGATTACCGCCGCCGCACTGGGCAATGCCATGGAGTGGTTTGACTTCGGGGTGTATGGCTTCGTGGCCTATGTGCTGGGCAAGGTGTTCTTCCCCGGCGCCGACCCTGGCGTGCAGATGATCGCGGCGCTGGCGACCTTTTCCGTGCCCTTCCTGATCCGCCCCCTGGGTGGCCTGTTCTTCGGTGCGCTGGGGGATAAGTACGGGCGGCAGAAAGTCCTCGCGGCCACCATCGTGATCATGTCCATCAGCACCTTTGCCATCGGCCTGATTCCGTCCTATGCCTCGATTGGCATCTGGGCCCCGATCCTGTTGCTGTTGGCCAAGATGGCCCAGGGGTTTTCGGTGGGCGGTGAATACACCGGGGCTTCGATCTTCGTCGCCGAATATGCCCCCGACCGCAAGCGCGGCTTCCTCGGCAGTTGGCTAGACTTCGGCTCCATCGCCGGCTTCGTGCTCGGTGCGGGCGTGGTGGTGGTGATCTCCAGCGTGCTGGGCGAAGAGCAATTCCAGGAATGGGGCTGGCGCCTGCCGTTCTTCCTCGCCTTGCCCCTGGGCATGATCGGCCTGTACCTGCGCCACGCCCTGGAAGAAACCCCGGCCTTCCAACAGCATGTTGAAAAACTCGAGCAAGGCGACCGCGAAGGCCTGGCCCGCGGCCCGCGTGTGTCGTTCAAGGAAGTCGCCACCAAGCATTGGCGCAGCCTGCTGACCTGCGTCGGCGTGGTGGCCGTGACCAACGTCACCTACTACATGCTGCTCACCTACATGCCCAGCTACCTGACGCACAACCTGCACTACAGCGAAAACCATGGCGTGCTGATCATCATCGCGATCATGGTCGGCATGCTGTTCGTGCAACCCTTGATCGGCTTTATCAGCGACAAAGTCGGGCGCCGGCCTTTTATCATCGCCGGCAGCATCGGGCTGCTGGCTCTGGCGATTCCGGCGTTTATGCTGATCAACAGCGGCAAGCTCGGGCTGATTTTCGCCGGGTTGCTGATGCTGGCGGTGGTGCTGAACTTCTTTATCGGCGTGATGGCGTCCACCCTGCCGGCAATGTTCCCCACCCACATCCGCTACAGCGCCTTGGCCAGCGCGTTCAACATTTCGGTGCTGATCGCCGGCCTGACCCCAACCGCTGTGGCCTGGTTGGTGGAAAGCACCAACGATTTGTACATGCCTGCCTACTACCTGATGGTCATTGCCGTGGTGGGCCTGGTCACCGGGCTGACCATGAAGGAAACCGCCAACAAACCCCTGCGCGGCGCGGCCCCGGCGGCGTCGGATATCGAAGAGGCACGGGAACTGCTGCAGGAGCATCACGACAATATCGAGCAGAAGATCGAAGACCTGGACGAGCAGATCGCCGAGCTGGAAGCCAAGCGCGAGAACCTGGCGCAACAGCATCCGCGGATCGACTGATCCGCTGCCATAACGGAACTCGATCAGGCAGCGCGCTTGGCTGGGCGGCAAAAAAGTCTAGGGGCTGGCTTGCCGGCGATGGCCATAGGCATCTACACAACTTTCAGAAACTGACGATCTTCCCTGTGGCGAGCGGGCTTGCCACAACAGACCTATCTGCCTGGGTTTATGCGATGCAGCAAAGTTGTGTAGATACCTATGCGGCGATGGCGGTGGGTCAGTCACTTTGTCGGCGACCGGTCCTGCGCGATCGCTTCAAGCCAGCTCCTACAGGGGGGGGTGATGGCGACAGCTTACTGATCACCGCAGTGCCGCCGCCGCCAGTTGCGCCGCGCCGAGGGTGATTCCCGGTTCATCCCCCTCTTCAAGCATCCAGGTTGATGACAACCCTGCCCAGGCAAGCACCCATTGCAGGAGCCTGCGCCGCTCGATACCCGAAACACTGGCGACCACTTCGATCCGCCGCGCAAAGCACTCCGGGGCCAGGGCGCGTTCATCGGGGTTGCAGAACAGGTTCGCATAATCAAAGCCCCGTTCGCCGTAGAGGCCCTTGGGATCAATGGCCAGCCAGCCGGACGCGGCAAAATCCAGCACGTTGCCATGGTGAATATCGCCATGCAGCACCGTGACATCCCGAGGTGCTGCCAGCCTGCTCCTCGGCCACTTGGGAGATTTTGAGCATGGCAGGCATGCCACGCTGGCGAACGGGCAGTAGATTACCGTTGCGCGAGACGAATGCGTCGCCGTCGACGACCAGGTCCCATCGCTTGAGGTAGTGATCAAACATACGCATCACGGCTCAGACCGGAACCTCACAAAACCCATGGCAAACAGCCAACCGCTGAGCATTGAGAGATAGAGCGAGGTATACGAAGTAAAGGTGTAGTCCAAGACGAAGTTGAGCGCGGTGAAGGCAATGGCAGCGCACAGGAACTGCGTGCGGGTAAACCGACTCAGAAAGCGTTCCGTGGAGAGATTCAAGGTTCGCAGGTGCTTCATGAATTTACCCATCTGCACCGGCCACTATCCCGGCACAACCCAGCACCCGAATACTTCTGCTCGACGATTTCAGTTCCATTGCCGCAAGGCTCCCTTTCAAGAATCCGCGGAGTTTATCTCAGCCCTGGGCAAACAAGAACGTTTCTCGCCAGAGAATGCCGCACAGAGCTGATGAGAATTCACCGCAGAGATGACATAGTCGCGCTGACGACCAATGGAGTTGGCCCCAATGAAGCACTACGTTCTCTATATCCTCCTCGCGCTGCTTGCCGGATGCAGCACCGGGCCGTATCTGCACCCGCAATCGACAGTAGGCACAAATGCTCTGCTCGAACGCACCTGCCCCGGCCCGAAAGCCGCGATGAGCTTTGCCCCACGCTCGGCAGAGCTCGATTGGGTTCACGTGTTGGTCTATGCAGCACCGCCCGGAACATACAGCTGGCCGGACAAGCTGCGCTCAACCGACACCGAACTACGTCTGTTTGGTCGGCTTTACACCCCCCCGCGCCTGCGCAACCTGAATACCCCGGATGAACGCCGGGCGGCCTATCAACAGACCGATCCGCCATTGTGGGTCAGCGCCGCCTCACCCCTGGTCACCGTAACGCTGGCGACAGGTGAAACCTATCAAGTCAGTATCGAGCAGTTGAAAACCGGCTTTGATCCCAAGGAGCAATCGAACAGCAGCCGCAAGGGCACGGCCCTGGGCAAGGGCGATATGGATGACTTCACCCTCACCTTTCCGGCCATATTCGTGAACGGCGAAAAAGTGCCGATGGCGCCGATTCATTTCAAAAAGCGTGAAGAACGCTATGCTCCGGTCTTCAATTGTTGAGTCAGAAACCTGCATCACCCAAGGAGCGGCAATGATCTTCGACTGGCACTCGGGCCCCATCACCCGCGACACCCCACTGGACCCGCACTACCGGAATACGCAGAAGGTCCGCCGCTTCCTGATCGGCGAGTGCGGGGAGTCGTTCAAGTTCGATCGGGCGTTCATGGCGTGGATCAAGAGTGGCGAGCCCTTGACCATGGGCGACGTGGCAGATCAATGGAATCGTAATTCGTCATCCCGGCGGCAAGCGTTGGATCAGTAACCTGCCCAACGCAAGTTGAGTGCAGGTTCGCCGGCGCCCGACCGGCGGCACCCCATTTCTGCGGTTCATGCCGCACTATATTCGGCATGCCTCTACGCCCGACTCCTCCCGCCCCATCGTTCGAATACCCTGCCCACCTTCGCGCCCAGGCAGAGGCGGCGCCGCGTGCGCCCGGCGTGTATTTTTTCTACGCACAAGACGATTCGCTGCCGTTGTACATCGGTAAAAGTGTCGATCTTCGCAGCCGCCTGCTGGCGCACCTGCGCAACCCGGAAGAGGCGCGAATGTTGCGCCAGGCACAGCGGATCGAATACCAGCAGACCGCAGGGGAAATCGGTGCACTGTTGCTGGAGTCGCGCCTGATCAAAGAGATGCAGCCCTTGAAGAACAAACGCCTGCGCCGGCAGCGGCGCCTGTGCTCGCTGCGCATGCACAACGGCAAACTCGAGATCATCGACACCACCGCGCTGGCCGAGGGCCCGCAGTTGTACGGGCTGTTTCGCAGCCGACGCATGGCAATCGAAGCGTTGATGCTGCTCGCCGACGAGCACCGCCTCTGCCATAGCTTGATGGGTATAGAACCACCCAGCGCAAAAGGTTGTTTCCGCGCGCAGATCCGTAAATGCGCCGGGGCGTGCCGGGGCGATGAAACCCACGCGGCCCACACCGAGCGTTTGCTGCAGGCGTTGGCGCACTGGGCCGTCCATCGCTGGCCGTACCCCGCCGCCATTGCGCTGCACGAATGCCATGGCCAGATGGAGCAATACCACGTCGTGGACAACTGGCGGTACATCGGGACTTATGCCTCGCAGGCCGAAGCCCGATTGGCGCCGGCCCTGCCACCGCAGTCGTTCGATGCTGACAGCTACAAGATTCTTGTACGGCCCGTGCTATTCGAGAGCGCCCGTGTGGTGCTGCTTTCGTAGGTAGCGCCTTACCGCGTTCAGATCAGCGGGTGCGCTACCTGCCCGGCAGGAACCTTTTTCACAATCTGGAATCAGTGCTGCATGTTTTCATACCCATGACTCAGCGAATTCCCGATGATTTTAAAAAGATCCCTGCTCTGTATCGCGTTGCTGGCCATCGGCTTTCTTGCCGGATACGCCGCAAAACCCAATGATGTGCTTCAAGTGACGGCTGGCCAACTCATAGAATGTGGCCAGGTAACCATTCCGACCCTGGGCATGTAAGCCCAGCCACCAGCGCCAGCCCTTACTGCGGTTTGAATTCAGGCACCCATAAGGTGCAGGCGGTGGCAGCCTGGGCGACAAGCCAATCATGACCCCGAGTGCCGAAGGGGCGTGGCATCGTGTGGGAGATCCTTAGCGCCATGTTGTAGGCGCCCGTCATTTCATTCTCAGTCGGGTTTGTCTCTTCCAGCTTTGTATTGTTCTTGAGCCCATTAAGCGCCCCTTGTAGAGCGATTGCCTGTTTGTAGGTGTCTTCGCTTTCTTCAAGGATAGATACCGCGATAAACGCAGCAGTCGAGCAACGATCCATCTTTTCCCACTGTTTGAGTTGCGCGTCATCAGCGAAAGCAGTGGCGCACCCCAGCAAAACCGTACATCCCAGTAAATAACGCATTGATAGCTTCCCGGCGAATAGTTGGCGGTTTTAATAACCCATTGCAATCCAAATTGCCACAACGCTACTCGCCGCACCCGTCATTCATGCTCGGCTGCCACCTTGATCTTTGTCATGTGGTCCGCACTAGCCCGCCTTCACGCTGCGATGCGTAGTCAACACGCCTTTGTCATCGAACAAGAAAATCATCTGGTTCCCCCCATTGTCCTGGCAAATAACGCCTTCAGTGCCTGCGTCGACGATCCCTTGGCAAGCCATGTTCCAGACATAAGGGCGGATTTGGCATTTCAGTGTCTTACCGTCTTCTATCACCAGATGATTAGTGGCCGAAATGCTTTCTGGCGCGGGTTTGGGGCAAGCGCCATCTCCCCAATTGACACCCTGATGATTGGGTTGCGAAACACAACCAGCCAGCAAGAGCATGGGCAGCAGGCATCGGTAATTCATGAGCACTCTCCTTAGTTGCAATAGGGTTGAGCGCAACCCTAACTTCGGCTTCGCTGGGGAACGGGGATTTAATTAATTGCCGGACCAATAAACTTTTAGAGAAGGCACTAAAAAGAACCCTCTTTCACCACAAAAATAAAGCCCAAAAGTTAGCATTGATCCGTTCGCGAGTGAACTAGCACAGATGGGCTAGTGGCTCATTGCCTTTTATAAAAACCCTGATTATTTTTTCGGGATGCCGCGCGCCTATTGCCCAGGTGGTACCCTCCCGACTCAATGTTCTGCCTACCCAGTAGCCACCTGGCTTTAACTGCCCGTAAGCACTCATCCTTCACCCGCCCCCACCAGCAAGACAAGGACGTAAACACAGTGAACAGGGAGATCATCCTGATGCGCCATGGCCAGCCGAACCTGACCATGAGCGGCAAGGTTTCTTTAGTCGACATGCAACACTGGATCGAGCATTACAACTTATCCGAAATCATCAATCAGCCCCCACCAGAGGCCAGTGTGCAACTGG
This sequence comes from Pseudomonas sp. 06C 126, assembly GCF_001855215.1. Taxonomy (NCBI): domain Bacteria; kingdom Pseudomonadati; phylum Pseudomonadota; class Gammaproteobacteria; order Pseudomonadales; family Pseudomonadaceae; genus Pseudomonas; species Pseudomonas sp. 06C 126. The sequence continues at coordinate 113,843 of NZ_MIFU01000108.1, read as the reverse complement.
CGGCGAGCGCTCAGGTGATCGTATCGAGCAGTGCCCCACGAGCGCTGACATCCGTACGGGCGCTGTGCCTTCAGCCTAGTGTGGTAGACGCTGTGTTCTGTGAAGCACAACTGCCCCATGGTCGCTGGAGGCTGGCGCGGCTCTCTCCTTTTACCTGGGCATTTATCCTTCGTATCTCATGGTTGTGCGGTTTCTCAGGAGCGGTCGAATCCGCCCGTCAGGCCAGGGTACGGGCCAGCAAGGCCGCCCAACAGTTGCAAGACCTTTCCAGCACCGGGCCGGTGTTGTTGCTCGGTCATGGCTTCATGAATCGAATGATTGGTAAGCAGCTCGAGGCTAGCGGCTGGACTCGCCAGATGCGCAATGGAAACCGCTACTGGAGCGCGGTGGTTTATCAGATGTATCAGACGTGAGTTACGCAAGTAACCCGCAAAAAACCTGCGGCAAACATGCCCCAGATCCATGCGCCCTGCCGGCCGAACACAAACTGCCCAACAGCCCAAGGGTCAGCAGACTCATCCCCTGGCCGCACTCTGCCACTCGCTGCCATTTCCAGTCATAGGCCGATCAAGCTGGCAGCCCAAGAAAAGATTGTTAATGCGAAGCGCTATCATTAAAGTACGGGGCTTTCCTCTGCGTGATCTCTGCCAATGTCGAGCATGACCACCGAAGAGCTTGAGGTGGCGTTTCGGGCCCATGCCACCGAGTTGCGTTCGTTTCTTCATCGTCAGTTGCGCAATCCTGAGACTGCTGCCGATCTGACTCAGGAAACCTACCTGCGCCTGCTCCGTCAGCCACCCCGTAAACCGGTGCTCAACCTACGCGGCTTTATCTTTAAAATTGCCCGTAACTTGGCGATTGATCATGCACGCAGCAGGCAAACACGGGAGCGCCTCGACGAAGGTACCGCCTACCTTTACGAGGTAACGGGCGAAAGCCCGGCTCTGTTCGATGTCGTGGTAGCGCAACAGGAACTCGCCGCAATGGCCGCCGCTTTGCACCGCTTACCTATCCAGTGCCAGGAGATATTTACCCTGTGCCGGCTGCGCAACCTTCCCCATAAGGAAGTAGCCTCTCAACTGCAGGTATCTGTAAGTACGGTGGAAAAACAATTAGCTATTACTCTCGACTTTCTCAGCCAATGCCTGCAACGATAGCCGGTATGCATGATCAATCCGACACCCCCCAATCCATTAGCGAAGTCCAGCGCACTGCCCACGCGTGGGTGATTCGCCTTACCTCGGGCTCGGTGCAGCCCTCTGATGTGGCCGCGGCGCGGGCATGGTGCGAACAGGCACCGGAGCATCAGCAGGCGTTTGTCGAGGCGCGTCGGCTGTGGAGTTTAAGCGCACATCTGGCCGAGCCTCGTGCCGCAGCACGGCCGTCGTCGCGACGCGTGTGGGCAATGGGTATCGCAGCATCGTTGGTACTCGGGCTCGGCGTGGCATGGGCGCAATACATGGCGTTGGACGCAGACTATTACACCGGCACCGCTGAGCGTCGCCAGGTCACGCTTGCTGATGGTTCCCACATCACCTTGAATACCAACAGCGCCGTTGATGTGAATTTCACTGACGATGGGCGCCGCATTACCCTGCGCAAGGGCGAGGCCGTGTTCGATGTAAAGCCGGACCCACAACGGCCCTTCAGTGTGCAGGCAGGGGCCCTGAGCGCTACGGCCCTGGGCACGATCTACGCAGTGCGCCGTGATGGAGAGCACGTGGATGTCACCGTGCGCCGCGGGCGTGTGGCTGTCACCAATGCGCCTGACAAGGTGACGCTCAGCGCTGGCGAAACCGTGGGTGGGCGTGCCGTTGGCCTGGGCGCCAAGCAGAGTGTGGTCGTCGACACGATACTGGCGTGGGAGCAGGGTCGCCTGGTCTTCGAAATGACGCCGCTTGCGCAGGTGCTTGAGCAGGTCGAACGCTATCGTCCGGGGATCATCCTGATACGGGACACGAGCCTGGGCACACTCAAAGTCAGCGGCACCTTTCAACTCGACGACCTGGACGACGGCCTGGCGACGCTGGAGAAAGTCTTTCCCCTCAAGATCGAGCGCTACACCGACTATCTGCTGGTGATCTCCTCCAAGACTTGACTATTTTTACGGGTGTTGGCGTGTCACCCGTCTCCCCTCCCTAGAACGATAATGTTTCGTATTAGGGAGAGCACTGATGCAGCATCCGTTACCTGAAGGTTTGCCAATAAAATCTTTGTCCGCAGCCCCGCTTACACTGTTGTGCGTGCTGATATCCGGCCTGGCGTTTGCTGATCCCCACTCATTCAATATCGCACCGCAACCCTTGGCGAGCGCGCTGAACCGCTTGGCTGCCCAAAGCGGTTTACAGGTGATAGTGGATGGCACGTTGGTAGCCGGCAAGAACAGCCTTGGGGTGGTCGGCCCCAAAGAGCCAGAGGCGGCACTGGCTGAAGTATTGAAAGGCAGCGGCTTGACTTGGCGCGCGACCGGCGCAAACAGCGTGATGCTGGAGAAGGCTCCCGAATCGAGCAGCACCCTGCAATTGGGGGAAACGGCAATCGTCGGCCAGGAGATGGGCGAAACGACCGAGAACACCGGTTCCTATACCACCGGCGCCATGCAGACCGCCACCAAGCTGCCCTTGACCTTGCGTGAAACGCCACAGTCGGTCAGCGTGGTCACGCGCAAACGCATGGACGACAAGGCCATGACCACCATCAGTGATGTGGCCCAAAGCGCGCCGGGGATTTTCCTCAATAACTCCGGCGGCGTGGCGCGCCCCACCTTCAGCGCGCGCGGGTTTGACGTCGACACCGTCATGTACGACGGTTTTCCCACCAGCTTCCTCACCTACCTGCCCAGCAGCGAAGCCAACCTGGCCATGTATGACCGGGTGGAAATCGTTCGCGGCGCCACCGGCCTGGCCCAAGGCGCCGGCAGCCCTGCGGCCGCCATCAACCTGGTGCGTAAACGCCCGACACATAAGTTCCAGGCGGTGCTCACCGGCAGCGCTGGCAGTTGGGACGATTACAGCAGCACCCTGGACATTGGCGGCCCACTCAATGAAAGCGGCACTTTGCGCGCCCGTACCGTGCTCTCGCGGCAAGACTCGAAAAGCTTCCGCGAGTCGGTGGAAAGTGACGCGGACCTGTACTACGGCGTGGTAGACGCCGACCTGACTGATACCACCACTCTGACGCTGGGCGCCTATCGGCAGAAGGACTACACCAATTATGTCTGGGGCGGGTTGCCCATGGCCCGTGGCGGTGGTCATCTAGGACTACCCCGGGACACGTTCCTGGGACATGACTATGAATACATGAACAACCGCACCACCGGTTATTTCGCGACCCTGGAGCACGGTTTCGCCAACGACTGGAAGCTGCGCATGGCAGCCATGCAGTCGACGACCGACAATGACGTACTGGCCTCTTCCATTTGGGGATACAACCGCCACTATCTATGGACGCAAGCCATGGAGCAGAAGGAAAGAGGTTATGACCTGGCCCTCAGCGGCCCCTTCCAGTTGCTGGGTCAAGAACATGACTTCAGCATGGGCCTGAGCAAGCGCCAGCTGGATTATCGTACCGGTAATATTTGGGAAAGGTTCATCGACAGCAACGTCGATCTGTTCGCGTGGGACCCACGTGGCCATACCAAGCCCAATATCGTCAAAGGCCCCGATGGCCGTCTCGAGACGACGACTCAGGACAGTCTCTATGCCAGCACCCGCCTGCGCTTGACCGAACCTCTGTCGCTGATTCTCGGCGGTCGTCTGGACTGGTACGAATTCGAAAGCAGGGCCACCCCCGCAAGCAGCTACAAGGTCACGCGCAATTTGACCCGCTATGCCGGCCTGGTCTATGACCTAAACGCCAATCACTCGGTCTACGTCAGCTACACCGATATCTTCAAGCCGCAGACCGAAAAAGGCCTCGGTGGGCAAGTGATCGAGCCTATCTTGGGCGAGAACTACGAAGTGGGTATCAAGGGCGAATACTTCGATGGCGCACTGAACGCCAGCCTCGCTGTTTTCCAGATTGATCAGAAGAATCGCGCCCAGGAATTGCCTGACGTCAAAGGCTGCGGTCCAGCCGCCAACAGTTCGTGCCACGAGGCTTCCGGCCTGGTGCGCAGCCGAGGTGTTGACCTGGAAATCCAAGGCGCCCTGACCGAAAACTGGCAACTGGCCGCTGGGTACACCTACACCCAGACGAAATACGTCAACGACGCCAATGCAACCCTGGAAGGCCAGGACTTCAACCGCCGACTGCCGCGTCAGCTATTCAAGCTCTCCACGATCTACAGCCTACCCGGCGACCTGCAACGCTGGCGCATTGGCGGTGATGTTTACCAGCAGAGCCAGATCCGCACCGCGGGAGGCAGCGGTAGCAGTGCATGGCAAAATCGACAGGGCTCGTACACCGTGGCCGGCCTGGTGGCAGGCTACAAGGCCAGCGAGCAACTGGATTTGCAGTTCAACGTAAACAACCTGTTCGACCGTACTTATTACGTCAGCATCGCCAACGGGGGCTATGAACCGTACGACGTCTACGGCGACCCACGCAATTTCAAACTGACGGCCCGCTACAGCTTCTAAGACGCGGCTGGACTCTCATGTCCAAGGACGGACGTGGCGAGATGCTAGGACGATTGCGCTACGGGGTAAACGCCGCCATAGCCACACACGGGACCGCAATCTTACTCATTGCCACGCCCATGTGATTGATGACCGGCGCGTAGCGCTGGCGTTCCACAGAAGACTGGCGGTTCAGGGACGCTAATAACCCCATCGAGATTTTTCAGCTGTTACGCAATGCTCCTCTTTTTTTGTGGTCTCTACCCTGACTCCGCAACAGGACAGGCCCCATGTCGATACGCACTGCGCTCTGCCTGCTGGCTCTGCCGTTGTTCGCAGGCTGCCAGTATTTGCCACACACCGTTTACTTCACGGCACCTGAAAACGAGCCGAACCCCGCATGGATCCGCATCGTCAACGTCACTCAGCATGCCGATCTGTACCAATACGAAAACGGCATACGCTCGGGCGGCGTCATTCGCAGTGGGCCGCTTCCGTTCATCCATACGCAAGATGAGGGTATGCCGAAAGCAGGGCAAAACCTCACGTCGGACTATTACGAAACGCGGATCCGACCAGGCATCGAAACGCATGTGGGTATGTTCTGGGAGGGGGGGCGCACGCAATCCTGTTCTGTCACGGCGAAGTTCACGCCCCAAGCTGGGCGCTTTTACCAGTTCAGGCTGACATCAGGTTCAGCAGGCACCTGCACGCTGTATCCGTCTCTGATCGAGCGCGACAAAAACGGAGATGGGTGGCATCTCACACCAAACTCGCAGGTGTCGTACAAAGGCGAAGGGCCGACGGCCAAAACCCATTACAACAATAGCCGCTTCGAAGATCCCGATTATCATCCACCGGCGGATCTCTATCCTGGCATAGATGTTTTATAAAGCGGGCCACGGGGACAAACTCGTGGCTGCCAACACAACTACAAGGAGTCGTTCATTGGGTGTCAGAAAGTACTGGCCAGCGCTCGCCGAGCGAGCCTCAGAGGATCTATTCGCATGGTCGGCCTTTGTCGCGCAAACAGAATTCCTGTGGCAGGACACTGCTTTGGTCCAGGACACCGTCGCTTGGCAACGCCTCTGGTTCGAACTGGAGATAATCAACGGGCTTGCGTTGGCGCAATGGGAAGATCAGGGCAGGCCTGATGACTGGTCCTGCTGCTGGAACAAAGACTATCGCCAAGAAGCGGCCGCCCTGGCGTCTGAACTGGTAGCAATGCTTAGCGATGCAGATTCATCTGCCTCCTGAGTACACGAGCGTCAGCCACGGTGCCATGGACTCGGATCCCGGCAGACACACGCTCCCTGCGCTTCTTGCCGCGATTGTAAAGCTGGGGGCAATTCAGCCCTACCCAATCAGTTATTCACCGTGGCGTACCATGAGTTGGCGGCATGAGCTGCTTGCCATCCCGAAAAACACGATCCTTACCGTTGCGCTTGGCCTCATACATATTACAGTCGGCAGACTTAAGTACTGCAGACATGTCGGACGTCGCCGAGAATCGCGCGATACCGGCACTGCAGGTGTAGTGATGGGGTGGCGAGACGCTGTGCCGGATCGCCTCCAAAAGCCGCAACGCGTATTCATTGGCGACCGAATCATCGTCACCCAACAGTAAAACCCCGAACTCCTCCCCACCAATCCTTCCAACAGTGTGACTGCCAGGCGTGGACTGCAAGCACGCGGCCATTGCGCATAAAATCTTGTCGCCCACATCGTGACCATACTGATCATTTTTAATTTTAAAACTGTCGATATCCAACATTATAAAATAGCCATCGCCCCCACCTGCCATCACTTGCTGGAAACTCTCCATAAATGCTCGCCGGTTGAGTATAGAGGTAAGAAAATCGGTCTCCGCCAGGGTTCTGAACTCACTCTCGATCAATAACACTGAGCGCATATTTTTCAAATATGTAAAGCTCAGGGTAAAGCCAATTGACATGGACGATACGCAAAACAGCACCAGATATACTTCCAACCCCCTATACATGCCCACGTCAAGGTTTGACCACATCAAAATCCACACCAGTGCACTGGAAAGCAGATAGTCTTGAACCGTGATAAATAAGATGGCGCTACTCACCACAATTATAACGGCCAGAGGCAAGGCGAATACACGCAGCTCTGCACCGGAATCAATCACACAAGAAAAACCAAATGCCAATACAACGATGTATACGCCACCCAAAAGCCGCCATACCAGGAAGTTACCGGTCGCACGATGAAAGTGACAAACTAAGAGCAGGCACATGGTAATTGAAAAATTCAGCCAATTGATACTCGGCACTGGATCCACCAACAAAACACCCAGCCACGCCACCACCCCAACCAACTCAACTTTTGTTACCGCGGGTGATAACAATGTCCGCATTCGCGGCCTAATCTTGAAAGTCGCTGGCATCTCTAATTCCCTTTCCATAACGACTCAGATTATTCGACGTCTTCGCCCTGCCCCCTTTCAATCATTTCGATAAAAAAATTTGCCGACAGCCGTGCCATCTGCCGCCACTCCGTGTCGCTAACAAGGCCGCTGCGCAACAATTCGTCTGCCGCGTCCAACAGACCGAAATAGTAAGTTTCCAAATCCATTTCTGGCTCATATCGAACAATCAGGGCTTCCCAATCTTGCATAGCTGAACTTTTCATAGGCTCGTCCCACGCGGCTCACACATTCTTTTCGACATATACACAAGGTCGACCACCGCACGTTATTAGCATTTTTGGAAAGATAGTTTATTCAAGCTGCAATTTCAGAATAGGTAGTTTTTCTACGCGCAAGCAACGTGCACAAAAAAGGTCCAAGAATTACTTCCACTGCCTTGTAATGACATGCTAACGATGCTCATCAATCCAGGTCGCTGGTGACCCGCCCAATTGCTTCCACGACTTGCTTGGCACCCAACTGAATATCTGCCATCGCCCTGCCTGCCTGCTCAGCCAGCTCCAGCAACCTATCGGCCTGGTCTCGGCTGCACTGGACCTGAACAGTGGCTTGACGGGCCAACTCACCGTTCTGTCGCACTACGCTGGCAATCTCCTGTGTCGCCGTGCTGGTGCGCCCAGCGAGTTTGCGCACCTCATCCGCAACTACCGCGAAACCACGGCCGTGCATTCCCGCGCGCGCAGCTTCGATGGCTGCGTTAAGCGCCAAGAGATTTGTTTGCGTGGCAATGGCGCCGATAGTGTCAACAATGGATCCGATCAACAGCGACTGTGACTCAAGGGCACTCATGCTTGCGGTCACTGAAGCCATTTGTTGCGCGATGGTTTGCATGGATATTACCGAGTCGCCTACCAGGCCCATGCCCCGGTCCGCCTTGACATCGGTATCGAGCGAAACCTCGTAAGCCATGTGTGCTGCCTGTTTGACTCTATCGGCTCTCTCAACCTGCTTTGTCACCACACTGGCGAACTTGGCGACCTTGTACACTTGCCCGCAAGCATCCTTGATCGGGTTATAGGTTGCTTCTAGCCACACGACCCGGCCGTGTTTATCCAGGCGGCGAAAGCGCCCCGCAATGAACGCACCTTTATTCAACGACTTCCAGAAATCAGCGTAAGCCGCAGAAGCAACATCCTCGTCCAGGCAGAATAGGCGATGATGCCTGCCTTCTATCTCTGCAAGGCTGTAGCCCATTGCGTCGATAAAGGGCTTATTGGCATGTAGGACTTCACCAGCGAGGCTGAACTGCACAATTGCGGTTGACCGGTTCAAGGCGCTGAACATTTCCACGCTTTCCTGCTCGTCCCGCGCCAATGGCGGAGCGATACAGCCGTAGCCTTGAAATGTGCGTTCAGACAAAGAGAGCCAACACATGCCAAGCGTGACAATTTGGCCATTTGAACCGGTGTAGCGCTGCAACTCACTGGCCCGCAGATTCGGCGCAAACGCGCTGCGCGGCTCAGCCAGTATGTTGCTAATCTCCGAGCCGGATAGCTCATCTAACGAATAGCCAAGCACATCGGCGAATCGCTGGTTGGCCGAGATGATTCGGCCCGCCCGATCAACACGCAGTGAAATAAAAACCGATTCAAGGTTGGCGAATACGCCAAGTAATGTACCGAGCTCGCCCTTGCAGTCGAGCAGAGCATTTTTTATGCGACGGTTAAACACACTGACCTCCGATGCTAACGAGTACTACAATAAAGGACAATGTCTGTATATTATGCCGCCCAACAACACGGCCTTTCAAAAGCATTCACGCTACGAACCAAGCAACGACTTGGTCCGGGGATACTTATCATTAAACTCGCTATCCCCCATTCCTAATTTCAAGCTAATTCGCGCCACTGAAAAATTTATGGCCATGGTGCGCCTCACCAAATCCAGAAAAGCCGGAAGTAGTTCCACCGTATTCTTGTGGCATTTGAAATATCCGTGTAGCTCACCTTCTCGAACCATGCGTATGATATGAGTCTTCGACACGCCCAAGCGCGAAGAAAGCTCAATATACGTCGACACTTTATAACCGGCCTGAATTGAATCCTTACGCAAGCTGTCTACATACAACGCAAGCATCGGCAGATGCCCACCATCTCTGTTCATAATCCATTTTGCCTCAGGCAATAACTTGTCAAGCATCACATCAGCCTCCAACAACTTTGCGAAGCCATGAAAAAACACACGCAGCATGTCTTCCGACTCCCATACATCTTTCAGGCAAGCATCGTATGGAACTATCAACTGCGACGGCAGCAAATAAGATTTAATCATCCTGGTGGTTTCACACAGCGCCGCGCCGGTGGGTTTGAAAACACGCTGCCTACTGTCTTCGTCATGCATCCGGACTTGTATATAACCGGTAATAAAGAAAAACGAAAAGTAAGAGTCCAAGCTATTGCGCGATAAATAACCACGCTCTTGGCAGAACGCTTTAACCTTGGACAGGGGCACCAAATGATCTTTGTAATTAAAGCTCAACAAAGAAAGCGCTACCATAAACCTGTCATATTTGAGCAGATTTTTGTAAAACAGCGGTTTTTGTCGATAGTTCTCCATCACCAAATCGAAATGTAGGAGGATAGCGTCATCCATGTCGCATCGGGTCATCGCGGAACTGGTCTCTATCAGATACTCAAGCAGATCAGTTTTATTCATCGACGCTCAATAGACCTCACAAGACAACATCAAATAGCCACTACCTGCATCATGCCCAGTATATGCGTATTCAACCATCTGAAAATTTCACCCCAAAAATGTTCTGTCGCTTCCCCTTCGTATTAAACCTCGCATCGCTTTTGTGAAGCATTCGACCGAATGCAGACGTTTACGAAGGTCTGCTTTGGGCTATCAACGACACAACCGTGTTTGCCCCGCGCCCGCTGCCAGCCTCGTCGGCGATGGGTCGATTTTTTAGCTTGCTGAAACGTTTCATCACGTTTATAAAAATGGCACAACTCCAAGAAAGGCTGCCGCCATGACCCCGCTCAAACTCTTTGTTGCCCTCAGCGCACTGTCCGCTGCCTCCCACGCCATGGCCTGGGATTACGTTCTGCTCGACACCGACAAAGCCGCCCAGAACTGGCAGATCACTAGCCAGCAACTCGGAATAAAAACCGACAAACCCTTCAGCGTTACCCTGCGCACCTTGCACGGCGGGCGGCAGGAAGGTGTCAGCATCGTCGACATCGATAACGGCACGATGAAACTCTCGGTAGTGCCGACTCGCGGAATGAACGTCTTGCAGGCCTCGGTCGGCAATGTGCGCATGGGCTGGGATTCTCCGGTCAAGGAAGTGGTCAATCCGTCCTTCATCGAACTCAATGGCCGCGGTGGCCTGGGCTGGCTGGAAGGTTTCAATGAACTGGTCACCCGCTGCGGCTACGAATGGGTCGGCCACCCCGGCGTCGACAACGGCGAACTGCTGACCCTGCACGGTCGGGCCGCCAACACTCCTGCGAACAAAGTCACCCTGCATATCGATGAAAAACCACCGTACGCCATCATCCTACGCGGTGAACTGAAAGAGCAGGCGTTCAAGAAGGTCGACTTCTCGGTCGCGACCGAACTGGTCACCGAACCCGGCAGCGTCGTGTTCGCCCTCAACGACACCCTGACCAACAATGGCGACTATCCGAAGGAGTACCAGGCGCTGTATCACAGCAACTTCAGTACCCCGTTCCTGGAGCAAGGCGCTCGTTTCGCCGCGCCGGTGAAACAGGTGTCGCCGTTCAACGACAAAGCCAAGGGCGACCTGCCCGACTGGCAAACTTACCGCGCGCCGACCAAGGACTACGACGAAACGGTTTACAACGTGGTGCCGTATGCCGATGCCAAGGGCGATACGTTGACCGTGCTGCATAACAAGGCCGGCAGCCTGGGCGTTTCGGTCGGCTTCAATACCCAGACACTGCCCGTGTTTTCCCTGTGGAAAAACACCGATACCCAAGGCCAGGGTTATGTCACGGGGCTGGAGCCGGGGACCAGTTTTTCCTACAACCGCCGTTATCAGCGGCCACTGAACCTGGTGCCGACAATTGGGCCCAAGGAACACAAGCAGTTCCGCATCAGCTACAGCTTGTTGACGGATAAGGCGGCGGTGGATAAGGCCTTGAAGCAGGTGAGCGAGATTCAGGATGGGCGGGAGACTGAGGTGCGGCAGACGCCGTTGGTTGATCTGACCAAGGGGTGAGCATTGTCGGCCGACTGCTAGCCCTCGCGAAGGGCTGGCGTCGACCCACCGCAGACCTAGGCGGTTTCTGAAGCCATCCAGGTCAAAAAATCATGGAGCTGAGTCGTAACCTCTTTTGGTTTGGCGTATGGATTCCTTGCTTGGGACAAGAAAAAAGAGATCTGCGTTCTCATGTACGGGGAGTGCTCAACAAATAGCTCGACATGCTCCTCCAGTGTTTGCGGCCACATCAGGTCCTGTGCAGAACGAAGTACTTGAGTGGAACTAGCGATGGAAAGTCATACAACATACACTCAGCAATTGGGCGACAGAACCGTCGCCTAATAAATAGTCAGGAGCAGTTATGAAACTTTTCGCGGCATTCACAATTTTGTTATTTGCATTAGTCGGGTGCGCTACAACTGGGAGCCAATCGCCACAGCAAGCCGCACAATCTGCGGCAATTTTATTTGAGCAACAGAAATTCAATCTAGTTTGGGTTCCCGCAGCGAATAACGGCATTTCCGGAGCTATGGCATCCGCGCTTATCGGAAGTGCAGGTTTAGAATCTCCAATTGTTTCAGGCATCCACCAAATAATTGCCCCTGCAAGCAAAGCTGATGTGCGTGTCGCCATCTCAGGAACCGATAGTTCTTTTGCAGCCAACTCAGCTATTGCAGCTTTAAGTAACACATCAAGCATGCTTCCTAAGTTGCAACTTGCATTTATCGGCTCGACATCAGATGCCGCGGCAGTTCGCTCGGCAGTTGAAGCTAAAGGCGGTAAATTCTTACACGCCACACCAAATGGCTCCTAACTAGCGGTTTCTGCCTTTCATGATAGACGTCTGTCGGCCAAAAGCGGACTCTTGAGGTCTATCGCTTTCTATCCGTAGTAACCGGTCAGCCCGGTAGAGACGGAGAAAAAAGGCGACTGATTTATTCTTGAAACCTATGCGAAAACGTCTGCTCAGGCCTGGCTGATATCCAGCAATCGGGGCATGGCAATCGCCAGGTAATCCTGCGTATCGAGCACCATCGACGCATCCAGCCGCCCCGCGTTGAAGGCTATTTCAGCGTAGCCTGTGGTCAAGGCCGGATCGACGATCAATTGAATCCGCTCATCGAAAACAAAAGGAGGGATGGCGCCGATCCGGCACCCGGTCAGTTCCGTGGCGGTTTCGGCCTTTACCAACTCGGCTTTTTTCCCGCCCAGGGCCGCTCCGACTTTCTTCATGTCCAGCTTCTGGTCGCCCGGCAGTATCACCAGTGCATAGGGGCCGGCCTGGCCCTTGAGGGAGCAAAGCATGGCCTTCGCGCCTTGGCCCGGCTCGGTGCCACGGATTTCGGCGACGCGCGCCGACTGCCCCTCGGCATCATGCATCAACACCCGGTAGGAGGCTGAGCGGGCATCGAGTAGTGCCACAAGGCGATCGAACATGGGATGCATGTAGTTTTCCTCTGGTTTACAGGAGCAGGTCGTAGGACAGTTTGCTGATCAGAATCACCAGTAACACCAGGAATAGAGCCCGGACAAAGGGCACCCCTTTATGAACCGCCAACCAGGTGCCAGTGAGCGCGCCCAGGATGTTGAATGCCGCCATGGGGATTGCGATCAGGTAGAGCACGTTACCCGTCGGAATGAAGAACATCAGTGCCGCTACGTTGGTCGCGATGTTCACGAGCTTGGCCGATGCCGAGGCATGAAGAAAGTCAAAGGCGAAGAAGCGGATAAACAGGAAGATCAGGAAGCTGCCAGTGCCGGGACCGAACAGACCATCGTAGAAACCGATGGCACCGCCAATGACGATCGCCAGCAGTTTTTCCTTGGTCCCGATGCGCATGGGTTTGTGCAGGGCGCCGAAATCCTTTTTCCAGAAGGTGTAGATCGCCATCAGTACAATCAACACCAGCACCGCCGGCCGGATCATCGACTGGGGTACAAACGACACCGTGGCGGCTCCGAAGAAGGCCATGACAAAGGCCGCGCAGGCGGCCGGGATCACAAGCCCCCAGTCGATCACCACCTTGCGCACGAAGGACCGGGCCGCGAATGCGGTGCCGCAGGCGGCCGCGACCTTGTTGGTACCCAGCAGCGCCGCCGGTTGAGCGGTGGGCAGCACGTTGAATAGCGCGGGAATCTGGATCAGTCCGCCGCCGCCCACCGCCGCATCGATCAGGCCGGCGGCGAAGGCGAACACGCAAAGGATGACAATATCGACCATGAAATCAGGCTCTGACTATGTAGGGTTGATGAGGGTCCAGCGGCACCACGCGTGCCGGATCATTGACCCCGAAGACACGCAACATCCAGCGATCACGGCCGTCGTAGCGGGGTGTAAAACCATCCCGGGCATGCAGGGTTTGCTGGTTCTTGAAGATCAGCATGTCCCCTGGTTGCAGCAATATGTGGTGCACGACATCGGGATGATTGGCGACGGCGGCGAACAATTGGAGGGCAAACTGCGCATTGGCGCAGGTCGCCTCGACACTTGCTTTGTTGTAGCGGCAATACAGGCCATCGGTTGCGCTTCTGTACAGCAAGGGGACGTTTTCCAGCACATTCCCCTGTTTGCCGAAGGAAGCCGGTCGGCGAACGGTGAAGTTCGGGCGTGACAATTCTTCTTCAACGTAGGCCGGCAGAAGGGCCAACACCTCGTCAATAGCGACGATGCGCGTCGGCACGTCGAGCTCGCAGCGCAGGCCGGTCAGGGACAGGTACTCCGGACAGGCCGACAGTTGCGAGACGGGTTCGCAGGTCAAAGGCAGGTGGGGGTTGTCGACATGCATGCCCAGATCCGCGCGCGAGCCATAGGAGCTCTTTTCGGTCTCTCGCTTGTGCTTGGGCGATACGTGGCGGAACACGGTGTCGTTGCTTTCACCCTCGTACGCCAACGGACGGGTTTGCAGAGTTTGCAGCACCGACAAAATAGCCCCGGCCAGTGTCGACAAGTCCTCGATACCCGGCTCCCGGTCATAGGGTGTGGCGGGCAGCTGCGGGTCCAGCGGCAGCCCCCTGACGATCATCGCCACTTCACGGGCCCGTGGAAAATTGCGTAGCTGCTGGATTTTCTCGGTGCTCAGGACACTTTCCAGCAACAACCCCAGGTCCGGCATGTGGCGGATACCCGAGGCGCTATCGGTCACCTCCAGCGATGCCAGACCGGCCTGAAGTGCGCGTTGTTCTTCGAGCGACAGATGAATTTGCGGTATCTCCCGTCGGTTCGAACTCACTGATTTTTTTTCCAGCAACTCATGAATTACTTCATCAACACACGCTGCGGCCTTCCCGATTACTTCATCTAGCTTCGACACGTCCTTGCGCTCCTGTTTACCCCATCCTTGTGGGTTGAACAGGAAGATTAACGGAAGGGCCTTTTTTGTGTTGCAATGCCGCGTTGTGAAAAATGCAATGAGGTGGAGAGTGGCGTTGAATATGTTGGGTGAACTTGAAGCCTTCGCGACCGTGGCTCGCAAGCGCAGCTTCATCGCCGCGGCACGGACTCTGGGGCGCTCCCCTAGCGCACTGACCCGTGCGGTTCAAGCCCTGGAGGAAAGTGTGGGGCTCAAGTTGTTCAATCGCTCCTCCAATGCCGTGAGCTTGACCGAAGCGGGTGAATGCTTATTGCCCCACGCATACAAAATGCTCGAACTGCAACGTGAGGTGGATGAAGACCTGGCCGGCCTCAGCGGCCTGGCCTCCGGCTGGATCCGGTTTTCCGCCCCCGAGTTTCTCGGACACGGGGTATTGCCCCGGTTGATCGCGCAATACTGCGAGCGTTATCCGGACGTTAATATCGATGTGATTTTCACCGATGAGATCATCGACCCGGCCAAGAGCAAGCTGGATTTCTCGATTCGCGGCGCATTTCCACAATCCAGCGACTTGATCGGCTGTGCGCTCTGGAGTTACTCACGTTATCTGTATGCCAGCCCCGGCTACCTGGAGCGCAACGGCATGCCCGACTCCATCGAGGCACTGGAGTCGCATTCGCTGATCCTGCATACGGCGCCGCGGATTCTCAAGGAGTGGAATTTTCGTAGTGAGGAGCAGGCCATCAGCTTTCGGGTTCATCCTAAATTTCGTTTCAGCTCCGGTCTGGCGGTATTCCAGGCAGCCCTCGCGGGCGTCGGGATCGCCCGCTTGGCGGATTGGATGGCGGAGCCCGAAGTGCAAGCTGGGCGCCTGTGCCGGGTTTGTCCTGAGTACAAACTCACCTCCAGCAGCGGTGAGAGCCCACAGATGCACGCGGTGTACCCGGCCGGAAATTTACCGCTGCGGGTGAAGGCATTGATGGAGATGATCCGTGGCTTAGGTGAAAGCCTCGAATGTAAACGCGGCTCAGCACTAAAATGAGGTGCTGAACCCAACCCTCGCCTGCTCGCGATGGCGTAGTGTCAGCCAAAATCAATAAAAGCGCTGGCTTCATCGCAACCAGAAACTCAGCCTCTAGCCACAAACGCACCACATGCTCTGTGGAGATTAGAGAGTTTCGCACTTCTATTAGTTAACCAAGGCAGTAAAGGTCGCTTTGCACAAAGTACCAGCCTTGCACAGCCCGGAATAGGTAATCGCGGAACTTTGTAGAAGCTCACAAGCGGTCTCATCACCCTTAAATTAACGCGAACAAAAGGAGCTTCCCACGTTGCACGACCTCATTAGAGTGCAAAGCGAAACTTCTCCACCTCATCTAACAAGAAACAAATTGCAACAAAGACCTATTGAAATATTCTAAACACCAAGAAACCAACATTTACTGACCAAAAAATAAGAAGCCTTGCCTTTTATAGCTGGATGGAAACCCAGTTCAATAAAAAAACAACCAATGGTAACGTATGCTTTCGCATTGCTCAGAACAAGAAAAAACATGAGCAAACTTGTTGATTGAACAAAGGATTAACGAATGACTATCGAGCGAGAGATTTTCTCGGCCCTTATCGCGCAGAACGCATTTCAAGGTGAAAAGCCGAGCGTACAAAGCTACGCCAAGCTAGCCGTGGACAAGGGGTTTAGAGCGCTTTCGTCAAAACAGCAGGCGGTTGTAAGCCCCTTCCTGAAAAAACAATGCGCGGGAATGAAAGAACCAAATGAAAAACATAACAACTGCCAAAATAGTATAGTCGGTCGTGATCTGCTTACAGCGCTTGAGAAATCCGAAAGTTATAAGGGATGGCGTTGCGAGAGCTGCCGAAGCGCGTCTTAAAAACAATAAGGCAACACTAGAGAGCAGTAACCTAAAAACCTAAAGGAACAAAAAAACTATTGCTCTCGCTACTCATGAATGTCACTGCAGCAGGCCGCCATGGCCTGCTCGCAGGTCTTGCTTTTCTTAAGCCCTGATCAGCCCGCCACCAACTCGCCGCTTTTCATTACGCACCTGAGCGCTCCGGAAGAATACTGCACAATGCAACCTGATCCCTCTGCGCGTCTAATTTTTGCTGAGAGAAATAGTGCCCATATATCAGATAGCACGACTGGTTTTTTGGCATCGCCATACTCCGGTTGGGCTACCAATTGAATAAGAAGAACCGTCAAAAAGTATCGGCACGACAACCTCCCGCAATGCGCAGCCGACGAGCAGAGTCGTCAGCAGCACGGCGCAGCCTTCATTTTCAGCAAGATCATCCGCTTTCTCCTTGGCAGCCTGGCCCTGGCCTGTCTGGTGGATGTAATCGAGGAAGGATTCGATGCGGTGATCCGCACGGGTGAGCCGAGTGATTCCCGGTTGATGGCACGTAAGCTTGGAAGCTATCGTCGTATCATGGTGGGTGCACCGAAGTACTTCGAACAACATGGGGTGCCGAAGACCCCCGAGGATCTAATGCAGCACCGATGTCTACTATACCGATTCCCCAGCAGTGGCAAGGTCGACCAGTGGCCCCTAAGCCGCGCAGGCGAAACACTCACTTTTGATCTGGCCAGCTCAATGACGGCCAATACACTTGAACCGCTGGTTTGCTTCGCAGAGTCAGGCCTTGGCATCGCGTGTATGCCAGACGTAGCCATTCGTCAGCAACTGGAAATCGGCAGCTTAGTATCCGTACTGGATGGGTTCAATCGAGACCACACAATATTACGGGTGCTCTGGCCTTCAAGTAGGCATCTTTCACCCAAGCTGAGAGTATTCGTGGATTACGTCACCACCGCTCTATTTCCAGATGCAAGTAAGGAAACGACACCACGCTAAACTTCATCTTGCGTGGCGGAGTTAATACGAGTGCCATTTTTTTGAGGGGTAACGAACGCTTAAAGGTGCGAGTCGAGCATCGTCACCCATCCTGCAGAGCGGCGCCTGCCAGCCACATCAGGAACGCACTCACATGCACCTGCCGCTCACGTCCTGGCACGCACACCGCAACGTAACGCGGACCAGGCAGGCCTACTTCTGGTCTATAGGCCACTAATTCTCCATCCCTGAGGCTGTCGGCTACCAGTACATTGCTTGCCAGCACCAGCCCATGACCCGCAATCGCAGCGCTCAAAGCAAAATGCTCATCGTCGAACTCACGCATCTGCGCCGTTTCGAGCCAGGCCTGGCATTCTGCAGCCGCGCACCAGCTTTCCCAGTTGATTGAAAATGCTCCCGGAATTTTCCAGTGCAGGTTGATCAGTTCGATCTGTTTTACATTCAGCGAGGCCACCAGATCTGGGGCACCGTAAACCGAGAATTGCTCTTTCATTAGCTCCTGACAGAACAACTTCGGGTCATCGCGGCTGATCGATCGAATGGCGACATCGATACTGGAATCACGCAGTAGATCGACTATTTCGTTACGCGTATCGACCCGCACATTGACTTGTGGAAAGCTCCTATAGAAACCACCCAGCCGTGGAATCAGCCAGGCTGCCGCCAAGCCCGGCGTAGTGGAAATGGTCAGGGTTTGGGGAGCGGTGTCCGGATAAAACGCCTCCAGGCTGCGGCGAATGTCTAACAAGGCGCGATGAGTCTGGCGATATAGCAACTCGCCCTCTTCGGTCAATGCGACACCTTGTCCAGCTCGCTCGAACAGCATCGCTCCGAGGCGGGCTTCCAACATCCTGACCTGGTGGGAAATGGCCGCGGGGGTGACTGAGAGCTCCTCAGCTGCCGCTTTAAAGCTACCCAGTCGCGCAGCCGCCTCAAAGGTGCGCAGCGCGTTAAGCGGAAGAGTCGAAAACACGCATCGTTCCCTAGATGAATTGAATTGATGAGTATTCAATTTATCTCATTTTTCTTAGTGTGTACGGAGCGATACCGTCGCAGGTATTCGATCAATCCACCCTTCGGAAAACACCATGCAAGGACCATCGCGAAAAATTCTTCAAGCCATCCTCTATGAATCAATCGCTGTTGCGGTGCTATCGCCCAGCATCTCGTTGATATACGACGAAGGTTTGGCCCATGCGGGTGCACTGTCGGTGATGTTATCTGTGTGTGCGCTGCTGTGGAACGTGCTGTTTAACTACGCTTTTGAACTCTGGGAAGCGCGTCAGCCACAGCGTGCTCGCACGTTGGGCAGACGCTTGCTGCACTCACTGGGCTTTGAGGGTGGGCTAGTTCTAATGTTGGTACCACTGGTGGCATGGTGGCTGGAGATTTCTTGGTGGGCTGCACTGGTCACCGATCTGGGGCTGTTCGTTTTCTTCTTCTTTTACGCGCTGGCGTTTCAGTGGGTCTTCGATAGGATGTTTGATGTACCAGATTCCGCGAAGGGGGAAGTTTCGGTTAGCCCATAATCCGCGCGGAATCCAGATTCGCCAACCTGTAGCAGCACTAGGATTTGTGCATGAAAAATGCCACCAAAGCGATTGAGAGCTACATCTTCGGTAAGGACGGAAATCGGCCTGACTTGTTGCAGCGTGCTTTCAGTCTAGACGCAACTCTTAACGTGCTAGTGCAGACAAGCACCATCGCATTTCCTCCCAACGTCCAGGGGCGCGAAGATATTGCTGAAATTCTGGTGCGCGACTTTAGCCTGAAATATGAGAACGTTTATACATTTTGCTTGGGTGCCCCTCCAAAACCCGAGGCAAATGTTCATAAGTGCAAATGGCTGGTTGGCATGTCAACAAAAGCGTCTGGAGAGTTACGTGTAGGCTGTGGGGAATATCATTGGATCTTTTCACCGCAAAGCGGCTTGGCCATTCAACTGTCCATTACTATCGAACACATGTTGGAGTGTCCTTCCCAGCATATGCGCAAAATAATGGATTGGCTTCAAGGTCGCAGTTATCCATGGTGTGAACCTACCGACATGCTTCATTCGGCACCGCCGCTCAATTGCCTCCAGCCGGTTCTTGTCTACGTTGCTACATGATCCCTATCGATGTAAACGTAAGCGTTTGGCCGCTTGCGGACCTCATGACGGGCAGCAACCGACCCAAAGCGGACCAAGGATTATTGCAGGTGGGGTAGTTTCCTGACGCTTTTGTGCGCCGTATAGTGGCAGTAATTTTTCGGTCAAAGGAATGGCTATGACCCCGTTAAACGGCCTGCCCATCGGTGCACGTAAAGCCGACCCGTTGATAGAGGATCTGGCAGTAGTTGCGCAAAGCGTCTTAAACGATGCGGAAACTGTTAGTTTAAAACCCTGTCCAACTATCGAACGCCAGAAACACAAAAGCCCCGCAATCGCGGGGCTTTCGTATGAATCTTGGCGGGAAACCAGGGATTCGAACCCTGGGAACGCTATTAACGTTCGCCGGTTTTCAAGACTGGCGATTTTTTCTTTAAATACAGCAAGTTAACCTTTTATCATTTCCGCATCACTCCATTTATCGACGAGCTGAAAGCCCCGTAACTCAAGGGGTGCGCTTCAGGTTGCGGAAATGATTTACTCCCTCCCCGGCGTCCTGCCGACCGCACACAAACTACCAAATTGCCCACGATTCGTGGCGCTTGTCGTATGGCCGCGTTCGGCCGATTGTGTTGAAAAAGTCGACCCGGCCTGGTGACTCATGCATTGAGCGGTGAAAGCGCCTTTTTTGCACGCGGCTACGTCAAATCTGAGCCCTGAACCTTCTGCATTCAACACAGATTTCAATCTCAGGCGCGCACTTTTCTGCCGTGGAAACCAAAGCCGACTTTCTCAACACAATCGGCCAAAAGCAGACAGTCGACATGAAGTTACTTGCTAGATATATATGGATATGCGTATATTCGATTCTTCATATATGCAGAGCGACCCATGATCACTCCTCCCGAAGTCTTTAAGAGACTCGCTGACGAAACCCGCGTCCGCGCCATGCTGCTCATCGCCGATCAAGGTGAACTCTGCGTCTGCGAACTGATGTGTGCGCTTGACGACAACCAGCCGAAAATCAGCCGCCACCTCGCGCAACTGCGCAGCAATGGTTTGCTGCTCGATCGCCGTCAGGGCCAGTGGGTCTATTACCGTCTCAACCCGGATCTGCCAGCGTGGGTGCGCGAAATCCTGCAAGTGACGTCCCTGGCCAATGCTGACTGGCTCAAGGATAACGTCGCCCGCCTGCAGAACATGGACGGACGTCCGGTGAGCGAAGCTGCCTGCTGCTGAATCCGGATTAGAGAGTTTTGAAATGTTGCAGGCTTTCGCTGTTTTCGTCTTCACCCTCGCACTGGTCATCTGGCAACCCAAAGGATTGGGCGTCGGTTGGAGCGCCACGCTCGGTGCCGTGATCGCCCTTGCTGTCGGTGCCGTTTCGCTGCAGGACATTCCCACAGTGTGGGCCATAGTCTGGAACGCCACCGCCACGTTTATCGCGGTGATCATCATCAGCCTTCTGCTGGATGAAGCCGGCTTCTTTGAATGGGCGGCACTCCACGTTGCACGATGGGCAAAGGGCAGTGGTTATCGATTGTTCGCGTTCTGCGTGTTGCTTGGCGCGGCGGTAGCGGCGGTATTTGCTAACGACGGTGCGGCGCTGATCCTTACGCCTATTGTGATGTCGATGTTGCTGGCGCTGCGCTTTTCACCGGCGGCGACGTTGGCATTCGTGATGGCAGCAGGGTTCATTGCCGACACGGCCAGCCTGCCGCTGGTGGTGTCCAATCTGGTCAACATCGTGTCCGCCGACTACTTTGGCTTGGGCTTTGCCGAATACGCATCGGTGATGGTGCCGGTGAGTCTGGTGAGTGTCGCGGCGACCTTACTGGTACTGTTTGTGTACTTCCGGCGCGATGTACCACTGCGCTACCCGGTTGAGGCGCTTCAGGAACCCAAAGCAGCGATTCGCGACCACGCCACCTTCGTGGTCGGTGGCTGGACACTGCTGATATTGCTGGTCGGGCTGTTCGCACTGGAACCACTGGGGATTCCTGTCAGTGCCGTCGCGGCAGTGTGTGCGGCGATCCTTTTTGCGGTCGCTGCCAAGGGCCACAAGATCGCTACCCGGCGGGTTATGCGTGATGCGCCGTGGCAGATTGTGGTGTTCTCGCTGGGCATGTACCTGGTGGTGTATGGCTTGAAGAACGCGGGGTTGACTGACCTACTCGCCGTTGTCCTCGACCGCTTGGCCGAGCAAGGTTTATGGAGTGCCACCCTTGGCACCGGCCTGCTGTCCGCGCTGTTGTCATCGGTGATGAACAACATGCCCAGCGTGCTGATCGGTGCACTGTCGATCCAGGCGAGCGACGCCCAAGGGCTCGTTCGCGAAGCGATGATCTACGCCAACATCATTGGCTGCGACCTCGGCCCGAAAATCACTCCCATCGGTAGCCTCGCCACGTTGCTCTGGCTGCATGTGCTGGAACGCAAAGGTCTGCGCGTCACCTGGGGCTACTACTTCAAGGTCGGCATTCTGCTAACCCTTCCTGTTCTGTTGATCACTCTTTCGGCACTGGCACTGCGCCTGAGCCTTTGATGCCCGCCAAAAGCAATAGGAGCAATCCATGCGAGTTCTGTTCATGTGCACGGCCAACAGTTGCCGCAGCATCCTCTCTGAAGCCATGTTCAATCATCTGGCGCCAGCGGGATTCGAATCGGTGAGTGCCGGCAGTTTTCCCAAAGGTCAGGTGTTGCCGCGCAGTCTGTCGACGCTGCAACAGGCCGGCATCGCCATTGATGGCTTGCACAGCAAAGACAACGATGCCTTCGAAAGTAACCCGCCGGACATCGTCATCACCGTGTGCGACAAAGCCGCTGGCGAGACTTGCCCGGTGTATTTCGGCCCGGCGCTAAAATCCCACTGGGGACTGGAAGATCCATCCGATGTAGATGGTGATGACGAGACGATTGACGCAGCTTTCCGAGCGACATTGGCACGCATCGGACTACGCTGCCAGGCCTTCCTGGATCTGCCCTTTGCAACCCTCAGCCGTGATGAGTTGAAAACCGCACTCGACCGAATCGGCACGCTTTAAGGAGAACCCATGTCCGCCCATCTACCCAACCTCGACCTGACTTTGTTCGATGACGGCAAACCAGCGAAACCGGGCGAGCACAAACCGCGCATCCTGCTGCTTTACGGCTCGACCCGCGAACGCTCGTTCAGCCGTCTGCTGGTAGAGGAAGCCGCGCGCCTGCTCGAACACTTCGGCGCCGAAACGCGAATCTTCAACCCGTCCGGACTGCCCCTGCCCGACGACGTTCCGGTCGACCATCCCAAGGTGCAAGAATTGCGTGACCTGGTGCTGTGGTCGGAAGGTCAGGTCTGGTGTTCACCAGAGCGGCATGGTGCGATGTCCGCCGTGTTTAAGGCGCAGATCGACTGGATCCCGCTGGAACTCGGCGCTGTGCGCCCGACCCAAGGCAAGACCCTGGCCGTGATGCAGGTCTGCGGCGGTTCGCAATCGTTCAACGTGGTCAACCAGTTGCGCGTGTTGGGCCGCTGGATGCGCATGTTCACCATCCCCAATCAATCCTCTGTGCCGAAGGCCTATATGGAATTCGACGACGCCGGGCGGATGAAAGCGTCGCCGTTCTACGATCGTGTGGTGGATGTGATGGAGGAGCTGGTGAAGTTCACCGTTCTGCTACGCGATCAACAGGCACATTTGGTCGACCGCTACTCCGAGCGCAAAGAAAGCTCCGAGCATCTGATGGCGCGTGTTAATCAGCGTTCAATTTGAGAGGGTGGCATGTCTATTGAGTTAAGAATTGCCCATACGGATGACGCAGAAGAAATTCAGGCCATTTACGCGCCAATCGTTCAAAACACTTCCATCTCTTTCGAAGAGGTTACGCCTACGGTCGAAGATATGCGGCAACGCATATTAACCACCCTGAAAACGTACCCTTTTTTGGTGGCTACTCGAGAAGGTCGAGTGATCGGCTATGCCTATGCGAGCCAGCATCGGGCTCGTGCTGCCTATCGCTGGGCAGTCGACGTTACAGTGTATATCGCTCAAAGTGATCGTCGCACTGGCGTTGGACGCAGCCTTTATGCCGCACTGCTTCCCATCCTCACACGACAGGGCTTTCGCTCTGCCTATGCCGGTATTTCGCTACCGAACGCCGAAAGTGTCGGCTTGCACGAGCGAGTTGGCTTCAAGCCCATCGGCATATTTTCCGAGGTTGGTTTCAAACTCGGAGAATGGCACGACGTGGGTTATTGGTGCTATGTATTGGCCGGGGCAACAACTCCGCCGAGTGAAATCCAGCCATTTACCGCTTTCAATGAATGATTAATCGTGAAGTATTGCATGGATTTTTTTATAAAGTTCGCGAAGGACGTGATCATTTATGAATGTCTGCTTTTGGCCGATTGTGTTGAAAAAGTCGGCTTTGGTTTCCACGGCAGAAAAGTGCGCGCCTGAGATTGA
Organism: Pseudomonas sp. 06C 126; assembly: GCF_001855215.1. Classification (NCBI taxonomy): domain Bacteria; kingdom Pseudomonadati; phylum Pseudomonadota; class Gammaproteobacteria; order Pseudomonadales; family Pseudomonadaceae; genus Pseudomonas; species Pseudomonas sp. 06C 126. The sequence goes on along the minus strand of NZ_MIFU01000108.1, from coordinate 89,940 downwards.
AATCTGTGTTGAATGCAGAAGGTTCAGGACTCAGATTTGACGTAGCCGCGTGCAAAAAAGGCGCTTTCACCGCTCAATGCATGGGTCACCAGGCCGGGTCGACTTTTTCAACACAATCGACCCATAACGGACGTTCAAGCAGATGATGCCAAATAATCGATGGAGTTCGCATTGCCTCTAAGGGGCATTTCAAAACCTCAAAAAAATGACCAAAAGCCCTTGACATTGATTTCACGGCGACGCTTTGATTAGCCATCCTGACCGCGATCAGCAAAACGCACCGCGATAGCCCGGAATTGCTCATGGTTGGCCAGGAAAACCTCGCAGATATCTGGATCGAAATGCGTAGCACATCCCTCTCGGATTATATCCAGCGCCTGATCGTGTGACATGCCTTTCTTGTATACGCGTCGGCTAATCAGCGCGTCATACACATCCGCCACCGCCATGAGCCTAGCGCTGATGGGGATGTCATCGGCACTCAGCCCGTCTGGATAACCGGTACCATCCCACTTCTCGTGGTGGCTGTAGGCGATCTCCTTGGCAAGGCGCAAAAAACCCACCGAGATGCCCAACTGCTCTTCGGCATGCCGGATGGCATCGCGTCCCAGTATCGTATGGGTCTTCATCGTCTCGAACTCTTCCGGCGTGAGGCGCCCCGGCTTGAGCAGTATGTCATCGGGTATGCCGATCTTGCCGATGTCATGCAACGGAGCTGACTTAAATAGCAGGCGGATACTTTCGTCATTGAGAAACTGCTGGAACCTCGGATGTTCGCGAAGCATCTCGGCCAGTAGTCTGACGTAGTGCTGAGTTCGTCGAATGTGGTTACCCGTCTCATTGTCGCGGGTTTCGGCCAGCGAGGTCATGGCCTGAATGGTCACATCCTGGATGGCGATGACCTCGGCGGTGCGGCGCTGGACTTCCTGCTCAAGGTAAGCCTTCTGATCACGCAAAAAGTCGGCGGCCGCCTTGATCTTCAATTGGGTTTCCACCCGTGCCAGCACGATGGGTGGGTTGATCGGCTTGGTGATGTAGTCCACGGCGCCCATCTGCAAACCCAGGATCTCGTCTTCCATTGTCGCCATGGCGGTGATGAAGATGATCGGGATATGAGCGGTGCGCGGATCGCGCTTGAGCTGCTCTGCTACCTCGTACCCCGACAGATCAGGCATCATGATGTCGAGCAGAATCAGGTCCGGGCGAGGCTCTTGCACCGCTGCCTTCAGCGCGCGCTCACCGCTGATGGCCACCCGCATGCGGTAGATGTCCTTCAGCAGGCCATTGATCAGCGTAATGTTCTCCGGCGTATCATCGACAATGAGGATGATCGGGCGAAGTGAGTAGTTTTGCGTTTCACTCATGATGCTCCCTCCAGCACGTGGTATCGCGGGCCGTCGATGCACGTTTGAGTGTTAGCCGTGCGGCCTCGAAGTCAAAGTTGTTCACCTCATTCATCAACTGCTCGAAACTGTCCTGGCCGAGTGCTCCGCGCAACGAATCCGCATACTGTTCCATATAATCCGGCGCTGCTCCGTCATTGGCCTCCAGTAGGTGGATGAGCGCAATGGCATGCTGTGCCCAGTCGACGCTCGATACCACCGCCGGTGCTGCCTGGCCGCTACCCAGCGCTTGGCGGATTGCATGCACGGCCAGCGAGAGCGCCTCGATCAATTCATTCACCAATGCGTCCGACTCAGCGTGCGCCCTGATCGCGGTTTCCAACTTACCGGCCATGGCTTGCAGGCCGCTGAAGCCGAGGTTGCCTGCAACGCCTTTCACGGTGTGGGCCATTCGCTCGGCCGTCGCCCGATCACCCGCGCGTAGCGCGTTCCCCAGCGCTTGCCCTTCCAAAGCCCTGCGGTCGGCAAATTGACCCAGCAGCTTGATGTATAGCTGGCGATTGCCCGCCACTCGCCTCAGTCCGTCAGCGCTATCTAGCCCTGGAATGTCCGGTAGGCGCTCCTCGCCCGATGCGGCGCTGGACGGCTCCACTGCCGCCGACCGAGGTACGACCCAGCGCAGAACCGTGGCAATGAGTGCTTGCGGATCCACGGGCTTGGTCACATGGTCGACCATGCCCGCCTCGATGCAGCGCTCCCGGTCCTCGATCCTGGCATGTGCGGTCATAGCAATCACCGGGATCTGTGCGCAGTGAGGCCCGACGCGAATACGCCGGGTCGTCTCGAGACCATCCATCTGCGGCATCTGTACGTCCATCAGCACCGCGTCGTATTGCGCTGCAGCCAACATCGACAGCGCCTCGCAGCCGTTGCCGGCAACTTCCACCTGGGCACCGGCAGCCTCGAGAAGCTCCCTGGCAATCTGTTGGTTGATTTCGTTGTCCTCCGCGACGAGCAGGCGCACTCCGGCGAGCACCTTCGCCTGCGCAATGGGTACGGTTAGCGCCACCACGCCCGTTTGCGGCGCGAATAAGTTGACCAGGACCTCTACCAGCGAGGACTGGTTGACCGGCTTGACCAGGAACGCGCGAATGCCGGCCGCTTGCGCAGCGGCGTGCATTTCGTCATGCCCAAATGCACTGACCATGACAGCGTGCAGTGCAGGCTGCAGGCCAAGCGCCCGGCGCGTCGTCTCGATGCCGTCCATCTCTGGCATTTGCCAATCCACCAATAGCACCCGGAACGGGTCGTCGGCCGCAGCACCGCGAAGGCTCTCCAGAGCTGCCTCGCCTGACGCCACCGCGACCGGCGAAAGCCCCGCTACGCGAAGCATGTCGGAAAGGATCTGGCGCGCGTCAGCATTGTCATCGACGACCAGGACGCGCGCTCCGGCGAGCTCCGCAGGGACAATCTGGCGCTGCGTACGCATGTGCTGGTCAAGACCAAGCCAGACGCTGAAAGAGAACGTGCTGCCGTTGCCCGGTTCTGAGTCAACCGCGATCGTTCCGCCCATCAGCTCGACGATGCGCTTCGAGATGGCAAGGCCCAGGCCGGTACCGCCGAATTGTCGCGTGGTGGAGCTATCGGCTTGGGCAAAGGCCTCGAAGAGTCGCCCGGTTTGCTCGGGAGTCATGCCGATACCGGTATCGCGGATACGAACCTGCAGTTGAACTTTGTCGCCGGTGCGGTCCAGGTTGCGAACCACGACCGTAACCTGCCCCTGTTCGGTGAATTTCACTGCGTTGCCTACCAGGTTCAGGATGACCTGGCCCAGACGCAGCGGATCTCCAAGCAGCGTCTCGGGAACGTCCGACGCCCGGTCGAACAGCAGCTCAATGCCCTTGTCGTAGGCCTTTTGCGCAATCAGCGAGGACACGTTGTCGAGCACTGCGTCTATCTCAAATGGCACTGCCTCGACGCTAAGCTTGCCGGCCTCGATCTTGGAGAAGTCGAGGATGTCGTTGATAATGCCAAGCAGCGAAGTGCCCGCGTTGTGGATCTTCGAGACATAATCGCGCTGCCGCTGGTCCAGCGAAGTCTTCAGCGCAAGGTAAGACATGCCGATGATCGCATTCATGGGCGTGCGGATTTCGTGACTCATGTTTGCAAGGAAGTCGCTTTTTGCCCGCGTCGCCTCTTCAGCAATCTCCTTCGCCCGCTGCTGCGCGTGCTCTGCTGCCTTGCGCTCGGTGATATCCTGCAGCCAGCCGAGCAGCCCTTGCTCCCCCTGGATCTGGATTGGCAGGTAAGTGACAAGTATGGTGCGTTCGCGCCCCTGCCGGTCACGCATCGGTACTTCCTGGTCCTTTGCAATGCCGTCGTCCGTGAGGCGTTCGACGATGGCTTCGCGATCATGCTCATTCGCGTAAATCTGCGAAGCAGCGTCACCGACGCCTACGCCGAACGTTTCACAGAAGCGGGGGTTGGCGAAGCGGATCACGCCCTCGGTAGAAAAGGCTATGTTGATTGGACTCGTATCGAGGATTGCCTGCAGCCGCGCGCGTTCTTCGCTAAGCGCCGCTGCTGCCGCATGATGATCCGTGACATCGCGCACCCAGCTGGCGACCAGGGTCTCACCGTGGATTGTCACGAATGATGCACCAACCAGAACCCAGAGAATTGATCCATTTTTGTGCAACAGGCGGGTCTCGAAGTTTTCGACCTTGCCGTTTCGTGTCAGCAGTTCGAGGAAGCGTTCGCGCTCCTCAGGGTCGACATACAGGCTCGTGGCGTCGCGCCCTAGCAGGTCCTCGCTGACATAACCGGTCGCCTGTGAAAAGCGTTGACTTACTTCCCTGACGGCCCCGTTCCGATCTGCAAGCACCAGGCTGGCGGGGCTGGTATCCATGAGCGCGCGAGTGAAAGCCTCGCGCTCGGCTAGCTCTGCGGCAACGCGCTTGCGCTCGTCCACTTCTCGGTTGAGGCGTCGGTTCCAGGCCAGCATGGCGCCGAGCAACAGCAGGACCGCGACCAAGCTCGGGATCGCCCAGCTCATTACGGTTTTGATATCAAGGCTGTCCTCGTTGAGGGACTCCTCGAACAGCCGGTATTCCATGAGCGATACGCGATAGTACCGCCGCCAGCTCGCATCGAGCGGCGAATCAATACGATTGCTGGACTGGAAGAACTGTTCCAGTGCTCGCGCAAGATCCGGGGCGTTGCGCGCAACACCCCACCCAACGCTGGTCGCTTCGCTGACCGGAAACGCAATGGAGAGACGTTCGGGATCTTCACGGGCCCAGCGCAGCGCGCTTTCACTACCCAACACCGTGAAATCCACCTTCGCATCGGCTACCAGTTTCACCGCCTGTTCGGTTGTCGCATAGACCATTCTGACCGGCTTACTGGAGAGAGGACCGCGATTGGCTTCATCGATCCACTGCTCGTAGCCCGTGCCCTTCTGCACTGCCGCCGTCAGACCGAGCAGATCAGACACCTCATTGCCTAGGGACTGGTTGGAGCGATGGGCGATGACCAGGTTGCGTACCCGGTAATAGGGCACGAGCAGCATCTTCGTTTCGCGCCAAGGGACGATCTGCAAGTCATTTGGATAAAGATCACAGCGGCCTTCGGCGAGTAGCTTCGGGTCGTAGCTTGCCTCGCGTACGGTCTCGCCCCGATCGTCGTGAAACTGCGCATCGAAACTCGGCAGTTCCGTTACCTGTGGGCGTAAACCGAGTGACCGCGCGAACGCCTCCGCGTTAGTCCGGTAGAAAGAAGCGCTTGAGCCAGCCACGCATATGCGCAGGACGCCGCTTTCCCGAATCTGGGACAGCGTACGTGCTTCCACGCATGGCATGCCCAACACCAACAAGCTTACCAGTGCAAGCAACGCTCCCAAGCGCGGCTCTGTTTTCAAAATGCTCCTGCTGGTAGGTAATTGCTCACTATCCAACTCCACATATCCTTGTGAACGCCCTTGCACGAGCTTGTACGCCGTTCTGCACTGGTATTATAGGTTTTTGGAGTGTAGGCATACGGTGCAGCAAGCGCCAGCAACAAAAACAGGGCCAGCTAGCAACTTCCCACTGCTACTCACCGTCCGGAGAGTGAGTTTCCGGACGCTTACTTAATACTCGCACACCTAAGTTTCTCCACTATCCGCTATGGGTCAATTCTGTTGAAAAAGTCGGCTTCGAACTCTACGGCAGAAAAGAACGCGCCAGAGATTGAAATCTGAGTTATGGGCTGACGGTTCAAAGCTTTGAATTCACGTAGCAGCGCGCAAAAGAGGTCATTTCACCCATCAGTATTCGAGCGTTTTGGGCAAGCCGACTTTTTCAACACAATCGGTCGAAAGGAGCCCCCCCTAGAACATGCGTGGCGCACACCAACTGCTACGCTGTTCACTCCAAGGAGGAACAACGATGCCGAACTCAGACCTGCTCCCTTCCCTGCTGTCCAAAATCAACGAAAACCAACTCGCCCTTGAGGCGGCCATCATGGAGCTTACGAACTGGGTTGAGCAGCAAGGCGGCACCGAAATCGCCGACAACGTTCGCGGCGCGTTGGACGCCATCGACCGGAACGAAGAGTTCATCAAGCTGACCCTGGCCGTTCTCAATGCTCCCTAACTGATCGTCGGGAACACCTGCAGCTCGTCGCCTCGCAACCTCAGTCCGCACGAATCTCGATTACTGTATAAACATACAGCTTCGGATTACCCCACCATGAAAATCGATGAAGACACCTGCGAGTGGCTTGGATGCCCTACGCCTCTAGAAATGCACAAGCAACACGCCCTGCTCCTGGAAAACGAGATCCAGGAACTGCACCTGCAGCTTCGCAAAGCCCGAGAGGACATCTATGGCCTGGTGCGAATGCACGCTGAGTTATCTACCGAACGCGACAAACTTCGGGCAGAGCTCAAGACCTCCAATTGCGCCCTTGCTAGCTGCAAGACAGACCTGGGTTTTGTCAGAAGCAAACTCAACTCACTTGAATGGGGGCTTGCGCGAGCGACAAATGGGGCCTGGGGAAGCAAACCCTTAGAAATTTTGCCGCGTGATCTAAGCTGAAATTTCTACCGAGGGCTTGCCGATGTGCGGAAGACTTTCACAGTACAGCGGAATTCATGACTTCGTTGCAGCACTGAGCATGCCGAACGCCCTGGTGAATTCCGTGGGTGACGCGCCACTTGAGCGCTACAACGTGGCACCGACAACCCAAGTCGCCCTGCTCCACCTGCAAGATGAAACCTTGCACGCAGACTTGGTGCAGTGGGGTTGGCGGCCGCACTGGGCCAAGGACCGTGCCGCGGCGATAAACGCTCGAGTCGAGAAAGTGGCCTACGGCCCATTCTTCCGGGCGATCTGGCCACACCGAGCAATCACGCCCGTGGACAACTGGTTTGAGTGGATTGATGAAGGCGGGCCAAAGAAACAGCCCTACCTGATCCGCCGGCGGGATGGCGCGCCTGTGCTGTGCGCGGCCATAGGCCAGCTACCCGACGCAGATGAAGGCCAAGGCGAGCATGACGGCTTTGTGATCATCACCGCCGACAGCGCCGGCGGCATGGTGGACATTCACGACCGGCGGCCCGTGGTGCTAACGCCAGAGCTGGCCAGGGAATGGCTGGACCCAGCCACGCCCAAGGAGCGTGCCGAGCAGATGGTGTTGCACCAGGGCGAGCCGGCCGAGGCTTTCGAATGGTTCAAAGTCGATACGGCCGTGGGCAACGTACGGAACAAAGGCCTGGGACTGATAAAGCGACTGGCCTAGAAAAGCCCGCCGAGGTCAGAGGGTTTCCAATTCATTATCACCAACTCCCCGCTGACCTCAGCCTTCCCCTGCCGCTGGTTCGTCGTGGAATATCGAATATCTACAGTTTCAAAGTGAAACCCCTCAAATACCCGCCGTATGTCCGGATGGTCATTGATGCTGACCATCACCTTTCCTTTGCAGCGCCGCATGAAATCAGCCATCCGTTCATAGTTCTCAAACGGAAAGTCCACACCGTAACCAGCGGTCTGCCAGTAAGGCGGGTCCATGTAATGGAAGGTGTGAGGCCGGTCGTAACGTTCGGCACATTCAAGCCAGCCGAGGTTTTCAACATAGGTTCCGGAAAGACGCTGCCACGCTGCAGAAAGGTTTTCCTCGATCCGAAGCAGGTTGATTGCCGGACCAGTGGTCGCAGTACCAAACGTCTGCCCCGTCACCTTGCCGGCGAAGGCATGGTGCTGAAGGTAGAAAAATCGAGCAGCACGCTGAATGTCGGTAAGGGTTTCAGGGCGGGTCATCTTCTGCCACTCGAACACCTGCCGAGAACTGAGCGCCCATTTGAACTGGCGCACGAACTCTTCCAAGTGGTTCTGCACGACGCGGTACAGCGTCACCAGGTCGCCGTTGATGTCATTGAGGACTTCAACTGGCGCGGCCTGAGGGCGCATGAAATATAGCGCAGCACCACCAGCAAACACTTCAACGTAGCATTCGTGCGGTGGGAACAGTGGAATAAGGCGATCAGCCAGACGACGTTTGCCGCCCATCCATGGAACGATTGGGTTTGTCATTTTTGCAATCCTTTGCAAAGTGGGTGTGTATTGGTGTCATGTTAATTTTTGCGACCGGGAATGTAGGTCAGGGCGCGACGGCCCTGACATACGCCTGGCACGCCCGCAGAGCGATCAATCCTTGGTCGCCGGCATCGGTGATGGCGATAATTCGTTGAGCATGCGCTGGGTCAAGTTGGGCTCGACGGGCTCCATGAACCACGCCGACGGCGCCGGAGGTGGCAGACACTCCGCAGCCACTGGCTGAATCCGTGGCGTCGAGAAGGACTGACAGCCGCACATCAGCAGTAGCAAGGCGGTCAAGAAGGCGGGTCTGGTTGCGTTTAGCATCGGAAAGTTCTCGGGTGTGTTGTTGATCGGAGGTGGCCAGCGTCTTCTCCAGGCCCAGGCGCCTGTCCTGCTCGTCGCGCACTTGCTTGATGGCCACCGCGCTGATCCTGTCCAGCTCGTCCTGGTGCAGGCTGGCCTGCTCGGCAAGCGTCTTGCCCGTGCGCCACTCCTGAACCTGCCAGGTGACGCCGGCGGCGCTGGCCATCAGCGCCAGGATCAACACCACCAACCCGGCCAGCTTCTGTACGGGCGTCATCACGGCACATCCTTGAAGAAGACGTGGTGCCCGAGGCGCAGCGTTTGCTTGGCCTTCGCCGCCCAGGCCGGGGCCTTGGGCATCGTGGTTGCATAGTAGTGAGTGGCCCCGCCAGTCGGATCCGGTACAGCGCCGGTCATCACCTGGTCAGCAGCACGCTGGGCCTGGGCGAGCTGCGCGGCCGGTATCGGCTTCGCACCGCTGAGGTAGACGTAGTTCGGGTCGTTCTGGTTCCAGCAGCTGAACTGCCACGGCTTCAGGCACACCTCGGCGTAGCCCTCGCCCCACCAGGACTTGGCCTTGCCGTCGAACACGCGGTTGCGGATGGTCCAGGCCACGGCGATCTGGCCGGCCAAACCTTCACCGCGGGCTTCACCCCAGAGCGTGCGCGCCAGGATGTCCCGGTCTTTATCGGAAGTGGTCATGCTTTTCTCCAGGCAAAAATAAACCCGCACAGGGCGGGTGTCAGGCCGATCGGTACGTAGCTACTCGTCGGCGGCTGGGACGATCTCAGGCACGGCCTCAACCTTCACAGTTACCTTGGCGCTGTAGGTGTTCAGCAGCTGCGCTGTACGGACAACGGCCTGGGGCTGCGAGGCCAGCAGCTCGCGAGCCTTTGAATCCGCTTCATCCGCCGTGGCGAATTCCATAAGGTTGAGGGGATCGAAGGCGTTGCTGGAATTGATGACGATGTAAGGCACGGTGTGCTCCAGGTATTTTTGGCAAAAATAAACCCGCTCGATCGCGGGTGGCGGTGTTCGACAAAAGCTCAGTCGCTCAAAGGTTCGGCGGCGGCTGGCAGCGGGAAGCGTTGCTTGATCGCCGCTACGGATGCCAGCCACTCGGTGTAGTCGGGCTCCAGCCCCTGACTCAAGGCATCGTAGTCAGCTTCCAGGCGCAGCGGATCCGACTCGGAGAGATACGCTGCTCGCCGCGAAGCCAGGGCGGCCTCCAGCGCTTCGCGCTCACGCTCTTGCTGCAGCTGTTCGGCAGTCTTCATCATGCTGTAATCGATATTGCTCACTGGGGAAGCCTCACATTGCCGCTGGGTGGATTGAAGATGTCGGCGGGGTAAAGCGCAGACGCAGATGCATCAGGGCCAACAGGTAGTCGAATGCAGATGATCAGCCTCCCGTCGACACGGCTGACAGGCTGAGCAATCCACTCGCTGAGGATCGCCTCCATTGGCAGCGTGGCGCCTTCTGGAACGGGCCCAAAGTCGAAACACTCACCATTAATTACTAACGCTTCACCGCGTCTTTCGAGGGTTATTTTCTGGGCGGGGTCGATGGGGGAAAACGGTGACAACTTGATGATCATTACTTCCACCTCCCAACTGCAATGTAGCCGACCATATAGTTATTATTTTCCGCAGTAGTCAGTTGAATTAAAGCCGCGCTCGGGCCAGTCGCTGTTCCGGTAAAGCGCTTAACCGCGACATTGTTGTTATCGACTACCGTGGGATATTGAAGGGTTGGAACCAAAGTCGGCGTCGCCAAAAACGCGGCAGGAAAATTCAAATTAGTATCCTTCCTTACATTGGCCGTCGCTTGAATCGAAACAAGAGCGGCATGACAAATCATCGTGCCATCGGCGAACCTAATAAATGTGCCGTTGGCATTACTTCCACCCGTAGTAGCGCCCAGCGCATCATAAAGCTCTTGCGTCATATCGTTGATCTTAGTGTTCGCAGAGCGCGGAGTATCGCCCCCTACACCGTTCGGCAATGCGCCGAGGTTAATTGCCTGTCTGGCCATAAGTAGGTTCTCTTTATCTAATTTAAGAAATCGGCTTCGCAAAGACTACCGAGAGATACTGTGCGGTCGGCAGGTCCACCCCAGTGGCCTGGATAACTAACCTGTTCCCGCCGTAATCCCATACCGCTTGGACTACGCCCTGCCTCGACACCGTGCCCGCCATGTCCATGGCAATATTGTTTAGCATCATGTAGTCGCCAGTGTTTATCGGTGAAAAAGCGGACCAGCTGTACCTGAAAACCCCCGGCTGAGTTTGCTCTGCCCCGAGATAGTTCCAGGCGGATATGGTGCGCGTAAATTGTGCACACGGAGTTCCGCTATCAAAAATAATCTTCGAGGTCGCATCCCACAGCCGCAGGCCGTAATCAGCTATTGGCGCGGATTTGAATGCGGCGATAAACCACTTTCCGCTGGAGTGACTTCCTTTCAGTGTGTTGAACCTAAAGGCGTGCCAGTTTCCAGCGCTCCCTTGGACGAGGCAAGCGGCGAAGTAGTCGTCCTGGTCTGGCCTAACAAACACAAGCGGGGGCTCGTCAGTTGTAATTACACTTGAAAAGGCAATGCCTATACCGCCGCTGCCCGCCCACGTTCCGCTATCGAGAATTACAAGTCTTGAAAATTCAGAGTCCAGAGTCACGACGTTGTCATTGTTTGTGAATGTCAGTCCGAACGACACTATCTATTCCTCATTACTATCAGTCTTTGAGTGGTTAACCCGGTCGGCCCAGTAGTGGCCGCCGGACTTCCAAAGAAGACCCGGACATAGCCCTCATAGACGTAGGGGATAAATGCTATCGCGTCGATGCTTTGCCCGTTCGTACTGTAGGGCACGATAGGGATACAGACGCAGGAGTCTGTTGCGGGCGTTACGCCCGCAATAGCTATGTCGATAAAGCGCCCGGCCGTTTTGGGTATAAGCGCCGAATATATAACCCTGACAGTAAAGGATGTTTCATCCAGCTGGAGGGCTCCGTCAGCCCCCCATATCCGCATACCGAAACTCATTCCGATAGGTCTCCTAGCTGCACCCTTTTTTGTCCAGCGGCGTCGTATACGCGCAAAGATCTGTTGGTCATGGTCATGCGCCCTTGCCCTGGAACAGATCCGTTTATTTCAAAAACCCCGGTCTTGCTCAGTCGCCATCCAACGGAACCCGCAACATAGTCATCGGACTGGATGTAAGCCCCGATTTTTGCATTGGTGATCGTGCCATCCTGGATAAACGCGGCTTTAATAAACGTCTGGCCGTCCGTTACGGCAAAAGGAATCGTGCCTCCCTGCCCAAGGGCGAACAAATCCGCATCAATAATGAACTTGGACTGCAAGCCGCCAGGGCCGTCTTCCAGGCCGAGCCCCACACCAGCATATTTATATTCACCTGTAGCCGAGGTGTACTGCAGGCGCACCGACCAGGTAGCCGAAACTTTGTCGCCGACCGTCTGAATAGCCTGGGCGTTCTGTGCGATCGATAGGTTGGCTCCGCTGAGATTGGTTTCTACGGTCGCAATTTGCTGACCCATTACCCCTTCAGCATTAACTCGCGCAGTGGTCTCAGCAGCAATGGCAACCGCGTTACCGTTGACCTTTGCCTCAACCAAGTCAGTTCGTTTACTTTGGGCTGAATCACCCTCGGCAATCGCTGACCACACGGACCACACGCCCGCGCTGACAGTGTTGTCGCCTGCACTGGTCGCGGTGTCGCCTGCATAGGCTGGATTGATCTGAGCGTAAACCCCATCAACCTTTTCAGATGTTGCAACCAGCTTGCCATCGATATCGCTAACCATGGCCGCCAAGCTTGAAGTAGCGGACGCATTTGCAGCGTCTGCTGCCGTAACTCGGCGAGCCGCGATGTTGCACCACAGAGCCCGCCCCGTACTGTTCGCGACCATGATTCGGGTGACGAACCTGGCAGAAACCGCATTCGCCGGCGCAGTGATACGGCCCGAGAACTTTTTGAAACCCGCGCCAGTGGTGGCCGCGAATGAAAAGGCCGTCACATAGCCCAAGTTCACATTGGCGCTGTTGTAGAACTGCATCTGGAAGTTGCCGGTCTGCCCCGGGGTCATCTCATCCCCAGAAATCTCCGCCGTCACATCGAACTGCTCACCCGCCACAGTCAGGATGTTGAAGTTGATCCCGCAAAAGCTGTTGGCATAGAAGGCGATCGCCTTGCTGAATGCCGTCGAACTGGATGCAGTGGCTACGACCGCTGTTGCTGGGGACCCAGTAGATGTGGTCCAAGGATCTGCCAGGCCATCCTCGAAGTTACCTCGAATAAGCAGGTTATCCAGTTGCTGGCCGATAGAAGCCCGGATGCCGGTGATCGCCGTACCCTGCGCCGTGATGGTGTTGCCTTGCTGCGTCACGGTGTTGCCCAGAGCTGTGACGGTCGATGCATCTGCCTTGGTTTGCGCGACCGACAATGCATTGGCAGCTGCCGTCGCTGCATCCGTGGCCACCTTGTCGCTAACAGCCGCCCAGGCGGAACCCGTCCAGCGTTTCGGCGTGTTTGCACCTCCAGTGATATCGATCCAAAGATTCTGCACAAGCTGATCAGCAGCCCCTGGAGCTGCCGCCTGCACCAGCACCTTGCCCTTACCGCCTGCCAGTGTATTGGCCGCGTTTGCAGCGTTTTGCGCCGCAGTGACGTTGCCGTTGGTGGTGGTGAGGCTGGTTTGCAGTCCAGTGATTGCCGTGGATTGAGCGGTGTTCACCCCCTCGATATTGGTGATCTTGGTTTCTGACGTAGTGACACGCGCGGCGACGCCGTTGGCAGTCGTTACAGCCTGCCCCACGTTGAGCCAGTAGTTTGCATCTGGCGGTGCTGCGCCAGCGGGAACACTACCCTTGGCCTGATACAGAATGCCGTCAGTGAACAGCACGCTTTGACCTGCCGTGTAAGGCTTTTCAGGATCGTAAGCCGCCGAGTCTGCAATATCCGCAATCGCATCAATTTGCGCCTGTAGCTGGGCGTCCAGCTCTTGCAAACGCGCATTCATCGAGCCAGGACCATCTCCCGAAATAAGCTCGATCTCTTCGCGCAACTCCTGGTACAGAGCCCCCTTGCCGATCTTGTCCGCGAAGTACTTCTCGTACTCGCTCTGGTCCGAACTGGCCTGGCCATTTACCGCACCTGGGATCGGATAGAACGGCCCGACGTTGCCGGTACGATCCACCAGGCGCGCCCAGAAAAACAGGCTCGCCCCCGCCAGCAGGCTGTGCATCTCATGCTTGGCCTGCGGGTAGCTGAAGTCGCTCAGCTTCTCAGCAGTCTCCAAATCGGGCGCCTCGCTATACCAGAGTTCCGTGCGCTGGGTGTCCTCTGCACCTGGTGGAAAGCCCCACTGGATGCCGATGCCGTAGACCAAGCTGGAGGTGGTCAGGAACGCTACCGCCGGCGGCAGACCCTCTTTACCCTTCAGGTTGGTCAGGTTTGAGCTCTTCCAAATCGAAGAGATCTCGAAGGCACTCACAGACCGTACCCGGGCCAGATAGGCGCCCGAATAGATGCCAGTAACGTCCACGCTCGTCGAGCCAGTGCGCTGCAGCTTGATCCAGTTGCCGCTGTCCTTGCGCCACTCCACGTCATAAGCGACCGCACCAGGTACGGATGGCCAGGAGATGTTCATGGTGCTGATTGCCAGGCCTTGGTCGATCGCGAGGTTCGACGTGATGTCGACGCTCGCAGGTGCCGGTACCACTGTGATCGGCACAACACTGATTGGGCGTTCTTCAAGGCGTGCGCCAGTGTCGATACTTGGAAACTTGCTCGGCTCGAACTGCAGCGCACTGATGTCGTAGTCGCCCTCTGGGGTCCGGGCGGTCCTCATAACCCTATACAGAGGAATAGCCAGATCATCAGCGTCGATTGCCCACTGAAGCTGCGCGGCCGGCGCCTCGCTGTAGGCGACAGTCACAGTTACCTTGCGGCCGTTCACGCTTTCCACTGTGCGCCCTTCCGCCCGCCCGCCGGGAAGGTTAATCACCAGCCGGTCACCGGCCTTGACCAGGGTATCGCGGTCCAAGGTGACGACCTTCCCCGCCGCGGCTGCAATGCGCCCGCCTATCTCCCGGCCCGCCAACAGCGAGTCGGCCACGGGGATAATGAACCCAGGCAGCGGAATACGGCCTTCCATGCCGGTCCTGAAGCTGATGGTGCGGTCCTGGTTGTTGCTCAGCACCAGCCACTTGGCACGGCGCTGGGCCTCAGATGCCCGAGTGCAGCCGATGGCACTGATCTCCGTCGGCTTGTCGCCCAGGCGGCGCTGCAGCGGCAAATCGGAATAGACTGTGACATCGGTATCGTAGTTGTTCAGCGGGTTATCGTAGCTGACAAGGCAGCGCGTGAAGCGAGTCTTCGCCGATGCGCTGCCATAGGAGATCTTGCCGTCGATGACATTCGACCGGGTGAAGACGTAGTCCATGTCCTGTGCCCGAGGCATGTCAGCCTGCATCACCAGTTGGCCCTGAGCCCAGTACGTCATGCCGCGATAGATGCCGGCGATGTCCCGCAGCAATGACCATGCATCGGCCTTTCCCTGCAGGTTCATGTCACACAAGAAGCGCGGCTCAACGCCGCCGGCACCATCGGACACCAACTGATCGCAATATTGTGAGATGCGGTATAGCTCCCACTTGTCCACCATCCACGGCTTGATTCGGCGACCCAGTCCGAAACGATCCTGGGTGCAGATGCCGTAGGTGACCCAAGCCGGGTTATTGGTCCACGCCTCTTTCATTGTGCCATCCCAGGCACCGGTATATGTCCGCGCCACCGGGTCATAGTTGCTCGGAACCTGCCAACGGCGCGCTTTGCATTTCACGGTGACGGCCGGGATGTTGGTGAACTGCTCGGCGTCGAACTCGACGAACAATAGCGCGGTGTTCGGGTAGCGCAGCTTTGCGTCGATCACCTGGGTGTAGCCGGCGATGAACAGGCTGTCGGCAACTTTGTCAGTGCTCTGCGAGTTGGGGGTGATTCGGCGAACACGAATCAGCCAGCCGCTGGCAGCCGGCGGCAGGTCGACGCGTAATGAGCGCTCGTAGCGCGTGGTCGTCTTACCGTCCATGGCACCTAACAGAACCTGCTGGTAGGCGCCGCCATCAGTTGCCACGTCGACCGCATACTCGACGCGATAGCCGTTGATGTTGTTTGCGCCATCCTGGCTCGCCAGTCGCGGTGTGGCCAGGCGAATACGCGCCGCAGAGAGCTGAAGGTTAGTAAACGACTGCACCCACGGCGTGCCACTGCGCAGCTCGATATTCAGGGAGGTCTCGTTGTCGACTGACGGAATACCTGGGATGTAAGTCTGCTCAACCGAGCCTGGTCGCCAGTCCCACTTCACATTGCTGAAGTTATAGTTTCCGCTGGCGTCCTGGATCGGGGTGTTATCGAGAAAAATGTCGCGTGCGGTGGGCACACCATCGAACTCACCCTCGCCCACTGCGATGAGGATCTTGGCCACGTTGGTGGAGCGCAGACTATCGGGTGCCTCTACCGGCGCCTTTGGCTTGCTCTCGCCACCTTTGGCACCGTGAATATCCAGATTCTGTGCTGCGCCCATGCTTTCCTCCAGGCAATAAAAAACCGCCTCTTGGGCGGCTTGCTCGACGTGTCGAGGTTATGTCTTGTCTTCGGCGTAGATAGAGGCCGAAATGATTGCGCCGCCCCACCGGCGCTCACCGATGCAGATGGGGACGGGGTTGCCACTGGCCGTGGTGTTTTTCGCGCTGCCGAATGCGTAGCTGGGCATGTTTTCAGGCGCTGCGCTCTGCTTAAGGCCTGATGCCTGCGGGCTGAGCATCTGAATCACCCCCCCGGCGAGCAACGCGATACCGGCGGGCGCCGTCGGCGCGCCGAAGTAGCTGGCCGCAATCAGCACGACGCCCAGCACAATCTGCAAAATGCCGCCCCGCTTGCGACCTTCTACGACTGGGACAATCCTTATCTCCCTGGCCCCGCCCATGCCGAACTCATCCGGCCCGACGTTTTTACGGTTGCGGAAGATGGCGAAGCGAAGACCCAGGCGGTCAAGGCGGCGAATCTCGGCCTCGAATCCCTCAATGGTGGCCTTAAGCGCCCGGAAAACTTCCCACGTATCACCCGGGCCAACCTGACGCCGGTGCAGCCTGCCGAACTTCTGAGCCAGCGAGCCGGACAGTTTGACGGTGGTCATTGGCGAATAAACGATGGCGCTCATCGTGCCTCCTTGTGTCGAAGAATTAAGCGTGTGCGCTGAAGCCATGGCCCGCCGTAGACAATCAACTCTGATGGCCGGCCATAGAGGTGGTGCAGGACGAAGGGCCCGGGACCAAAGACGCCGGATTCTTCATCGGGCAGCGCCGGGTCAGTTCCCAGGTAGATTCCCGCGTGGTTCGGATGCGCCGTGCGCCCGACCTCCATCACGATCATGTCGCCGCGCTGTGGTTTGTCGACTTGCTCGAAACCGGCAGCGGTATAATTCGCCTCGTACAGACTGGTGCTATCTGCACTCTCCCACCAGCCCTCTGTTCGCTGGAAGGCTTCGAACTCAAGGCTCCACTCACGTCGGTACCAATCGGCGCAGACCTGCCAGCAGTCCCAGGCACCATGCACGAATGGGCGCTTTAGCAGCGGCGTGTTGCCGCTCGGGGTGACAGTGCGCAGGTCGCCCTCGGGCCAGCTCAATATGTGCCAGGGCAAGGCCGTGGCCTCGCACATGGCCAGGTCGCGCGATGACGGGCGGCTGGTGGCGTCCGGATGAGAATGGACGATGCCGATCACCTGGCCCTGGTCTTCCGCCGCGGCGTAGTCCTCTGGATCAAGCCGGAACTCTTCGTTCGGCTCCGTGGCGATGTTCCGGCACGGGAAATACTTCTGTGCCCGGCCCACGGAAATCAAAAGCCCGCAGCACTCTTTCGGGTACTCGGCCGCCGCATGCACCTGGATGGCGGCGATAATGTGTTTGCGCATTTCTCAGCTCCGGGCAATGAGTGACACAGCGGGAAATCCACCGAATGGGTAAGGGTTTCCCTCGCCGAAGCGGGGAATGCAGCAGCGGCCCAGCGTTCCGTCAGGTATGTCATTCTCAGGGTTATCTGTCAGATTCCCATCCTTGTCCCGGTACGGCCCTGTGTAGCCACAGTCGGGCCCCCTGTACCCGCCGGTTAGCGCCCAGTGGCACAGGGTTGTCATCTGTCTGCCGATTGTTTCGCCGCCGACATCACCAGGGCTGGCCAAGTCCCAGCTGACCGTCTCGCCGTCCTCGTTGGTCTTCTGGTCGACATACCAGACTTCGATCGATTCCTGGGTGGGATCGGCCGCGGGGTTGCCGTCTTCGAAGTTCACCGCGTCCAGGAACTCGGCCAGCGTGTTGCGAACTGTCACCTTGAACTCGAGCAGATCCTCGAAGGCCAGGCATAGAGCGGTGATTCGTCCATTGACGTTGCCCACCGACAGCTTTGGCCGTACTGCGGTGCCGTCGCCGTTCGCCTCGCTGCCCTCGTACTGCATTGGCCAGGCGCCATACTCTTCGCCCTTCCACCAGATCGACTTGGCCGGCAGCTGGTCAGCGTTGCTGCCGGCGGCCAGCAGTTCGGCAGGCGTATGCGGTATCGCATGGCCGTGGAAGCGCAGCACATCGGCGCCGTAATCGCTGCCATCCAGTTCAAACAGCATGATTTCGTTCCCAGGCTCAAGGGTCTGGATAGCATTGATCAGCGACATGGATTGACCTTTACGGGTGGAAGGCGCGCTCGAACGTCGCCGTCACTTTGAATACGCCCCCGCCCATGGGAGTGGGGGTCGGGTTCTTGCAGGTAAAAAGGCCAAGCTGGCCAAGCGGGGTTGTCCAGAGGAAGGCTTTGGCACCCTTGTGACGATCGAAGAACGCCATAATTTCCAGCGCTCTTGCTTGGCCGCCGGTGTGGGTGATTGGGTAGGCATCGACTTTGTTGTTGATCCCATCCCCGACCTCTTGCTTGTAGCCGTCCCCAAACTGCGAGGTGCGCACCCGATAGGTAATATCGGGTGCCTCCCCGTTCTGGGTGGCCCAGGTGAATGTCTCAATCGCCATCGTTACCTCCCGTTGATAGCTCGCCAGATAGCCCCGCCAGGCTGAACACCGCGTGCGATGGCAGCCTCGGCTTCGGTCTTGGCGACCTGCTGGATATTCCTTCCGGCCTGCGAGGTGTCTTCCTGAGTTGCATTACCGCCGTCGCCAGCCGTTTGCACGGATACCGACACGGGAAAGTTGTAGGTGTTGCCGCCTCCCCCACCCCCTCCGCTGCCAGCTGCAGCCATGATTGAGTTGCCGCCAGTCATCAGCGGAGTGACGCTGCCGCCCTGTGCGCCCGTCATGAGATAAGAGCGGCCGCCCTGACTGAACAGCTCAGGCCCCCTTTCGTTTACCTCATACAGGGTGTTCGGATCGACAGGACCACCTGACGCCCTACCCTCTACTAGAGCGCTGCCGATGCTGGAGCCGAAACTGCCAGCGCCTGCACCCGCCGCTGCACCGCCACCGAACCAGGCACCGATCGCAGTGCCCGCCAGCCCCGACAGCAAACCGGACGCAGCCTGACGAGTAGCGATACGCGCCATGTCAGCGATGATCGACTTGGTAAAGTCGGAAAACGAAAGTTTGCCGGTAATGGCAAAGTCAGCGACCGCGTCCTCCATGCTGGAAAAGGCATTGGTGAACAGGCTTTTGGTTTGCCCGGCAACGTCGTTGGCTGATTGCAGGTAGTTCTGGAAGGCAGAAGAAGCGCCGCTGCGCCAGTCGCCTTGGGCCTCCGACATCTTGTCGTAGTTGTCGACCACTGTGTCGCGGTACTTCCTTTCCGCATCTTCCAGGCTGGCCAGGTCGCGCATGTAGTCTTCCTGGCTGTACTTATCAGGCGCTGTCTTACGGCGATCCAGAAGTTTGGCGCGCTCGTCGTTGAACTTATCAGTGGTTGCGTCGAGGCTCGCCTGCAGTGCTGCTTGCCGGTCGCCCAGACCCAGCCCGTTTGCTGCACGGGAACCGGCCGCTTCCAGTGCGGCGCGCTGGCGCTCCAGCTGATTGACGTAGGCCTCCGAGGCGGCCGTCAGTTGCTCCAGGCGGCCCTTCTCGTTGGTAGCGATGACCGTCAGCTGACTATCGGCATCCTTTTGAGCCTTGACCATCCCTTGCCTTGCATCGGCGATCTTCTGGTCAAGCTGGATGCTCTGCGCCGCCGTTGTGTCTTTCTTGGCCTTGGCCGCTTCCAGGGCATCGATCTCAGCCTGGTACGCGGCCGTCACATCGTCCTTTTCCTGATTGATCAGGGCCGATCGCTGCTTTGCGTAGTCCGACAGCGACACCACGCCGGCCTTCTGCTGGGCCTCCAGTTCCTTTTGGGCGTTTCGGTAGTCCGTGACGATGTCGGACAGGTTGTTTTTAGCGTTATTGAAACTGGTCAGATCGACTTGAGCTGAGGCGGCCTTCGGGCCTTTGTTTTTATCGTTAAGCCCTTTAACCAAGGTATCGTAAGCCCCCCCTGAGAACTTTTTACCGTCAAAATCGACACCCTCCAGAAGCTTAGACTTTTGGCCGATCCTCTCAGCATTCTCGTAAAGCGTTCTGAATTTATCGTTGAGCTTGTCCAGCCCTGCTGTGCGCTTATTTAGAGGGTTAATCTCATCGAGCTGCGCATCCAATTCTTTTTGGATCTTAATAGCTTTCTGGTTTGCGTCGGTGTTCTCGCCAGTGATGATTGCCAGATTGGCGTTGGCTGCTTGCCTGGCTTTCAGGTTCGCGAGCTTCTTCTCCAGCGCCTCAGTAGAGTCGTCATGCTCGCCGGTACCCAAGCCTAACGCAGTATTGAGCGAGCTCAGCCCGCTGGAGACTGCGCCGGCGAATCCGCCACCCTTACGGGTATCCAGCACGCGCTGGGTAATCTCGATCTGCTTTGCGACGTCTGGGAAAGCTTCCGACCTAATATATGAGTAAGCGCGTTTCGTAGCTTCCCCGACGTCGTCCCAGTCTCGCTCAATATCGGATAGAGACCCGCGATAGGCCTTGAGTCGCTCTAACGCCGCCTCATTCAAATTGCCACTCAGGACATCAAGCGCGCGCTGATGATCGCCCTGGTCATCAATCCCCTTGATCACCTGGTACTGCTCGAGGGTCAGCAGCCCATACTGGCTGCTGATTTTGCCCGCAGCCTCCGTAGCTGTATCCCCAGCAGTGGCGAATGACTTTGCGAGCTCTCCGGCACCCTGCCCCGTGATCTCGCTGATCGCTGTCGCAGCCTCAGCCAGATTGCGCATCTGCGTGCCGCTTGTGGCGGCCCCCGACGCAAGCGACACAACCGCTTCGCGCGCGCCAGATAGATTTCCAGTGATGCGCCCGGCACCTTCGGCCATATCCTTCAGGCTGGCGATTGTCTGACCGGCGCCGTTGGTGCCGCCATTGATAGCAGCATTGAACTCGCGAGCCTGCTTCATTGCATCGAAATAGGCGTATCCAAGCGACCCAAGAACGGTCACCAGTAGGCCGGCTGGAATTATCATCCCCGCCAGACTTCGAGCTGATTCGCCGGCACCGGCACCCAATTGCGCAATGGCCCGCGCACCACTCCCCAGATCGCCAGATTGCAGGGCGTTGGCGAGCTGCATCACGTTCTCTTGTGCCTGGCGAGTGCCAAGCTTCAACTTGTCGAACGCGGTTTCCGTAGCTGTCAGCCCTGCACGATCCTTGCCGATTTTTGCCAAAGCTTCGTTGTAGCGGTTGGCGTCAGTCTCGCCTAGCTTATGAAGCTCGTTGAGTGCTCGCTCACGCTCTTCAAGCTTCGCCAGCTTGGAGGTTAAGGGGTCCATTCCATTCACGGTGCGCTTCAGCGCTTCGATCCGTCGGCCCTCAACCTCTATCAGGCGCTGCTTCTGCGCCAGTTCTTTGGCTTCAGCCTTTTCAAGCCTGTCGTGGGCCTTCCCCAACTGATCCTGATACTTGACCTGGTCCTCTATCGTTACCAGTCCACCTTTCTTGGCACGCTCGAGCAATCCCTCAGCCTGGATCAGCGACTCCATGCTGGTGATATTGCCGCTCATCGCCTTGTCTAGCTGGCTGATGACATTGATCTCAGCTACCGCACTGTCGGCGGCTTTGCGACTTGCACCGGACCTGCGATCTATCGCGGCAGTAGACTTGTCGACGCCCTGTGCCACCTCACTTTCAGCTTGAGTGATCTTATTTCCGGTGCTGGCCAGGCCATCGCCGGCTTTTCCCAGATCGACAATCGCCTTCTCCGCGCCTTCTGCCGAGTCGACCAACTTGTCCAAGTCGCCGGCAGCGTTCACCGCCTCCGATGAGTTTACGGCAATGCCCAAGGACGTGAAGTTGGTAGCCATGCTTTCTCCAGGCGTAAAAAAACCCGCTCTAGGCGGGCTTATGGAAATATATTTAGTGCTGGCTAAAGTAGCCGAAAACCGCAACAGCTATTCCTAGCAACAAAACTAGAATCGTTCGGTGGCTTCTCATGGGGCCGTACACAGCCTCGTGCGCAGAGCTTGCTTCAGCGTCAGTAATTGGCGTGATACCACTTCCGCAGTGCTTGCACTTAGACGCCTGCATTTTTACAAGTTCTGAGCAGCTAGGGCAGGCTCTCTCGCCGCTAGAGTTGACGAGAAGACCTTCTTTAATAGTTGAAGTTTTTTGTGGGTTTGGTTTGATTATTAGGTAAATGACCAGTCCGAGAACAGGAAAGAAAATCCCCACCAAAAAGCCTTCGAACGCAGATCTGTTCTTCGCGTTCGCCGCCACGGCTGTGAGTCCGACAACAATAAGCCAGCCCAAAACGACCACCTGTGACATATCAACTTCTCCTTAAATACTTAGAAGCTGCTCGGCTGTACGGCTATCGACCCACCACCCGCAGGAATAAAAACCCTGAATTTCTTTTGCTGGCCCTGCTTCAAAACTACTGACGTTTCCATTCGTTCGGGGTTAGCTGCGCAAAGCGCTGAACCGTCCAGCGCGGCACCTAGCAACCACTCGCCTGAAGGCACCTGGAAGACAGCCTTCTCGCCAGTGTCCAGCTTCGCCACGGGTGCACCATTTAGGAAAATCGTTGCAAAACATCCGCCACCTTGAAACCCAGTGTCTCTCGTCACAATCAGCGAGCTGCCACCAGGTACTGGCTTCTGGTAACCGCTCACCCTTTCAGATGGTGCTGAACGCGCCTTGTCAGAAGGTACTGGCGATGTAGCACAACCAGCCAGCAACGTTAACGCCAGAGCACCTACGAATAATTTCATGTCGTTCCCTCGTTGAGTTATCGCGGAACTTTATCATCAACGAGTGAGCAACACGAAAGCCCCGCATGGGGGGGCTCATCCCTAGGCTGCTAGTCTTCTATAGCAGTACACCGACGCTTTACCCGCCCCTGGCGCTCTCCCTCTGTTCCGCCATCACCTCCAGGGCTTCAGCCTCCATACGGCGGAAGTCGCTGAAAATGGTTTGTCGCTGGCCGATCGGCACGCCGCACATCCGAATCACACCCGGGAGAACGCTGTAGTCCATGCCTGTTGCGCCGCACGAGCCTGTACGCCACTGGGTACTCATGGCCTCAAAGACTTTGAAGACGTCCCAGTTGTCGGGCCAGATCCCAACTTCCTTGTCGGGAATGTCTTGGCGGGACAAGCCGAAGGCCATCAGGTCTGCATCTGATGGCCCAGGCTCATACAGGGCGCGGGAAGCGCTTAGGAGTTTCCCAGGCGGGCCTCGCTGAATGCCTCTGCGTAAGCATTCAGCACCGCCTTCGGGGCGGAGTTGATCGAGTTGACGAGGATG
Organism: Pseudomonas sp. 06C 126; assembly: GCF_001855215.1. NCBI lineage: Bacteria > Pseudomonadati > Pseudomonadota > Gammaproteobacteria > Pseudomonadales > Pseudomonadaceae > Pseudomonas > Pseudomonas sp. 06C 126. The sequence goes on along the minus strand of NZ_MIFU01000108.1, from coordinate 66,888 downwards.
CGCACGTTTTCAGGCGTGAACTCCTCCTCAATATCCCAGCCCACCACCACATCCAATAGCTGGTCGGCTTGCAGGGCGATCTGGGCGGCAGTGAAAGCTTTGAGGTCCATGTCCCCGACCTGCTTTCCCAGCTCGTCGTGCCGCTCGTTCCAGCCGGTATACAGCTCGGCTAGCGCGGTTCGGTCCAGGTACTTGAATTCGAACTCAACCTTTTCAGCGTTGTAGCCCGCGCGCTGGATCATCACCGGAGCCTTGAAGGTTGGCTTTTGGATCAGCTTGAACTTGGCCATGGGTTACACCGTGGCCGCGTAGCGGGTAGGAAGACCAGTCAGGGCAACACTGATAACACGGGTCATCAGGTTGTTGCGCGACATGGTCGGCGTCGCAGTGATCGACACGTAGCCGTTGTAGAGGATGCTGCTACCACCTGGGAGGTTGAGGCGGAGCAAGCGAGGCTGCTTGTCATCGTCCGCCGCCTCGCAGACAGCCACATAGGGCTTGGACGGATCGTCAGCAACGGTGTAAGTCAGCGTGATCGGATTCTTGGTGGTCGGCATCTGGCGGTCGTTGTCGTCGGCCACGAAACCAAACGTAAGGAACTGCTGATCGCCACCGGCCGAGTTCATTTCAGTGACCTGCGAGATCTCAGTGAAGGCCGTCACCTCGCGGACAGAGCCGATACCGGAGCCCGCGGGGTACTGCTGAGCGTTGGTGGTGTTCACGCCAGCCAGGGCGAAGGTGCCGCTGGCAATTACCCCCACACGGACACCGCGGCCGTCGAGGCGAGTCCAGCCGGAACTGACGGCGACTACATCGCCCTCGGCCAAGCCATGGGCTGCAGCAGTTGCGATTGCCGGATTGGCATTGGTCAGCGCAGTGAATGGGATTGCAACGCCGTAAGTCGACGCAATCTCAAGGGTGGCGCCGTTGGGCATTTGGATGCCGGCCATGGGTGTTTCCTCTTATCAGAAATGACAAAACCCGCACAGAGGCGGGTTTCGGGGTTTGCCCAACGGGCGTATTCAGATGGCGATGTCAGCTCGATACTCGAACGACACCGGCACGGTGTATGTGAGCGGGTCAGGAATGCCAGGCCCAAGATCAACCGGCGACATCGTGATGACGGTGACGCCTGCCTTTGTGTCTCGAGCATAAAGCGGGAACAGCACTGCCAGCTCGGCTACAAGCGGATTTGTCTTGGTTTTGCCAGTATTGGCCGGGGCCACAATGCTGACCTGGTAGACGCCGATGAAAGCGCGGTGGTCGCCGGCAAGCGTGCTGCTTGCCGTGTCGCCTGGGAGCATGAACGCCCGCAGATAGGTCTCGGCGTCCGCCGGGTCGTACTGAACGTTCTCGAACACCACCTTGATCGGCTCCGTGCGCGCCTTGCTCCAGGCAATCAGCTTGGCCTCGTAAATGGACGCAATGATGGCGTGGCTCATACCTGGTTGTTCCTTGTGGCTTCGTCGACGATCTGCTGGAAGCGGGCCAGAGTGATTCGGACCATGCCGCCGGGCGCTTGGGTCGAGTGCCCGTACTCAAGCGGGATTGCGTAGGGCAAGTTGTTCACGATATAGGCAGTTTGTCCTGCCGTGAGCGACTCCACCTGCAGCTTAAGCTTGGCCAGCGTCACGCCACCGGCCGGGTCGACCTGATCAAGCGTGCCTTCTGCGGGTGTGCCGATGGAAAACTGCCAGTTCCCGCGGAACCGCCCACCGACGTAGTCCCTGCCGGCGACCAAGCCGTTCACATTGAAGTTCTGGTCGCGCTCGGTCTTTGTCAGGGGTTTGGCATATTTCACGCCGCGCCGCAGCTTGCCGGCCTTCGTGAAATTCGACTCGTTGAGGTTGATGATCGTATTGCGGACCGCGACCTTGAAGTCGTAGTCATCGGCGGCCCGCTTGTTCGCCTGTCGGTGAACGATGTTCGCAGCCCAAATCTCTGGATTGCCCACCGGTGACATGCGGATAACGCTGCTGCCGATCTCGATAACGATCTCTCGGATAGTTGCGTCAATACCAGCCTGGGCGCGCTCAGCGAAGTCGCGAATGTTCTCGGCGAAGCTGCCGTTCATGCTCGCGTATTTGTTTGTCATGACCGTACCTGCAATTCATACAGGATCGGCGTGCCGGCGGGGTTGACCTCTTTCAGCGGAGGGACAATTGACCAGATGCGGCCTTGGGCGATTACCTTGTCGAGCAGGCCGGGCACCCAGGCCAAACCCTGCGCGGCGATCTTGAGCTTCTTGTCGCCCTGCTTGATGAGGCTATTGTTCTGGAATTCTTGGCCGGTGAAGTCGAGCAGGATGCCCTGGGCGACCTGTTCGACGGTTACGCCAGGAGCTTCGCCTCCGATATCAGGGTCGTATTCGCCTGGCTGCGTCTTGCTGATAGTCACGGGCTGGCCGAACTCTGTGATCATCTCCAGAGCCATCACGGCCATTTCTTCGTAGAATGCCATTTAGTTACCCTATAAGGACCTGCGATGACTAACGGCGAAAAAGCATTGTTTTTGATCGACGCCGCTGGCCGTCTAAACAATGCATTGGCAGACTTCACTAGCATCGACAAATGCTCAGCGAGAAAGGATTTCAAAAAGGCAATACGCACCGTCTTAGCTGGAACGCGCGCAGAAGAATTTACCGACGAGCTGATCGCGGAGCATGCTCAACACCATGTCCCGTTCCACTCAAATGAATTTTCTACTTTTACTGAGCTCGTATCTGCTAGCAGCAACGAAGATTTATTCAGTGTTTTTGTCCACTATACAAACCTGAAAATGTTGGATATTTGATTTAGACCCGCACCGAAAACAATCCACGCTTCTGTAAGTAGTCAGCGAACTGAGTGGCACTCGGTCGATCCGGCGCTGCCGGCAACAACCGATTGCTGGTGTTGGGGATCGCCGCGTACTGCCGGGTCACCGCCCCTTCAACACGATCAAGCAGAACCGCGCCCTTGCGCTTCTCCACCGGGTCGATATCGTCCTGATGGATCTCAGCAGCCAGGGCCATCTGCCCGTACTGGATCCGCGCCGGTAGGTAGTTGTTTGGCTTGATCTCATAATCCAACCGCACCTCCCGGCGCGGCCAGGACAAGCCCTGCTCGCTATTCGTCTTGCGCCCTTTCCAGGTCATGCCATCCATCGCCAGTGCGGCCCGTCGCAGCAACGCTTCCTGCTCAGGAACACCTGCAGGAATGACCGTGCCGAATTTCACGGCATACCGGGCCAGATCCTCGGCGCTCGCGTAACTTTCGGCGTCAGGCTTGCCGGTGCCATCCTCGATGATCAGTGTCATGCGTTAACTCGCTGGAATGGTTTGAAGAGTGGCCGCCAGGTAACCGACAGCCAGCAGTATTACTCCTTGGTCAGCTCAGCGACGAGCTTTTCCAGGGATTCTTTCGAAGCATTGGCCCGGTACGGAACCTTGGCCTCATCGAGCTTTGCTTTCAGCGCGGCGATTTCATCGACCTCTCCAGCCGGCGGTGTGATGGCGGCTCTCTTCAGAGCTTCAACATCATCGCGCAGCTCGTCGACAGTAAGAAGCAGGCCGTCACGCTCGGCGGTCAGCTCACCAACTGAGGCATGGATGGTGCCCAGTACTTCATACAAACGCACCGCCAGCTCGCCCGACCCGGGACGGTGAATCTCGCCAGCTTCCAGGCCGTCAACCAGGACCTGGATAGATCCATGTTCAGCCCGTAAAGCTGCGATGAGTTTTTCCAGTTCGCCCTGATTGGCGGCGCCAACAATCTTTACCTGCTTGGCCTCCTTCACCGACACGTCAATGCCGGCCGCTTCGTACGCATCAACAACGCTCGGCCAATGGCCGACTACCAGCACACTGGTTACTCCCGCTTCTGGCTTGTCGAAGTGTTCCGGGTTGCGGTAACGCTTCTCCGGGTCGAAGCCGGAGAGTTGGTTGCTGTAAGTCAATTCCATGTATTTCTCCAAGGCGGCCATCGCTGACCGCGCGTTGAGTTTGAGACTTAGCCGCCAGAGGCAGGAGGCGTCGCAGTGAGCTTGATCATCACGCCGGCGGTGACCTTGTTGCTACCCGCGTGCTTGACCCAGTTGGCAGCGGAGCCGACAGCGGCCAGGGTTGGGTTGGAACCGCCAGTGGTGGCCTTCCAGCTGTAGCCCAGCACATCGATGTTCACGGTGCCCTCCGCACGGTAGCCAATGCTCAGGTTCTCTTCGTCGTTCACTTCGTACGAACGGAAGCCCGGGGCCTGCGACTCGGTGATTGTTACGGCATTCGGCAACAGGCCAAAGATGACATCCGCCGGCGCGGTGTCGGTTACCAGTACAGGCTTGCCCAGGGTGCCAGGCAGGCCGCCGTAGATCACGACGCCCGCTTCTTCGTAGATCTTGTTGGTGATGGCTTCGTCGACGATGTCGAAGTAAGCGCTGGAGTGCATGACCCACAAGGCGATCCGGCCGAACTTGTCGCCGAACTTGCGCATGCCGCGAGTCAGGGTTTTCTTGCCGTCGGTTTCGATGTTGGCCGAGACCACCATGTCAGCGTTGGAGCCAATAGCGGCACGCAGACCAGCCGTTGCGTACTGGATGAAGCCCTCCAGGGTCGCGTCAGCAACGTCGGCACCAACGATCTGGGAGAACTCCTCGACCGGACGACCGCGGCGCTTGAACGCCTCTTCGGTGGTCTGGTATGGGCCGTACTTCCAGGGAGCCTTGACGCCGACAGCTTCGCCGGCGCTGATCTTCTTGGCAGTTACCTTGCCTTCGGAGTTGACGTCACGGTGTTCCAGGGAGCCGTTCAGCTTGTAGAGGGCGCGCTTGCGGAAGTCGCCCTCGATCAGTTCGTTGTCTAGCACCATCGCGCCGTTGGACGATGCGTTGAACACGTCGAGGTTGTCCTGGACTCGCTCCAGGTATGCGGTTTGCGCCTCATCGTTATAGATGATCAGGTCGCTGTTAACGGTTGTAGCCATGGGTTAATCCCCTTACTTGGGCAATGCGAGATATGCGGTTTGGCCGTGCTTGCGCTGGAAGTCGCGCTTCTGCTCGGAGGTCATTTCGGAGCGCTTGAATGCAGCCTTGCCGCCACCCCCGCCCGGGGCAAATGTCCCTGAAGCCCTTGGCCACAGGTGAGGTGCGCTTTCGCGCAGAGATTCCGCCCATTCGAGCGGAGTCAGAGGGGTCTTGCCGTCTTTCCCGAGGATGACCTGGCCGGATTCATCAACGGCGACCGCATCGCCATCTTCGTTAAGGGTGAACACGCCTTTGGCGCGCAGGATGATGTCGTCGGTTGCTTCAGGTAGAGCGCCGGCTTTCAGTGCTGCGCCGCGCACCGAGTCGCCCAGGACTTTGCCCTGGAACTTGGCAGCGAAGGATTCGGCCTTCTCGGCGCGCTCGCTGATGGCCTTCAACTGCTTGTCGTAGTCGCCGCGAAGACGCTCAGTGCGGCGGTTGAAGACCTCGTCCACCTTGCCCTCGGTCAGCAGCTTGGTTTCTTCGTCCTGGCCGGCACGACTGAGCAGGCCTTTGACGGCGTCGATGTCGATGCCTTCAAACTGGGTTTCGAACTGGGTCAGCTTGCCGGAGGTTTCCTTCAGCTTACCCAGCAGTTCCGAGTTTTTAGTTTTCAGACCAGAAACGGATGCTTCAACGGCAGTCGCGATAGCGGCCTTGATTGCCGGGTTTTCCAGGTCAATTTCGTTTTCTTCTGCCACGTTGATGCACCCCTTGGGTATGTTTCGCCCGTTTTGCAGGCATAAAAAAACCCGCCGAAGCGGGTTATATTCATAATCGTTTATTCTAAATACATCTCTAATGTCTCAAGTGTTTCATCATCTTGAGCGAACTCGCATATAAGGTCTGTGATCGCAATTAATCTGCGTCGCGCCTCAACTTCCTCTTTGCTACCAGAGAGGGCAAAAATAAAAGTGTGGGCTTGTTCGCGTACGTGCAATCTTAACCATCTATTATTCCGAATACTTGCCAGCACCAGCAAAATATCATCCTTATACTGGTGGGAATGGGCAAACACTTTAATGCAGAAAATAGCATTGCGTTGATTCCACAGCCGATCACCAAAACTATGAAATCCTGCTAACCCAAAAGCTCGCACAAAATCATTGAGAAGGTCTCCTTGCTCTTGTCCTTGGAGTTTACCCAGCATCCTAAACCTTCCTTGATATAGCGCTAAAACAATCAGATTAGCAGACCAGCCCTTTCAAATGATAACGGTTCTAGAGCGCGCATCTGCACCAGAGTCAACGGGGCGAAGTTGCGATCAAGCTGCATCTCGGCGAAACGCTCCACGGTCAGCCCACCCTCCCGGAAAAGCTTGGCCCGGACTGGGCCGATAGCAACGTCCTGGAACGAAGCTGGCTGCTGCTGGAGCCAGTGGTAGTAATCCAGGCTTGCACTGACCTGCTGGCCGCCATTGGCACCCACTGAAGCTCGGGTAGCGCCCTTGGCGAACATCTCGCTAAGTTTGGTCAGCAGGATGAAGGTGGTGCGGCAGTTCGGGTGAAACGGCGGCCGTGGGCCTGAATCGACTGGAAACCGGCGTTTGTCCATCGAGCGACATAGCTGGCTGGTCTTGCTGTCGAGCGTAGCGACCATCTCGACTTCGGACACGATGTCCTTATTGGCCTTGGCCACCTCCATCCTTGCCTGGGATGACACATGCTGAATGGCGGTGTGCACGACGCTGCTGGCGTTACGGTTGGTGGTCGCCAGGATGCCGTCTTTGTACCCCGCCGCCTTGGTACCGCGAATGTTGCGGATGATCTGGAAATTCGTCTGTCCTTCGAAGAAGCCCTGGCGGATGGTGCCGGTGACGCGCTCATGTTCGGCGCTGGTCCAGCCCTTGATGAAAGCCCTCAGCAGCTTCCCGCCACCGGTACCGCGCACGCTGAGCGGGTTCGTCAGCACTGCGGTGCGGATTGCAGCGGCTGTCGGGGCGACCACATCCAGCGACACGCCAACCGGTGCCGATCGGGCCAAGCTCGTCGCTTCGAACTCAGCCTCGTAGTTGGCGATGTCCACCAGGTCAAGGTTCAATTGCGCGCTGTAGCGGTCGAAAATTCCCAGTAACAGGCTGTCGACCTCTTTCAGCAACGCTTCCAGGCGCTTCACGTTGTATTCGGTCAGGTCCGACTGGGTCAGCCGATCACGGATAGACCGGTCAATCTCCTTGAGGAAGGGAGCGAACTTGCCCACCTCCCCCGCCTTGAGCTTTTCGAGGAACACTGCGTGCCGGATGGTCGCATCAAGTATCGCCTGGTTCACCGCCATCTACTTTGCCCTCGTCGTCCAGTCCCAGGCCGTCGCCCTGCTCTTCCAGCTCGCCATCGATCTGTTGGTCGGTGCGCTCTGGCGCAATCAGCCCAAGCTTGCGCAGATATGCTCGAAGATCCGCTTTCGCAAAGCCTCCGTTCTGCCACAAGCCCACCAAGGCCGTGATCATCTGCGGATCAGCCGTCAGTTCGACGAACTCTTGATTGACCTGGTAGGCGACCTTCTTGTCGGTGATGCCCATGTAGGCGCAGCACCACATGATTGCCTGGGTGTAGGCCTCGCTCACGTTCGCCACGCACCCGGCCAGCACCGATGTTGAGGCTGACTGATCGCCGCGGGACTCCGTAGCGGTCTTGGTAGCAAGTGACGCAACCACCATCCGGGCGCCCAGCTCGATCATCATCTGGTTCTTGTCGGCCATGGCCTCTTTGACCAGGGTGTTCGGTAGCGGCTGCGCATAGGCGAAGGCACCGCCGGCAGGAAGCAGCATTGGCGCCCGGGAACCAACGTAAATGCCGTTTTTCTCCATGTGGTCACGCCATTGCTCATCGAGCCCAGAGATATAGGGCTGAGCCTGCCCACACCAGAAAACGCTATCTTCGTAGTCAGCACTGTTCCGGTAATGGCCTAGGTTGATCATCGCGATGTCGTAGAGCGGCGACTCGTCGATGCTTGGATCGTTGTTCTGTGCGCCGACGAAGGTGAACGGGATCTCCTTGAGACGCCCCGTGACTCCTTCCGGCCTAAATTCCTCGGTGACCGCCAGTGGCCCGCCACCTTTTGGCCCAGACCGGCGCCAAACGCGACAAACGAAACCGTCATCTTCCAGTGCCAGCTCCCGGTACTGCTCAACTGTCTTGAACCCGAAACCCTCCGGAATCTCGGGAGACTCGTGCAGCACCACCAGGGTCAGCACACTGTGCCCGTTCACCATGCCCGTGCGCCAGTTGATGATGTCCTCGGCGCAGTAGGAAAGGATCACCGAGTGCCCGCCGACACCATTGTCCTGGTGATAGTCGACGTACAGGCCGTGGCGACCAGCCTCAAGCACCTTTTCAAGCGTGCCCTGCGAGTGCTGGTAGATGCTCACGCCCGAACCGTTGGCGTTGTCCTGCAGGTATTCCAGCTTCTTCGACACCGTCAACGTTGGGTCTTTGTGGAACGCCAGGCCGAGCAGCCCGTTACGGGTGTGCCCAGTGGCGTTCTTGAATACCGCACGTTCGCGATAGGCCTTGTTCCGGTCTACGTTCTCAGGCGACTTGTCGTGTGAGTTGATGTACGGCAGTCGGTCGACAACCCGGTGCTGGCCGGCACAAACGTCGCGAACGGTCGCCCAGCGATCCAGCACAGCTATGTATTCCGCCCGCTTGAAGGAGACGTCGTTGCTCATCGGGCGTATCCCATTTTGATGGAGGTGACGATTGCTTTGATCGGGTAACGCTTGGCGATGAAGTAGCCCGCCGCGTCGTTCATGTGGTCATGGCCCTTCTTCGGGTCTTTGTCAGGCTCGCCCTTGTCGGTGTAGGTCTGTCGCTCAAGGCACAAGGTGAGCTGAGGGCACTGGTCGATGTTGACTTTCAGTCGTCGCTCGCCGTAGCCGTTCAGGAACATGGCGTTTACCGAGTTCACGCGGTCTTTCACACCAGGGTTTGTGGAGTCGACGATCACCGTGAATTTTGCTTTCTTCAGCAGTGACAAGTCTGACTCGCTCGCGTTTTTGCTGCTGGTGTTCTGCCCACTGGCGTCGGGATAGACCGCCACCGAGTGACCCGGGAACCGTGACTGGATCTTCTCGATCATCTCAGGCGTGTCACGAACACCATGAAACTCATCCAGGGCCATCGGCAGATCGTTACGCACGACATAGACAACGGCCGCCATCTTCATGACGTTGAAGTCCATGCCGATGTGCAACGCCTCGCCCGGCTTGATTCGCTCGCTGGTTCGGCACTCATCTCGATTGAACGTGTAGTAGACGACGCCCGCGTAGTTCTCAAAGCCGGCTTCGTACTCTTGCCGGAAGGTGCGCGGGTCCATCTTCCGGCGTGCCGCCTCAAGCTCTTCAGGAGGAACGTTGCCGCCTTGTAACGAGGTGTACTGCCAGCTCTTGTGGTCCGGCTCGCCGCCTGGTTTACCGTCCAGATAAGTGTCGTAGCAGTGGTTGAAGCCCTTCGGAGTGCCAATGCGCAGCGCATGGCCTCCCTTTCGCATACCAACGTCTGGAATCTGGTACTGACAAGTCGATAGCATCGGCCGCAGCACTTCTTCCCACGCCGCCCACGGACAGTCTGCCCATTCATCCACCAGGACGAAGAACAGGCCAGAGCCCCGCAGGTTATCGTAGTTGTCGAGCCCCACCACGCGCATGACGTGGCCGGACTTAAGGGTGATCGAGCATTCGGTCTCGTTCGGGCGGTGTGCACGCCATGCTTCGGGGATCGCTTGCTTCAGGCGCCTCCAGAACACGCGCTTGGCCTGTTTGAACGTCGGCGCGCCATACCAGATCTCGTCCTCAACACTCACGCCCCACTCAGCAGCCAGGCGGGCAGCACGGCGCATTTCGGCCTTGCCCAGGAACGTCTTGCCGAACCGGCGGCCACACACCGCATCGCGGAAGCGGGCCTCAGGCTGGAAGCCCCAGCAGTAAATGTTCGCCTGCTTGGGCGTCAGCTTCACCGGCGGGTCAAAGGTACGGGGTAGCGGGGACATTCTCATCAGGCTCCAAGGTGTACTCAGCAACGGCGTGCTGCTGGTCCGCTTGGGAGCCCAGTGGTTTCTCAGGTTCGAGGCGACGATTCACGTAGACGTCGCCCACCTCCTTGGCGGCCTGCTCGTACAACTGAGCGGTCAGCGCCAGGTTGCGCATGCTCTCGGCCTTTTCAGCCATTCGCCCCAGGCCACGAAGCCGGTAGGCGCGGTTGGCGATGGGTATCTCTGCGGTCTCTTCGCGGAATCGCTTGCGAGTATCGTGAAACAGGGTCACCCACTTCACCGCCAGCCCCTTCCCTGCAGACTTGGTTGGGTCGTGCGTCTCCACCTGCTGGCGGCTCACCACAAGCCCGTATTCGTTCTTGACGGCTTCCACCACCTGGGAGGGGGTGTCAAAGCACGCCAGCGCCTGAACGATGAAGCTCTTCACCTCATTTTTCAGGGCTGCCATAAATTCTCATCCGTCTAGAGCCTGTCAAAAATCAGGCCGATCTCAGCAGACAGGTTCCGCAGGCCCTCGCAATGTTCAATTTCCCCACCTCAGCAGGACTGTTTGCAGCATCTACCAACGCTTGAACGTCAGGGCTTGCACCGTAGCGGCGGACCACACCGACGAACTCTTCCACGTCGTGGCCCTGCAGCTTGATCTTCGGTGCGCCATCTTGGGTGAATGCTGGTTGACCGTACTTGTCGGTCGCGTGAGCCAAGTGATACAGCTCGTGTTCGATCAGGGCGCAGAACTCAAGGTCGCTGCACTGGGCGCAGTAGTCAGCAGCCAGAGTGATGATGAAGGCCGGCACATCGCCGAACCAATCACGCATCTGTTGCTCCATCCGGGCTTTCTGCCAGCCGCCAGCGCGGAATGCTACCTGCTCGGCCTGGTCCAGGACTGTGCGGCCCTGCTTCTCGAAGCTCGACGACGCCCACATGATCCGGATGTCTGCATCCAGTAGATGGGCGTGGTCTTCGTTGTGAATGCTGCCGGTGTCGGCAAGGATCTCGGCTTGGAGCCACTCCCACACTTCGGGAGCTGGAGTGAGGCGGACGCCGAAGTCGGACAGTTCAAGCAAAGACGTCGGAGGGTACGGCCTGCACATGAGTCCTCCCCGAGATATGAACATGAATGGCAAGCCACTATCAGTGCAGATGAATCAGAGGAATACAGGGGCTTCTACTCGTCAAGAACCTTCATGAAAATTAACTCCGGATCACCAGGATCAAGATTCTCCACTACGCCGCTAGATTGGTATCCAAGCTGCGCGAGCAATTGCCGCATGGGTGTATTGGAGTTGTTGGTTGAAGTGAAGATCTTTTTGGCAGAGGAACAACGCTCTAAGTGAGCAATGATCTTCCTACCTATTCCGCATCTTCTGTGTGCATCCGAGACGATTACGAGCGGAACAAACCACTCACCGAAAAAACTTCTATCCAAGCATCCGTAACCGACCGGGACAGCGGGATCGTCTTCGTCACAAGCAACCCAGCAGTGGCCCTTGCTTATTGCACTTGCTATTTGCGCCCGACGGCCATCGTCTTTCTCCGCTACAGAATCCACGCACACCAACGATCTAAAGTCGCTGGGGACAGCCTCTCTGATTTGCCAGCTCATGATCGCAATCCTACGGTCAAATTCTGCAGAGTGTACTTCATCATAGTTGCCACAGATGCCATTACACCTGGCTGTGGATTTGATGGAAAGCGAACCAGCCCGGTAGGCGCGTTCGATTGCCTCCCATTCGGGTTGCTTGGCTACCACGAACTCACTGCAATACTTGAAATCGTGGCTGGCTGCCGGTATTGATGATGCAAATTCAAAAGTAAGGAAGCTCAGTTCAATGCCCCGTATTAAGTCAACTTCTCTTATCGCGTTGGCGCTTGCCGCCGCAACTCTCTCAGGATGCGTTACCCCTCCTACCTGGGTTAACAGGGGCCCAGTAGATATGAATGTCTGGAACGGCCTGATGAACTGCTACACCGATGCCAATATCATCGACGGAGAAAGGATGGAGGGTACGCTCTGCGCCACGCAGGAATCTGGTTTCTTCGGAGGCGGCGAACCTGAAGTCTATTTCGGACCATGGAATCGGAAATTCATGAAAGAGTACGCTAGCGCAGCCACTGCTGGGATAGCTCAGGACTGGAACGGTAAAAAAGTGTTTTTGCAATGCGAGCCTACGCTCGCGACTGATAACAAAACAGTTACGAAGCGTTTTTGCAAAGTCACGGTCAACGATCAGTTGCTAGTGAGTGCAACCGTAAAATACGTGAAGTAAAACACGGCGGTGTCCCTACATAAGCCACGGCAACCCTGTTCGCAAGCTCAAGAACCGTGGATTGGACTTGCTCACGACACCTCAGCCAAAGGATGCTGCCCTTTATGAAATCAATGATTCAAGCTGCCGTTCTGATATTTGCGGCTAGCCTTATCACAGCCTGCCAGAGCGGGCCGTACACACCGCCGGCAGTGAAGACAGAAATTCCCACTAATAAAATGAGCGTTGGCAACTTCATCTCACCGAAAGCGTGTACGAGTGGCACCAATACGCTGAATGGCAAATTGGTCGGGGCCAGCCTTTGTATCCGATCGCAGAAATATGAAGTCTTCGGTGGTCCCGATATCACACTGAGTTTCAATCGTGAGCTCGTTGCGGTGCTTACCCCTGAAGAAGCAGTCAAAGGGTTCACAGCTACAAAATACGGCATCACTGTTTCATTCAAATGTGAAGATGCCCCGAAAAAGAACACCGATGATGGGCGCTCGTATCATTGCTCCTACGATGCAAGCAACCTTCCCATGATCAGAGCTGATATCACTTTCCCATAGAAGAACATGCTATCCGCGCCACGATTTGGTGCATTCGAAAACGTGGCGCGGATTACTGCCCTGCACCGCTCCTGGGAAACTTGAATTCGGCGACCCGATCAGCAAAGTCGGCCAGCTTCTTCACGCCCAGGAACCCGATAAACACTCCGGCAGCCGTCGCAAGGTTCTGCGGCAGTCCGAAGTACTCAAGGACCGGAATCAGGCCAATGGTGATCAAGGTGCAGATCGCCGCCTCGAGCAGAGCCTGGCGCCGGGTACCGCCGCCATAGATGATTCTGATACCAGCCATCAAGGCAGATAGGCCTGCGGCATAAAGCGTCGGCGAATGCTGACTCAGCCATGCAAGCACGATGAGCCAGGTGTCTGGTTTGTCTGGCATGTTGGACATCTCGGTTCCTCCCCGTCAGGGAGTTGGGAATAAAAAAGCCCGCTCAGTGGCGGGCACCCGTACGGGCGATAAGTCTTTTGCAGTTACCGCACATGAATTCTTTCAACATTTGCAAATTCCTTTTGCATTGTCTTTTCGGCGAGCAATAAAAAGCCCCGCACTTGGCGAGGCTTAGAAAAATACGTAGCGATTATGTCGATCGAGCGAACGAGTTCCACTCTTCAATGGCGTCATCGGCCGCCGACTTATGCTTACGAATTGCGTCCTGCTGCTCCTCTACGAAGTCAGTTATGCACGTTTCGTATTCCTCAACATCAGCCTGAAATTGGTCACGCTCGTACTGGTCTTGAAACTCGTACGGCACGTCCGGCTGGTTGCAGTCATGCGAGGGCTCGGTTAGGTCGGCGAACGCCAATGGCGAGAGCAACATTCCGAGAAGTAAGAGAGTTCGCATCGTCCTGTGCCTCTCATGAAAAAGCCCGACTTCATGCCGGGCTTTACTGTGCAACCTCAACGCGCAAGATCGACAGGATGGGTAAATACTCTCTCACTTTCTCATTCGGTGCAACCACGCTTTGCAAAAAGATATGTTTTTTCGTCAACCTAACGAATTAGGCCTTCAAAACCCTGAGGTGGAATTTGGGCTACGTAGCGCAAAATACCGGGTGCATCACTTCGCACAGCACCAGTGGGCTCGAAACACTTAATGCTATAGCTTCCATAGATAAATGCAGTCGTAGCAGGCTAGGGCATCTGATACCTTTCGAGTATTTAGACGTTCCACGCGAGGGAGACCATGGACGCTAACGACTCAATCCCAGATTACGAAACGATGCGCCTGAAGCGCGTGACAGAATTTTGCTCGCGCGACGATCAACAAGATGAAGTATTCGAAAAAATGATCGCGATGACTTCGGAGTACTTCAATGCACCGATCGCGCTGATTTCAATCGTGGATGAGCATGAGCAATGGTTCAAGGCGCGGATTGGTATTGAAGATAATTCAACTCCGCGAGATGTTTCTTTCTGCGCTCATTCGCTGCATGACAAAGAACCATTGGAAATCTTAGACGCACGCAAGGATGAGCGCTTCAAAGATAACCCTATGGTGACCGGACCACCATATATCAACTATTACGCTAGCGCCCCGCTCCTTACAAAGGATGGTTTTTCATTAGGTAGCCTTTGTATAATCGATACTAAACCTAGAGATCCAATGAGTGAGCGAGATGCAGTAATGCTCGTTTACTTCTCGCAACTCGTGATAATGCGAATCATGGGGCTACGTTCCCGCAACTACATTGATCAACCTACAGGTCTATTCAATCGACTTCGGTTGGAGGAAGACATCCGACAAGTGAGTTCTAGCGGCAAACGACACAAACTTTACGCAGTAGATGTAATTTCTCCAAAGTTTCTAAACGATGTCGTGAAGGCCCTAGGATATAGCTTCTCGCAAGATTTAATGCTTAACGTAAAGGCTCGACTTCAATCAGTGCTGCCCAAAAATTGCACCTTATATAAAATTAGCCCCACACGATTTGGTTTCCTCCTGAGTGCAGACGAGCCCATCGAAGCTATTTGTTTGAAAATCCTATCAGATTTTAACGACCCAGTTGACTGTCAAGGAATTCCAATACTAATGCAGACAGGCATCGGAGTGTTGCCTATCATCGACTCAGAAGAGAAAGACTGGCTTCGTTTAGTAGTTGGCGCTGCCGATGACGCTAGAGTCCGCAATATCGGCTGGACAATGTATCAGCCCAAACTAGATGCTGCGCAGAAACGGGTATTCGCAGTGCTAAGCTCACTGTTAGATGCCGTCCGATCGACAGACCAACTAAATTTAGTGTTTCACCCAAAAATAAAACTACCAAGCTTTGAATGTGAAAGCGTCGAGGCATTAATACGCTGGAACCACCCCACTCTTGGCCCCATAAGTCCGGCCGAGTTCATACCCCTGGCCGAAAAAACAGCATTGATGCATAGTTTAACTATATGGGTACTTGAAGCCGTTACAGCTCAAGCTAACCAATGGAAGAACCAAGGAATAAAACTGCGCATCGCTATGAATGTGACTGTTAGCGATCTTGAAAACTCAAAATTTGTCGACGCAATTGTTGCCCTCATAGAAAAAGGCGAACTCGATCCAAAAGCTTTAGAGCTCGAATTTACCGAGAGCATGCTTATGACTGACCCCAATACAGTTATAGCCCAGCTAGAGCGAGCTCAAGGATTGGGAATTGAGGTTTCAGTAGATGACTTCGGTACCGGATATAGTAACTGGTCGTACCTGAGACAACTCCCAGTTAACACGGTTAAAATCGACCAATCACTGATCAGCAACCTCCACGCAAATGAAAAAGACAAACGCCTAGTTAGAACTTTAATTGAACTTGCCAAAGGATTGGGATATCGGGTGGTAGCAGAGGGCGTTGAAACGGAAAAGACCCTTTCTCTGATTAGCCGATGGGGCTGCACAGAAGCCCAGGGTTACTTGATCACTAAACCACTGAGCGCAGCGCTACTGACTCAGTGGTTGGAAAAGGGAGGGTTTCACCCTTAATTTTGGCACGGCAAGAGAACCGAATATTGGCAACGGCGAGACACGGGCTTGCGATTTCTAAACCTGCTCTACGCAGCAACGGTGTCAATTAAACCTTCTGCGTCGAGCAGCTCCTGGACGGCAGTCAACGCCTCGTTGACCTGGTCGTCCAGTGCCCTACGAATACATGAGCGCCACCGGTACCGTGTCGACTCCGGCTTACCGTCGTTGCCCCAATTGGTGATGTCATACCAGGCTGCAGGTAGGACGGCCGCGGAACGCTTACCCTCGGCCCCGACAACCTGAGGAATGGCCCAAGTCAACACAGCACATTCACGAAAACGTTTCGGCGCGGGCGTCTTCACCGAATTCAACAGTTCCAGTATGGCGCCGTGCTTGCGCTCTTCGTGGGTAGAGTACTTTGCCACCAGGGCGCGCCAATGCGCAGGGGTCAAAGCTTTGTGCAGCCGCCCAAACACCCAGCAATCCTGAAGAAACGCAGCCTCCTTGCCAACGATCTCCCCCTTCTGCTTCGCACACTGCACCTTGGGCTCAAAGTCGCAGCCGCCGGCGGAAGTGATGGTCTCGGCCGCGAGAGCTCGAACTACTGCTGAAACAACGTTGCGATAGGTCATGCGGCCTTCTCCTTTAGCTTTCTGGTCTTCGCTCGATATTCGGCCTTGATGGCCTTGATCTCATCCACGGTGTACTTGCAGGCCGGGTGCAGCCCCTCCAGCCAGGCGACCTTCTCGGCGCCGATGCGCTGCACCAGGCGGATGCGGTACTCCACAGCGTTGCCGGATAGGTTGCGATTGCACTTCACACACTGGCGGTGGATGTTCAGCGGCTCGAAGCGCAGCTCTGGGCAGGCACCCACGGATCGGTAATGCCCAGCGTCCCACCGGCTGCCGGTCATGAGGTCGTTGTCGTTCGGAGTGGAGTCACAGCTAATGCAGGGCAGGTGCGCGTCACGCAGGCGCACGTACTCATTCACCGCAGCCTGAGCTTCGCGCAGGTGGTCCGCCCTGCTCTTCAGCTTCTCCTTGCGCACCTTGATGTCCCGGCGACCAACATCAGCTAGGGCCTTCTTGGCGCTCGCCTGCCCCTTCTCCGACCTGCCGTAAGCGATAGCGCACTCGATCTCGCCGCACACCGCCTGCGAGCCGCGGGCAGGCGTGAACATCACTCGGCACTCTGGGCAGCGTTTGCGGCGTGGCCCACCGGACGTGAGCGGGGTTTTGCGTTGTAATGGGGTGCGCTTCATGCGGCCTCCTTGAATGCTTCGAACTCTGCCATTTCGGTCAGGCGCTCTTCCGTGAGCGTCGGCCAGTCATGCAGCACCAGGTACGCGCAGCACTGGCGCCAAAAATCTTGGAATGTCTCCTCCCCCATCGAATCGTAGGAAAGGCTGCGGGGTGTCTTACGGGTGAGTTGGCCCAGGCCAGGGATGTCGAACTGCTCCTCGTCGCAGTACACGCCCGACTCCAGTTGCAGGGCCTTAATTGCGTCGTGGGACTGCTTGCCAGAGAACCGATCGATGTTCTGGCTCAGTACCCGACCCAGGCCGTGGACCAAACCGTTGAACCTTGGATTGCGTGGCTGCTTGAGTTCGGCGCGGATCTTGGTATTGATCCGGAAATCACGCTCACGAAGGATCGATCGGTCAGCGTCGGAGGACGGCACGAACGCGGCCACCTCCCTGCCGGTGGCAGGATCAATCAGGCGGCGCAGCACCAGATACACGGGCATTGGGCGAGGCTTAGCTGGCTTGGTCATTGCGCCGCCCTCTTCTCTTCCAGTTCCTGGACCTGTTTGATCAGCAGCGCCCGGCGATCCGCCAACTCGTTGGCCGCTGCAATCCGTATCTCATCCTTTCGCTCTGCGCTGGCCTTGCGCATTTCAAGCATCGAGCTCTTAACGATCTCAAGCTTTGCGCGAATAGCGGGTTCCGGCCGGGTGACGGTACCGGTGAGCAAGCCAGCGATCGCGCGACCGTCTTCGGTGACCGGCTCGACGCTCAGGTCTGCCAGGTACTTTTGGCCGTGCTCGCGGGGAATACGCTTCAGCTCCATGGCCTTGGTTACGGCCTGGATTCGACGGTTGGCGTCGAAACCCACGGACACATGCCAGTTGACCGGCTTCGCATCCTCACGGGCCTGACTCACGAACCGCTGGTAGGCGTCGATGAACGCCATGCGAGCACCGATCTTGTCGCCACCATCCAAGATGGGTTTCGCGGCAGCCAGGGCCAGTTGGATCTCATCGGTCAGCACCACAGTTTCGAATTCATCGTTGGTGGTCATGGCGATTGCCCAGGCCTCGTCCTTGCCCGGGCGCCCGTCAGAGGACTGGACGCGTTGCAGGATGTCAGCCATAGCCAGCTTGCCCTTAACCTCGAAACGGCAGGCCTTCAAGGCGGCTTTGACGACGGGTACCGGGTACGCGCAGAGGTCTTCGGCCATCATCGCGGCAGTGCCTGGGTTCATTTCCTGGCCCATGGCCTCGGCTGTGGCGCAGATGGCGGCGGCCAGCCCGGCAACCTGCTGGTCATTCATTTCAGAGGTATTCATTGCGGTCACCTGCTTGGCGTTTGGCCAGAACCATCTGAGCGGCCTGCTCCGCTGCGGACAGGTTGGCCTCGGTTCGTTCCATCTGGCGGGCGGTAGTGCCGTTGACGCGCTGCCCGGTCACCCACTGGGTGTGGTAGCTCTCGGCGTTGGCCAGCAGCTCGTTGAGGCTGTGGCACTTGCGCAAAACGGCGGCATCGTTGGTTTTCAGGTAATGCGCGGCGACGTGGTGAGCGACATCGGCGCCGAGTCGGTCGACCAATTGGCCGAGCTGACCACCAACCTTGGCGTTCCAAACAGGCCATGCGCCGAGGTAGCGTTTGCGGTAGGCCATTGCGTAGTTCGCCCAGACCTTGAACGTTTTGCAGGTCTGGTCTTTGGGGCCCGGCATGTCGGCAGGGATCTCAACCCGTGGGGCGTCGATACGATCAACCACGAGAACCAAGCCGCGGGATTGAGCCGGCTTGCCGGTGGCGTCCTGCAAGGACTGACTGGTGTCCTGATCTGTATCCTGATGATTGGTATCCTGATTTGTCGGAGATTTTTCCGACCCTTGCCCGGATTTTTTTCCGACCTTGCTCGGAGATTTATCCGAGGTAGATCGGATATTTTTCCGACCCTTGTTATTTGGCGGGGTCGGATATTTTTCCGACCCGTCGAGCTTCTGGTTCCACTCGATGGCCTTCTCTGTCAGCCTGAAAAGCGTGATGTTCGAAGTACTGGAAAGCTCAATCAAACCGGCTTCTTCCAGGGCCTTCAGCATGCGGTAAGCGGTGTCGGGCTTATCAGTGAGTAGCGGCAGCTCCTCAGTGATCTTGGCCTTGCTCAGCGCGAAGAAGATCCCGTCATCGGTCTTGATTGGCTTGGTCCAGCTCGGACAGCCGTAGACGAAAGCGAACAGTAGGGCCTGCTGAGCATTCAGCCCCCACTCCAGCGCCTTCACCTGGTTAATCGTGACGGTGTATTGCATGTCAGGCCGCCAAGGGGTCTGAATGTGAGCTAATACGCGCCACGTTTTCAGATTGCGGAAAACGTGGCGCGAGATCTGTAGCGCTATTGATATTTGGTTGGATTTGCATATAATCGGCCTCACAAAGTGTTATCGAATTAGCCGACCTCGACCGTCGGCTTTTTTGTGCGTGTAATTCAGCGCCGAAGCACCAACCTCCCCACCCTGCTCCCCGCTTCGCCTCTCTTAAAACCCACTGGATAAAACTCCAGCGACTTCAGGTTTCTTACTTCGCAGGCCGTCTGAGCCGATACTGGCAACATGGATTGGCGAATACGGATCTCACTAGCTCGCGAGTCGCTGAACCTGGCCTGGAAATGGCTTGATCTCTTCAGCCTTGTATTTCCCATTCCCTTGCTCGATCACATAAACCTCGCGACCAGCTCGCAGTGCTTTGCTGATTCCGCCTTGGGTCATGCCGAGCTCTTCGGCAGCCTTGATCTGCCCGACCCTTGTCACAAACTCTTTAAGTGGTGTGCGCTGCATACGTTTTCTCCTGCGCGATGCACACGCAAGTATTACTTGCGGTCTTTATTAAGTCAATATCGGCGGTCTTAGAATGTTAATACCTGAAGTCATACAGTTGCTCGATGAAAACAACTGACAAAAAGCCAGGCAAAAAGCGCCCCCTCACAGAAGTAGAGGCGGCGGAGTGCGCGGCGCTGAACGCTATTTACAAGGCAAAGAAGAAGGCCCTTGGCATCAGCCAAGAAAAAATCGCAATGGAAGGATTGAAGGCAAACAGCCAAAGCGCTGCGAGCCACTACCTAACCGGCAGAAACGCATTAAATATCGAGGCAGCAGCAGTCTTCGCCCGCTATTTACAAGTTCCAGTTTCTGATTTCAGTGAGCGCCTGGCGGCGGAAATAAAGGGGATCAGCAGTTCGTCTGACTCCAATGTCCGCGATGCACAACAGCCGACAAAATCATTCCGCTACCCAGTAATCAGCTGGGTTGCCGCCGGCGCCTGGGCGGAGGCCGTTGAGCCCTACCCGGCCGGCTTTTCTGATAGCTATGAGTTCTCGGAGTACGACTCAAAGGGGATGGCGTTCTGGTTGAAGGTGAAAGGCGACTCAATGACGGCGCCCGCCGGCCAGAGCATCACCGAGGGCACGCTGATCCTGGTGGACACAGAGGCTGAGGTTGCACCAGGTAAGCTGGTGGTGGCCAAGCTGCCGGATAGCAATGAGGCGACGTTCAAGAAGCTGGTCAGCGATGGCGGCCGGCTGTTCCTGAAGCCACTGAACCCGAGCTACCCAATTGAGGCGGTAGACGAGAATTGCCGGATCGTGGGCGTGGTTGTGCAGGCGCTGCAGAAGTTTTACTGATCAACGAAGTGTCTTGACTATGCCTCTTGGTATAGCGAGCTGACAGGAGGTCAGCATGGAACAGTTCACGAATACTGTAACAAAGCGCATAGGTATTGTTCTTTTGCTCGTTGGCCTGATTACCCTGTCAGTTGGTCTTTACGATATGGGTGGGCGCTATTTGAGCTCATCGCGTTTTTTCGATCGCTGGTTAGATGTGATCGCTTGGAATAAATATCGCATCAGGGAGTACCCTGCGGTCTTTTACGGTAGCTACCTTGTGATCATTGGACTCTTCTTGTCCGCCCTGTATGACAAGGTCACCGGACGACTAGTAAATTGGATTTTGACTGGCCGAGCTGAACGAGATAATTGATCATGCCTCTCAATAGGCCCAACCAGCATCTGCGCCGCGACCTCAAAGCTATCGCTTCAAACCTTGAGCAGTCCTGCGTAAGCCTGGGTAAGCTGGCGGAAAAGCTCAGCGACGCCGATGCCATAGCACTAATAGGCTTGGTCGGCACGCTCCATGAGGAAGCTGACAGGCTTGTGGGCTACGCAGATGAGGTGAAGGCCGGCCGGATAAGCCGGGCTTCGAAACAGACAAAATGACTGCATGGCGAGAGCAGAGCTTCTGGAGCAAGTTTTGGGTCTGGGCTTGGTTGGCGTTGCTCATGGTGCTTCCTTTTATTTCCGACGCGGGTCCTAGTTGTTGGGGTTCATCAGGTCGAAAGCGAGTCTTCAGCCCTGGCTTCGTTGTGCTCTGCACCATCGTGGCGGTGGTTGAGCTGATAGCGCTGAACCACTTCTATGGCGCGGGCGGATGAGGTGAAGGCGGGACAGATAAATCGCAGCAAGCCCGAGTAAGCGCATGGTTTGGCGCGGAGGGATGCATTGATGCGTAAATTCTCGAACTTTGGATAGCGGCGCCAAGAGGCATTCCTGACTCAAACGGAGTAACGATGAAACAGCTACCACCCGAAATCGCCAGTAAGAATGTCACCCATGGCGAACTGTTCGAGCTTTTCAGCCCATTGGAGGATGCAATCGTTAAGCTAACGAGCGCCGCGTTAGACCTTGCGGTTGTCCATAGGAACCACTCTGATGACGAGCAAATACAAGCCCTGGGCGAGTCCGCGTTTGAGGAGCTTAAGGGTGTCATTGAGTTGCTGAAAACGTACGGGGATACCAAAGGTCGTATACTCTTGAATGCTGGAGCGCAAAAAAATGAGTGACAATATTCACTACCTTGAAGAGCGCTTCAAAAATGCCGAAAAATTTCTTCCCCATCCAGACAGGCATGGCGGGAGCGGCGGCGGAGGCGGCGGTACTGGTGGCGGTGATTTTATGGAAAAGAGAATTGAGTCTATTGAGAAGTCACTCCCTGAAATAAAGGAGCGGTTGGCGCGCGTCGAGACAAAAATTGATTCGATTGAAAAGCATATGGTTACCAAGGCCGACCTTCTGGAAGAGACTGGCGGGCTGAACCAAGCCATAGCCAATTTCAGAACAGACATTCAATCGCTTGAAACCAGGCTTCTTAAGTGGTTTGTAGGCACTGCGGCCGCGCTTTCTGCGGTCGCCTTTGGAGTGGCGCGGCTGATCCACTGATCATTAAGACGCCATAGTAGGCCCGGCCCAGCGCCGGGCTTCTTGTATCTGGCGATCGCCCAGTTCTGCTACGGTGTCGCCCTCTGATAGCAATGGAAGCATCGAAGAATGAATTCATGGAAGGCTCTGGGGATTGCCCTGCTAGCATCGGTCAGCACGCAGGCCGTGTCAGGTGATGGCGCCAACCCTATCGCCGCTGCGATATTTCTCACAATCTCCGCGCCAACCATTTTAATTGGGGCGACGACATCTCTCACGACCGAGCCGCCTAAAATTTTCAAGTCAGCCAAGACTGACGCCCTGGCGTTCATAGGTTCGGACGGCGAAATTCGCGGCGCCCAGTTTGAGCAAGCCTCCAGGTACTACCGCTCGACCAGCCCGCCGCCGCTGATGTCAGACACCCAACTCGCCCGGGCGATCGCAACTTCGTTCTGATACCGACCGCGTCACCAAACCTTTCGTTTCTGCGACATCCTTTTCACCTGGCATTTACAGGGCCTGGGCAAAACTCCCCCTACTCCTTTGAAGAATTCCCTTTAGGTCCGCACACAAGCGGGCCTTTTTTTGCCCGCTGCTACGCTTTCCACGTCATCGAGTGGAGCGAACGCCATGCACTCCCACGAATACTGACTAGCCTGAGTAAACAGATAATCAGGCCCAGCGCCGGGCTTCTTGTTTCTGCCTTTTCACGCTCGGCTCCTCTGGTCATCTCAATTCCTAGTGAAACCGCTTAAGCCCGCCTTCAGCAGCCTGATCCATTACGGCATACCTTGTTACAACCATTCGCCCGTAGGCAGCCCCCGTAGAGAACTTCAAACTTTCACCCTAGTCCTAATGCTAGGCGTGCTTTAAACCGTGAGCGCCTGCTGACAACCCATAGAGGTTCACAAAATGAAAATGACACTACCCGCCCTAGCTTTGGGTGTCCTCATTTCGCAAGGAGCGATCGCAGCCGGAGATGGCACAGCCGCTCTTGGAGGCGGCGTTGGTGGTGCGCTAGGCAACATCGTAGGCCAACAGCTCGGAGGCTCGACAGGCGCAGCGGTAGGCGCAGGCGTAGGTGGTGCTGCCGGTAGTGCTGTTGGTGCTCAAAAAGGCAATAGAGCTGAAGCTGCATTAGGTGGCGGTATCGGCTCGGCTGGTGGCTCACTCATTGGTAATCGCCTGGGCGGCACAACTGGCTCGACTATCGGTGCAGGGCTCGGCGGCGCTGCGGGTGGTGCTCTAGGAAACAACCTGGCGGACGATGAGAGCAATCATCGATCGGATGGTAAGAAGCACAAAGGCAACAACAAGCATAAACACAAGAACAAACATCGTTAGTTTCTGACGCATTACATCGAAGCCCGGCCCAGCGCCGGGCTTCTTGTTTCTGTCCTTACCAGTTAGGATCGGTGATCGCATCCGTATGGAGGGGGCTGCATGAAACCCATCGCAACCAAGCTCGTCAAAATCACCGCACTCATGAGTGTGTGCGTCAGCGTGAGCTATGTGGCCCATGTCGTGAGCCGAGAAGTGGCTTACGTCCATGCGAAGGTGAACAGATCGACTAGCACTGACACGCCACGGCAAGAGCTTCGATGGCCGGAAGCCGTTGCTCTGCCAGAGTTGCGTGTCCCTCCATTGAAAGCTGACCAACTGGGCGCTGATGATTAATTAATCTCGCAGAGTTTGACGTCCGACATTTCACAAACCTTTCACAGCTGAACGCATATGGTTACCCCAGCTCCTAAAGAAAATCCCTTTAAGCCCGCTAATCCCCATCGCGGGCTTTTCTTTGCCTGCGATTTGGATCTAGATTGCGCTCGCCGATCGGGCTAGATCGCCTTCCACCTTTTTGCTTTGAGAAAGCTCAGGCAATTCCTCGCGTGCAGCAATACATGCCCAGCTTTTCCTAGCTCCGGATTTCCTTAGCAAATGGCTTATGCATTTATGCATAAAATCTGTTGCCGTCCTATTGCCAATGCATGCCAGCAGGAATACTGTTTATTTATACAGTTTTCGCAAGGAGCGAAGCATGAGCCAGGCACCCTACCCCGCATCGAAACCACGAAATTCCTACGAGCTTGTTGGCCGCCGCCTGCAAGGCTTGATCGCCTCTCCCCGGGTACAGCGGATTCAATTGGTCGAGGTATCCAGGCGCGACGATGAAAGCCCTGAAGCCTGGCGCCAGGTCATCCAGGATATCGGCGACACAGCCGGTATCAGGATCGATCATTTGGATGACGGTGCCGTCAGAATCGGCTGGCGTGAGTACTGCGATTCATAAATTAGCCCGCCAGTGAGCGGGATTTTTATTACCTGTGAATATTTTTATTACCCGCGGTCTTGACTGATAATATTATCGCTAGTAATGTTTATCTCAAGCCAGCAACGAACATTGCCGGCCAGCAGCGAGAGCTGCGCCGCTCTTTAACAGTCAGCGCAATACAGAAATACCAACAGACCGCATTGCCTCTACCGGCGACCGGCGATCAGACGGGTCAGATAGCCCGCCCACGACAGGAGAACCCTGTACGGCTGATCGAGAGCGAAACGCTCGAACCGTGCGAATGACCTGGCAAGCAATGCGCCCCGCGAATCCCAGCGGAAGAAGGGAGATTCAACTGAACAGAATTAGCGGTCCCGATAGCCTCGGCTGGGAACGCCGGACCTCATGCACCCTGCCCCACTCAACCAGGGCATTCAGAGCTGTAGCGTACATGTTGTAAGGACCTGTGATCCACGGCGAACAGATGCTGTTTGACGCCGTGAGTAGGAAGCTCGAAGCCCACCCACAGATAGCCAGCCCTGCAATCAGCAGCGGGCAACCGGCGCACATCACCGCTGACGCAACAACCCCGGCCTGTCGCCAGTAGCGAGGCCGGGGGTTTCACCGATAGGCCTTGGCAACAGGGCCTAACGGGAAACCAACCCGGGAGTCACGACGATGGAAGCAACAATCATCAACGGTTCATGGAAGGGTCACCTCGGACGTGGCCTGGCGCCGCGAGAACTTCAGTTCCTGCTTTGGATTGCCCAGGGCTTCACCTCGAAAGAGATCGCCCGCGAAGCAGGGATTGAGGCAGGCACCGTCAAGAAGCGCCTGACCAATGCGATGTTCAAGCTGGGCGTGACGAAGCGTACGGCGTTAGTGGCTGAGGCCATGAAGCGCCAGATCATCACGCCGGTTTGCTTTGTACTGGCGGCGCTGCTTGCCATGCACTCAATGATCAGTGACGACTCAATGCGTCGTGATCGCAGGGCACCGGAGAGGCGAATGGCTCAGGTTCGGATGGTGCGCCGGACGGAATGTCCTAGGTTGACCGCTTAACAGAGGCCACCAGGACAGCCTGTCGTTAACTGTCTGGTCAGCTGCGTGCGGGCCAGTTCCGGCACCTGCGGCCTTTCAAACATCAATGATGACAAGTGTCCCGTAGCTCCCAGACAAAACTGCATGCGGAACACCAGCTTCAGCCAGATAGATTTGTCCTTCTCCCACTCGCACGGATTCACCATCGACTCCCAGCAATAACTGCCCGGAGATGACTAACAATCCCTCAGTGTAGTCATGCACCTCTGCTTCAACGGACATTTCATCCATGCGCAGAACTTTGATATTGGAGCCGCCTACCCGTCCTAGAACGGTGGACTTCCAAGCTTGAGGCAAGGCCTTCGAGATCAAATCAAGATCCACCAGGGACATAGAAAACTCCTTATTTCGAACTTCCCTACTTATACCCCTCCCCACCTCTACCCGTCAGCACTTACCCCGCGCCCATCGGCAACCAGCGGAAGGCATGAGTGTTGACGAATACAGGTGAACAACCCGCCACTTTGGAGGCGACCATGTCAGCACTACGCAAGGCTCAGTTTGAGCACGACGAACAACTGCCGCCTCCGGTGAGCGAAACCTCTCAGCAATTGGCTCGCAGCGAATGGCTATACAACGCAGCCGAAGAGCTGGCCAGAGGTGGCAGCGTGGTGTTCAAGCGCCACCTGCACCCGCAGCAAGGCGTCACGGCCTACCAGTTCGCACTGGCTGTCGATGAGTACGCCAACAACCTTCTGGCCGACTGCGGCGTCGACGCTCCAGCCCTGGGCTACTTGCTGATCGCTGGGATGGCGGGCTCAAGGGTGAAGTCGGAAGCACTGGAGCTACTCGGCCGAAGCGACCACCCACTTGGGAAGCTCGGCGAGATTGCCGAACGCCTCCTTCAACCTCTGGCTGATGACGCTCTGATCGCCCAGGCCGAGGACAACGAACTGTGAGCCCCTACGTTGAGATCGATAAAGCGCTGTTTGCGCTTAAAGATCCAGATAAGCCCGCCCTCGACGAGATCTTGGCCGAGGGTTTGATCGTGCGTCACTTCACCTCGGGCGCCATCAACGCAGAAGAATTTCATTGGTATAGCGCACGCCTCCTGGATGTAAGCCGGCGGCGTAAGGAGAAGGCATGACTACCGCACCGGTTAAATCACTGGTCGACGAGCAGCTCGAAGATATCAGCGCTCATAACCTTCGCGAGGCCTACAGCCTGGCCGAACGCCGCGGCTTCTTCGGTGCGCCAGTTGAGCAGTACGCAGAGCCTGGTTATGGCGGTCGAGTGCTTCAGGTGCTCCGCTATAGAGTTCAACAGCAGAGCTAAACCTACGTCCGGCCCGCCCTTCAATATCCCCCAAGCACCCAATAATTTTGAACGCTGCGAACATCGCGGCAAGGAATCCCCATGTCCGCAGAGAGAAAGCCCAGCCCTATTGTGGAAGATGCTGAGTCGAGTGTGGTTACCACTATCGATCCCCGTCGCTCGCAAAGTGTGTCGACTGATATTTCAGCTCAAAGCAGTGATGCCGCCAGCATCATGTCCGTGATCATCCAGGTCGCCACCAATCCAAATGTCGATGTCGGAAACATGGAGCGGCTGATGCAAATGCACGAGCGTCACGTCGATCGACAGGCGTCAGTTGCATTCAGTATTGCGATGGTCAGCGCCCAGAAACGAATCAAGCCGGTGACACGTAATGCTCTCAACAAGCACACGGCCAGCACCTACGCCAGACTTGAAGATATCGACCGAGAGATCAGCCCGATTTTCACGGAGGAAGGCTTTTCGCTTTCCTTCGGAACTGCTGACTCTCGCCTGCCAGGCCATCTTCGCGTCACCTGTGAATGCATGCACGCAGGCGGCCATACGAAGCTATATCAGCTCGACCTTCCAATTGACGCTGCTGGATCAGGCGGAAAGACAAACAAGACCGGAGTGCAGGCGAACGGCTCAACTATCAGCTATGGCCGGCGATACCTGACCCAGATGATTTTCAACGTCACCACAACAGATGACGACGATGACGGGAACTCGGGAGCCCCCCTTCCCAAGGATTCGCCACCAGAGCCTGAGGCCCTTCCACCGTATCCAGCTGAAAAGTTCGCTGAAAACTTCCCTAAGTGGGTTGCCATGATTCTGGGCGGGCAAAAGACAGCGGAGCACATCGTCGTGATGCTTGGACTGAAAGCAACCCTGACCGAACACCAGAAAAAAACCATTCTCGCAATCATCGCCCCATCACAAGAAGGAGACGCGACATGAAAATTCATAACGTAGTTCAAGGCTCTGCCGAGTGGCACGCTCTGCGCGCGCAGCATTTCACAGCCTCTGAAGCTCCCGCCATGATGGGCGCATCGAAGTATCAAACGCGGACCGATCTGCTGGCGATTAAGAAGACCGGGATCACGCCCGACGTCACGCATTCCCAGCAGTTCATCTTCGACAAAGGCCACGCTACTGAAGCCCTGGCCCGCCCACTGACTGAGGCGTTGATCGGCGAAGAGCTGTATCCGATCGTTGCGACCGAGGGCAACCTGCTGGCCTCCATGGATGGCGCCACGATGCTCGGCGAGACACTGTTCGAGCACAAACTGTGGAATGAGTCAGTCGTGGCCCAGTTGAAAGCCGGCGACCTGGCTCCGCACTACTACTGGCAGCTTGAGCAGCAACTGCTGGTAAGCGGCGCTGAACGAGTGATCTTTGTTTGCTCGGACGGCACCCCGGAGAACTTCGTGCACATGGAATACCGGCCCGTCGCCGGGCGCGCGGCCCAGTTGATCGAAGGCTGGAAACAGTTCGAGGCAGACCTGTCCAACTTCGAAATGGCCGACGCTCCTTCAATCGTAGTCGGCAAGGCACCTGATGAACTGCCAGCCCTGCGCATCGAGCTGACCGGCATGGTCACCGCCAGCAACCTGAAGGTGTTTGAAGATTCGGCACTGGCCGTCATCGACTCGGTGAAAACCACGCTCTCCACCGACCAAGACTTCGCCGACGCCAAGAAGGCGGTCAAGTGGTGTGGCGATGTCGAGGAGGCTGTCGCTGTCGCCAAGAAACAGGCTCTGTCGCAGACCCAAAGCATCGACGAGCTGTTTTCGTCGTTGGATCGCATCAGTGCCCATGCTCGCGAGACTCGCCTGAAGGTCGACAAGCTGGTGAAGGCTCAAGAGCTGTTGGTGAAGACCAACATCAAGCAAAAAGCCGAGCTGGCACTGGCGGATCACATTGCCGCAATCAACAAGACCCTTGGCAAAGTCACGCTGCCTCCTGTCGTTTCGGACTTCGCCGGCGCCATGAAGAACAAACGCACAATTGCCAGCCTCCAGGACGCAGTTGATACCGAGCTGGCCCGGGCGAAGATCGATGCAAGTCAGGCAGCGGAAAGTATTCGCTTGAATCTGACCAGCCTGGCGGAGCTCGCCGTTGATTACGCCTTCCTGTTCAGCGACGTGCAGCAACTGGTGACCAAGGCCAATGATGACCTGGTGACGCTGATCAAATTCCGTATCTCGGAACACCAGAAGGCGGAACAGGATAAGGCCGACGCGAAGCGAATCGCCGACGAACAAGAGGCCCAGCGCCTGGCAGCCTTCAAGTCAGATCCGGTCGTGGAGAAAGTTTCGACATCAGAGCCCGTCCGCACCGCTCCTGTCCAGACGGCGGCCCCCGTAGCCCAGGCCACAACGTCAGTAACGAGCCATGCGGTCGAGCAGGTAGCGCTGCAGGCCAACGTGACGGACTTCGAGGTTCTGGTGAAAGCCGTGGCATATGGTCAGGCGCCAATCACCGTCCTCCTGGTCAACTGGGAAGCGCTCGACACGATGGTCGCAGAGCAGGGATCAAGCTTCAGCATGGCCGGGGTGACGCTGGCCAAGGCGGCAGCATGATTAGCAACCACCTCAGCCTGGTTAAGCAGCAGCGTCAGCACGCAGAATCAATATCGGTGCGCACGGCGCAGTTCCTGGCAGCCGGCGGAACGATCTACCTGGGCGAAAGCCCGGCGATCAACCCTCCACCGCCGAAGCGCTCCACCAAGATCGATCCCGAAACCATCCTCAAGCGCCGCAAGCCGCCTATCACAGCGGCAGAACGTAAGGCGCTGCGCAAACTCGCGGAGGCATTGTGAGCAAACGCAAGGCGCATAACCTGCAGGCCCGCATTGCCCGGTCGTGCCGGTCGTTGCTGGCATCCAACCGCGTCGCCGTCGTGAACATCGACCCCTGCGGCCGCCAGGGCATGATCAATTACAAGTCGCTGAAGAACATTGCGCCGGGGAAGATTGGCCAGGCCGTCTGCAGCATTCCCCACCGGTGGACGATCTACCTCAGCGCGCTTTGCATCGACGCCCGCGGCGACCGCTACAGCAAATCGGTGGAGGTGGCGCCCGATGGCGTTTATCTCTCCGACCACCTGGAAGACGTGATCGAGCACTGCTACAAGAAGCTGCGCGACGAGGCGAATCAAAGCCAGATGGTGGCTTCAGGTTGGATTGCCATTCCCGAGGCTTTATCACTGGAAGAGGCGCACGCCGCGCGGATCTTCGAAGCGGTCGGCGCGTGGAATCAGCAGAAGGTCGCTACATGCGCCGAATAGCCTGCACCCAGCAACGCAAACATCAAACCTGGCTCGCACTGCCGGCCAGCGGAATAGAAGAGGCAGGCCATGGCAGCCGAACAGAAGGAGCGCACGGCAAAGCTTGCCGAGAAGCGGCAGGAACTGGGCGAGCAGGAGTTGCGGCACACGGTACCGCACGGCACCCGGCAGATGCTCGACGAGTTGATGCTCTGGCATAAGGTCGAGGAAGTCAGCGAGGCGGTGCAACTGCTGGTGCTGAATGGCCGGGCCGAGGATCTGCCGCCGGCGCCGCCGAAGGTCAAAGGCACCTCCGA
Source organism: Pseudomonas sp. 06C 126 (assembly GCF_001855215.1). Classification (NCBI taxonomy): domain Bacteria; kingdom Pseudomonadati; phylum Pseudomonadota; class Gammaproteobacteria; order Pseudomonadales; family Pseudomonadaceae; genus Pseudomonas; species Pseudomonas sp. 06C 126. The sequence continues at coordinate 36,463 of NZ_MIFU01000108.1, read as the reverse complement.
CATCATTCGCCATTACTTCCGTCAGGGGATGCGCGACCGCCTTGCAGCACTCACCGCAGACCTGGGCGAAAAGAAGGACCGCGCGACGATCTGGCGACTGATCGTGCATGCACACTCACTGGGCGCCGAGAGGTCCGCATCAATGTTCGAGATTAAGCGCCACGGAATCGACATAACTCAAAACGTGGCGCGTAAATTACGGCAGGCTGGCTTTGCCGAATCACTCCAAATGAACGCCGAAGAAGAAGGCGACGAATAGTCCAGCCCGCTCACCGCACAAGGTCATGCATCCTCGGCAAACAAACGATCTTTAATCAGCTGAACGGCCTTGTGAAAGCCCCGTTCCTCTTTGGCCTCATGAAGAGGCACGGTTCGCTCGCTGTGATCGCCCTTACGGGTTATGTATTCGATCACGTAGCTGAACTGATGAGTCTCTTCATCGAACTCCAAATAAAAGAACTGCTCATCACCCATTTTATCCAGATAACCGACCTGCTTTCGCATGTTCACTCCTTGATCCGACCCAGTGCCAGACATCTGTCATACCCCAACCAAAACCAAATTGCCACCACCGGAAGCCGGAGGGCGGCGCCTGACTGGAGATAATCCATGAGCCACAACTGCGCATACGTTCGGCAGCACTATCAGGTGCCCGCCGAAGTCGGCCGCCGCGTCATCGCCAACGGTGAGCCTGGCGTGATCATGGCCGACCGTGGCCACTACATCGGAGTCATCCTCGACAGCGACCCGAAGAAGCGCATTCGAAACTACCACCCAACTTGGGAGATGCAGTACGGCGAGATGGCAGAGAAGCTGCCACTGAAGCGCTACCAGGTTTTGGTCGCTGGCTGGGACTGGTGGGACATCACCAACCGAACAATTGTTGATATGTTCGCCAGCACGCCTTCACAGGCCAAGTACAAGGCCTACGAGAGCTGCGAGTACCACGACATCGAGTGCATCTTCGGCTTCAAGGTTCGCCGGGCCTGACCCTCCGGCGCTGCCAACCCCAGCTATTTTCCCAGCAAGTGCTTGTCGATGGCCTCTGCCGCCAGAGTTCTCGCAGCGGTCATGGCATCGCTCTCTGTCTCCCAGCCCTGGATCGATGCTCCAATTTTTTCCTCTTTCTGAGACAGTGCGGCGGACACGTCAAACCGAAGAACGGCGCCCGAAGAGCTCAGGAAATAGGTAACTTCAACGTTCATACCTCGATATGCGAAGTCTGCTTTTTTTAGTTCTAGGTTGACCAACTCTTTCTCCTTTATCCGGCTCCATGCCGGTCACCCGTAATACCCCATCTCAACGAATCACGCCAGCCGCCTTGGCCCTAACGCTTTTTGTTCGTATCGGGAATAAAGCTACCCAAGAAAAAGACAGTCGCAGGCCCTATGAGCCAAGCGGCGGTCGTTCCCGGACTGACAATAGGTAAGGCGATAGCAATTGCAAACAAGCCTACCCCTGTCCATAGCCGCTTACGCGGCGTGAACCACTCGCGGAACACTTCAAGCTTTTTACTGGCCATTGCCACTCTCCCCGACAACTCACTCGAAAAGATTATCACTTCTATCAACGAATCACGCCAGCCGGCGAGGCAGGCGCACACCTGGAGATAACCCATGAGCACCTTTGCAGTGTTTGGAATGACCCTCGATGTCGCCAAGACAGAGGCCCGCAAGAAGACGGCTGGCACCAGGAAGAACGCCAAAGCTCCTGGCGGCGTCGAGCCGATACCGGAAGCCGAGTGGCTGGAGCTGGTCGCCAAGCGTACCGAGAAGATTATGGGGGGGGTACGGTCCGCCAGCTCTCACCGCTCTTCGATGCCCCGCAGTACGCCGAGCAGTTCATTGAGTTGGCCCGCAAGACGCTGAGATGCCGCGACATGCAGATCAGAGCCAAGGCTGTGCTGGTGGACGCCAAGGGCAAGCCGATCATCAACCCCAAAACAAAGGCGCCCCGCGTGGGGTTTTCGGAGTGGCCGCCGAAGCAACAAGACCAGGCCGCATAGCCGGCATCAATGTGGCTACATATCAAAAAATCCACGCGGGGACGAATGGCGCGTGATAGTCCATAGCCCATCCTCTTTTCCGGTAGACAGATGAATGTTTTTTGACCTGCCGCACAAGTCGGAAACGCGCTCAGGGCTCATGCATACGCCTCTACTGATCGCCTTGGTCGTTCTAAAGGATACCGCATCCGGCTTTACCGATTCCGCAACCAGCCATTTGTAGATCTTCCGCGCATCCCAAACATCTACGACCTTGAGCCGGAGGCTGTTGGCAAAAAAACCGATTAACGCACAGCCAATGTTAATGGCAACGCTGGTCAGGGTTGACTCATCCATAAGTAATTCCTTTTGAGTCTGCAAAAATTGAACAGAGAATGCCTCATGGCCATCACTTACGGAAGCGTGTGCAGCGGCATCGAAGCCGCGACACAAGCGTGGCACCCGCTGGGCATGCGCGCCGCCTGGTTCGCCGAGATTGAGCCATTCCCCTCGGCGGTCCTGGCCCACCACTACCCGGACGTGCCGAACCACGGCGACATGACCAAGCTGGCCGCTCTGGTGCTGGCCGGCAAGATCCCGGCGCCGGACGTCTTGGTCGGCGGCACCCCATGCCAGGCCTTCTCGGTCGCAGGTATGCGGGAAGGCCTCACCGACCCGCGCGGCGCCCTCACCATCAAATACGTGGAGCTTGCAGATGCAGTTGACTATGTTCGAGCAGGCCAGCGAAAGCCCGCCAGCGTTATCGTCTGGGAGAACGTCCCCGGCGTCCTCAGCGACAAAGGGAACGCCTTCGGATGCTTTCTTGGCGCGCTTGCTGGGGAGGACTGCGAGCTGCAGCCTCCAAGGAAGAAATGGCAGGACGCTGGTTGTGTGTATGGACCCAAAAGAACAATCGCGTGGCGGGTCCTGGACGCCCAATATTTCGGCCTGGCCCAACGACGCCGTCGTGTGTTCGTTGTCGCAAGTGCTCGAGACGGGTTCGATCCCGCCGAGGTACTTTTTGAGCGCGAAGGCGTGCGCCGGGATACTGCGCCGCGCCGAAGCGAGAAAGCGGACTCTCCCGCCGGCACTCTTAGAAGCACTGACGGCGGCAGCGATGTCGATCACGCAGTAGCAGGTCATCTCCAGCCAACCGCATTCGGCGGCGGCGCCAACTGCGAACAGACCGAAGTAGCTACGGCTCTCAGCGCGCACCCTGGCGGTACAAGGATGGATGCTGAAACCGAAACGTTCGTTGTGACCGCACCGCTCACAACAAACCAGTACGGCGACCATGAAAGTCGGGAAAGCCTGCTGGTCGTGGCCGGCACGCTTCAGGCCGGCGGTAAGGCGGCCGGCAGCGCAACCCAACAGGATGCCGAATCAGGCTTGCTGGTGGTGCATGGCACGCAAGACCCTGGTGTCAGCGAAAGGCTTGCCTTTGCCCTGGGCCGGAACAACGGGCAGGAAAACGCAGTACTCGCGTTCTCCTGCAAGGATCATGGCGCAGATGCTGGAGTAATCGCACCTACGCTGCGCGCAATGAATCACTCAGGCAGCCACGCCAACGCCGGCGGCCAGGTGGCCGTGTGTATCACCGGTGATGTCACACACACCCTGAAGGCTGAGGGTTTCGACGGCAGCGAGGACGGTACCGGGCGCGGCCAGCCGATTGTTGCATGTCGAGAAGTGGCCCAGACGCTGACCTGCAACTACGGGAAGCAGGTCGACAACACTGATTCAGCCCTGGGCCCCAACGTAGTGTCCTTTACCAGCTCAGTGCGCCGCCTCACGCCGAGGGAGTGCGAACGCCTTCAGGGCTTCCCCGACGACTACACGCGCATCCATTGGCGAGGAAGGGTTTTGGGTTTGTGCCCAGACGGTCCCCGCTACAAGGCAATCGGTAACAGCAAGGCCGTAACCGTGGTTCGCTGGATTGGCCGGCGCCTGCTGCAACAGCTGGCGGTCAACTAGAAAAGAGCTGGTAGTAGGCGATTTCAGCCCTGGAAATTACTGCAGGCAGTCCAGCTGCAATGAAGCCATTGATGCACGCCCTAGTAGCTGGCACGTTGAATCGATTGCCTCGTTCCCTCATCTCGGCCAGCACCGTTGATGAAATTAGGTACTTCCCACAGCCCGGGCATTCGACATCCCTGAACTCGCCTACTGAATACCGCTCCTTGCCCTTTCCGCCGCAGATAACACATACGTAATTATCCATCACCACCTCCGTTTGGCTTGTAGCAGAACTTTAGCTCATCCCCTATCAAACTCCACCGCCCGGGCATGGCCCGGCAAGGATTCCCGATGCCTACAGAAAACCAAACCCCCAAGCCCGCGCTGAGCCTTGCTACCGGCTGCGACCTGGATGCTGCTACCTGGGCCGACTTCGTGACCCGCCTTCGCCATGACTGCGTTGGTGCTGGCGTGCATGATCACTGCACCTCTGAAGCGACCTTCATCGTCCAGGCCAGACGAATCGTCTACGGGATAGACACCGACTACAGCGACAAACGCGTGCTTATCAATCACTGCAATGAGGGTGAGTGGTTCTCGCCAAAGGATTACTGGGACGAACAAGACGAAGATGAGCGGGCCTCCTTGAACAAGGCTATGCAGGCTTGGTCAGGATGCCAGTTCATGAAGGCGGACGAGTCGGATCAGTGGTACGTCCTCGGCGAGCTGGAAGGACATGCGGTCACTGGCTGGTGCGAAAACTGGGAGTACATCAACGCGCACTTCACCAAAGACGCCGCCGAGGCATTCATCCGGCGCAAGAAGCACGACTATGGCAAAGGCATGCGGGTCTACGTCGAATCCCAGTATTACGCCTGGGAGTTCAACGCCATCAAGGAAGCGATCCTTGACGGCACGCTAACTTATATACCGAAAGTAATTGAGTAATTCTAGAAAAAGAAAATCGATGGATAATTAATACTGTTCCAAATCATCCAGCTCAGTAATCCATTTCTGCAAAGAAATTATGTTTGCATCTAACTGTTGGAGCATGCCAGGCGTGAGAACCGAATGGGTGCTGTCCATTATTGCAGCTGAAAACTCTCCATAACTGGCAACTTCTCGCATCCCCACGACGAAATGAACCATTTCAACACTCAGCGCCACCACTGAAAGTTCTCTAAGCATTGCAGCAGCCTGCTTGGCATCGTGAGCAGAAGCCCTGGCGCCGTCGAGTGGGGTAAATGAGCCTCTACGAAGTTGAAAATCCATAAGCCCCTTACGCAATCGCTTCTGAACGCCCAGCAAATGATCCATGAGAGCCCTTGTGGCTTGCAACCCGTCAGATCGAACCTTCAAATCTTTATCTTGAAGTTGCTTCTGCTGTTGGTAGCCCTGATAAGCAGGCACAGATATTGCCACGATCACCGCTAACAACCCACCGATTGCCTGGGCCCATCCCGCACTATCTGGCGGCAACCACCCATTTTTTACCCAGTAGGCAACAGAGCCGACAAGAACCCAGCTGCTTGAGCTAAGAAATATAAGGGCCCAAATCAATGTCACCGCGTAACGGGCTACCGTCCCTGAAAAATGATTACTCAATCTACGACGTTCCAAACGACCAAAATTATCCGGTGAGAATACCTCTGTAAATATGCGGGTAACTAGTTTTTTTAGTTAGTGCAAAAACCTGTAACCCCTACTCCCTTCAAAGTCAGCCGCTATAGCAGCAAGGAATCCGCATGTCTCAAGCGAAGGAACGCCCCATTCTGTTCTCGGCGCCGATAGTGCGCGCCATCCTGGAAGGCCGGAAGACGGTCACGCGCCGGGCAATGAAGTGCCAGCCCGACGCGGATGCCAGCATCACGGTTGAGTCGTACAACGTGGCAGTAACCAATCGTCGCGGCTACCAAGAGGCAGGGCCAGAGATATTTGGCGCCTGGTGGCGTGATGGCGAGTCTGGGTGCAAGTGCCCCTACGGCAAGCCAGGCGACCGGCTGTGGGTGCGCGAGACTTTCATCGATCTGCGCGGCACCGGTGTTGAGCATCGCCCAGACCCGGACGGCCCGCTCCAGCGCTACGCCTACGCTGCCGACTGCCGCCCTGGGTCACACAGCGACGAGGCAAGGAAAGACTTCGGCCTGAAGTACAAGCCCAGCATCCACATGCCTCGCGCTGCCTGCCGCATCCTGCTGGAGATCACCGACGTGCGCGTCGAGCGGTTGCAGGACATCACCTACGAGCAGGCGGCTGCCGAGGGCGTTCACCGAGGCCCGCTACGCGAGTGGTGCGCGAGCGACGAAGGTGGCGCCTGCCACAAGTACCCGGTGCCCGCCTTCCGCGATCTCTGGCAATCCGTCGGCGGCAACTGGGACGCCAACCCGTGGGTCTGGGTGGTCGAGTTCAAGCGGGTGACGCCATGAGCGATTCCCCGAAGAGTCTCGGCTGGATGGACCACGGAAAGACAGATTGCGGCCTCTTGGTAATGAGTCGATGGGATAGCCCGGATCGCGATGACAACGCCAAAGACCTGCAGCGCTTTGTGAAAGATGTGAAGCGAAGCGGGCTCAACCACTCCCGCATTGAGCGCTGCGAAGGCGATCAATTCCCGGAATGGGTTGGCGAGCTCCATTGCGACGATACGCAATGCCAGTGCCGACGTTTCCTTCGCATCAAACAAGCCTAACCCCAATCCCCCTACATGCCTGCCGGTGAGCGAACTCACGGTAACTGGCTGTCGATCCATCGCTCCGCAGCTGCCATCGCATCACCCAGTGCCGACGGATAGTCAGGCCATGGACCCGTCAACTCGGCGGCAACTTCGCCCAATCCTTCAACGGCTGCCGGCTCGATGATTCTCGCAAATGCGGGTACGTCATCGTTTGGTCGCCTCCATTCGAACTTGAGAAACAACGTATGCCCCCGATAGGCGTGAACGACTGGAACATCAAGATTGTGTGGCACGCGCCCTCCCTGACACAGAAACCAAATTGAGCCGTGTTTGTAGCCCTTATCCGTCCCCATTTCCATCGAGGCAATTTGCTATCAACTTCTGCTGCCCAGCGTGGCGAGGACACCCCATGTACGCAACGAAACTCACCCTGCTCATCACGGCCATCGTGTTGTACGTGGCGGGGTCCATCTTCTGGTTTTTCTGGCAGGTGCCGGAGCTGCTCTCCACCGGTACCGACCAACACCTGATCGCAGCATTCGCCGGCACCGTCGCCTGGATGCTACTCACCTTCGGTTTCATCATCCACATCATCAAGACAGCGCGGCCTACTGGCCCGCATGACAGTCCCCGGGCATAGAGGTGCACACCATGGAAATGCAAAGCGAAACGCTTGCCGAGGAAGAGATCGCGGCAATAACGGGCTACATGATCCCGTCCAGGCAGATCGAGTGGCTCAACAAAAACGGCTGGAAATACGTACTGACTCGCTCGCGCCGACCAGTGGTGGGCCGCGTTTACGCCCGGATGAAGTTGGCCGGAGTGAAGCCATCAGCAGAAAACGTCGCGGCCGAAGCCTGGTCACTGAATCTTTCAAACGTAGGATAAAGACATGCGAGCAAAAAAGGCGGCAAACAGGGACCTGCCGCCGCGAATGATTCGGCGTGTACGCACGCTGAAAGGCGGAAAAGAGTGGGTTGGGTATTACTACGACGGGAGGAATGAAGACGGGAAGCGGGTGGAGATTCCGCTCGGGGGTGACCTGGAAATTGCAAAGGCTGAATGGGCAAAGCTCGACTGCAAGCCGGTACCGAAGAAAGGAGCCCTGCTGGGCCAGGTGTTTGACCGTTACGAGCGCGAGATCATCCCAGGCAAGGCACCCAAGACGCAGAGCGATAATCTCCTGAGCCTGAAGCAACTGCGCAAAGCGTTCAGCGACGCCCCTATTGATGCGGTTACACCACAGATCATCGCGCAGTACAGGGATAGCCGGAGCGCCAAGGTAAGAGCCAATCGGGAAATATCACTGTTGTCGCACATCTACAACATTGCGCGGGAGTGGGGGCTCACCGAGAACAACCCTGCCGCCGGCGTGCGCAAGAACAAGGAGGCGCCTCGAGACTTCTACGCAACTGAGGAGATCTGGAGCGCCGTTTACGCAGTCGCAGCCTCGGAGCTTCGCGATGCTATGGACTTGGCCTACCTGACCGGACAGCGCCCCGCAGATGTGCTTTCGATGCGCGAGGCTGATGCGGTAAATGAATTCCTGCAGGTGTCGCAAGGCAAGACGGCCAAGAAGCTCCGGATCCGCCTTACCGCTGCCGGAAACCTTAATGACCTGGGCACACTGGTCGAGCGACTGATAGAGCAGCGGCGCTCGCGTGGAGTACGGACTCCATACCTAATAATCACTGAAGATGGCCGGCAGGTGACCAAGCCGATGCTACGCCTACGCTTTGACGATGCCAGGAACAAGGCAATTGCCATTGCTAACGAGGCGGGAGACGGCGTGCTTGCGGCGAGCATCCGGCAGTTCCAGTTCCGCGACATCCGACCAAAAGCAGCCAGTGAGATATTGGACCTTGGCGATGCCAGTCGCCTGCTTGGGCACACGGATAAGCGGATAACCGAGACGGTTTATAGGCGCGTTGGCGAGATCGTGAAACCGACACGTTGATAGAGCATCTGACAGTAGTTGCGGAAAGCGTCGTAAACGATGCGGAAACTGTTAGTTTAAAACCCAGTCCAATTATCGAACGCCAGAAACACAAAAGCCCCGCATAAGCGGGGCTTTCGTATGAATCTTGGCGGGAAACCAGGGATTCGAACCCTGGGAACGCTATTAACGTTCGCCGGTTTTCAAGACCGGTGCATTCAACCACTCTGCCAATTTCCCTTGTGCAACACAGGATTATAGTAGCCCATCCTGTCTCAGCGGGCGCCATAATACCCGAATGAAACACACTGTCAAACTCTCTTCATAGCTTGTTACAGAGCGTCTGTTATGATCTTTGCGACTGAACGTTTCAAAACTGAAGGAGTGTCGCCATGCGCGAACAGGATTACGCAGTTAATAGCAACGTGCAGGCTGAGCAGCTAGAGGTTAGCCGCGTCCTGCGCAATACATACGGCCTGCTCGCCCTCACCCTCGCATTTAGCGGCGTGATGGCGTATGTGGCGCAGCAGATGCGTGTTGGCTACCCGAATATCTTCGTGGTGTTGATCGGCTTCTACGGCCTGTTTTTCCTCACCAACAAGCTGCGCGACTCGGCCTGGGGCCTGGTGTCGGCGTTTGCCCTGACCGGTTTCATGGGGTTCCTGCTGGGCCCGATCCTTAACCGTTACCTGGGCATGCAGGGCGGCGCGGAAGTGGTCAGCTCGGCGTTTGCCATGACGGCATTGGTGTTTGGTGGCCTGTCGGCCTATGTACTGATCACCCGTAAGGACATGAGCTTCCTCGGCGGTTTCATCACGGCTGGCTTCTTCGTGTTGCTGGCGGCGGTGTTGGCAAGCATGTTCTTCCAGATCAGCGGCCTGCAGTTGGCGATCAGCGCCGGTTTTGTGCTGTTTTCCTCGGTCTGCATCCTGTTCCAGACCAGCGCCATCATCCATGGCGGCGAGCGTAACTACATCATGGCGACCATCAGCCTGTATGTATCGATCTACAACCTGTTTGTCAGCCTGTTGCAGATCTTCGGCATCATGAGCCGCGACGACTGATCCCAGCCCCATCAAAAAGCCCGCTTCGGCGGGCTTTTTGTTGCCTGCGGCTTTATCATTGGCACAGGTTTACCTACAGAGTGTTCCATGAAGTTCGCAATTGCGCTGTTTTCCGCCGCCCATGCGCCCTCCTCGCGCCGTGCCCTGCTGTTTACCCAGGCTGCACTGGCCGGCGGGCATGAGATTGTGCGGCTGTTTTTCTATCAGGATGGCGTCTACAGCGCCGCCAATTCGGTGGTCACGCCGCAGGATGAGCAGGACATCGCCCAACAATGGCGCGCCCTGGTCAGCGAGCATCAACTCGATGGCGTGGTATGCATCGCTGCTGCGTTACGGCGCGGCGTGCTCAATGCCGAGGAAGCTGCGCGCTACCAGCGCAGTGCGGTGAACCTCGATGCGCCCTGGGCGTTGTCGGGCCTTGGGCAATTGCACGATGCAATCCAGGACGCCGACCGCCTGATTTGCTTTGGAGGGCCATGAAATGTCCAGATCCTTGCTGGTAATCAGTCGCCAGGCGCCGTGGTCCGGGCCCAGTGCGCGGGAAGCGCTGGATGTGGTACTGGCCGGTGGCGCATTCGACTTGCCGATTGGGCTGCTGTTTCTCGATGACGGGGTGTTTCAACTGGCACCTGCACAGAATGCCAAAGCCGTGCAGCAGAAGGATGTGACTGCCAACCTGCAGGCACTCTCGCTGTTCGGCATCGATGAGGTGTTTGCGTGCAGCCACAGCTTGGCCGAGCGTGGATTGAGCGCCCCTGATAGCGCGCAGCCACTGAGCAGCGAACAGATTTCCCAGATGATTGACCGTTACGATCAGGTGATGACCCTCTGATGTCGACTTTGCATGTATTGTCCCACTCACCCTTTTCCGACAGCCGACTGGACAGTTGCCTACGGCTGTGTGGTGCACAAGATGCGATCCTGCTGTGCGGCGATGCAACCTATGCCCTGCAAGCCGGTAGCGCGCCCTTCAAGGCCCTGGAGGTCAGTGCCTTGGTCATCTTCGTGCTTGCCGAAGACGCCCAGGCCCGGGGCCTGTCATTTCCGGAGTGGGCCAAGAGTGTTGACTACCCAGGTTTTGTGCAGTTGTCGATCGACCATGACAAGGTCAACAGTTGGTTATGAATACGCTGACCGTAGGCGCGCGCGCATTAGAACTGGACAAAGACGGTTACCTGGCTGACCTCAATGACTGGTCAACCGAGGTGGCCAACGCTTTGGCAAGCGCTGAAGAACTGGAATTGACCGACGAACACTGGGAAATCCTCGAGCTGCTCAGGGGTTTTTACCAGGAGTTCCAGTTATCACCGGCCACCCGCCCGCTGATCAAGTACACCGCCTTGAAGCTGGGCCCGGAAAAGGGCAACAGCCTGCACCTCAACCGACTGTTCAAAGGCACTCCCGCCAAACTTGCCGCCAAGCTGGCGGGCCTGCCCAGACCGACGAATTGTTTATGACCGACTTCGCCCCGTTGATCACCGAAACTCCCGCCGAACATCCCTTTGCGCCGTTTGTGCGCATCCTCGGCAAAGGCAAGCGCGGTGCCCGCAGCCTGACGCGCGAAGAAGCGCGGGAAGCCATGGGCATGCTGCTCGACGAGAAGGTCGAGGAGTCCCAGCTCGGCGCGTTCCTGATGCTGCTGCGCCACAAAGAAGAGAGCCCAGAGGAACTCGCCGGCTTCACCGAGGCCCTGCGCGAACGCCTGAACCCGCCGGCACTGCAGGTGGATGTCGATTGGCCTACCTACGCCGGGAAAAAACGCCACCTGCCGTGGTACCTGCTGGCCGCCAAGTGCCTGGCGCAAAACGGCGTGCGAATTTTCATGCATGGCGGCGGCGCCCACACAGCCGGCCGGCTGTACACCGAACAGTTGCTGCGTGAGCTGCAGATTCCACTGTGCCGCAACTGGCAACAGGTCGAGACCGCCCTTGCGCAAGGCAACCTGGCGTTTATGCCGCTGGGCGACTGGGCCCCGCAACTGCAACGCATGATTGACCTGCGCAACATCCTTGGCCTGCGCTCACCTATCCATTCCCTGGCGCGCATCCTCAACCCACTGGGCGCACGCTGCGGCCTGCAAAGCATCTTCCATCCCGGTTACCAGGGTGTACATCGCGATGCCAGTGGCCTGCTGGGTGACAACACCATTGTGATCAAGGGCGATGGCGGCGAGATCGAGATCAATCCCGACTCCGCCAGCCACTTATATGGCACCACCGGTGGCGCAAGCTGGGATGAGGAGTGGCCTGCCCTCTCCGCCCAGCGCCACGTCAAGCCGGCCAGCCTCGACCCCGAGCATTTGAAAGCCCTGTGGCGCGGCGAAGTGCAGGATAGCTACCCACAGTTGGCGTTGATCGCCACCATGGCCCTGGCCCTGCGCGGCCTTGGGCACCCACGGGAGCAGGCTTTTGAACTGGCCCAGCAGTATTGGGATGCGCGGGACAAATCGATTTAATCGATCATTAACCCCGAGCCTTTGCGCTATTTGTTCGAACCCAGACGATTAGACTGCACTCCAACGCTTAATAGCCAAGGAGTCAGTCATGGGTTTGCTGATTGAAGGACACTGGCATGACCAGTGGTACGAAAGTAGCGCAGATGGCGCCTTCCAACGGGAACAGGCGCAACGCCGGCACTGGGTCACCGCAGATGGCCAAGCTGGCCCAAGCGGCGACAGCGGCTTCAAAGCCGAAGCCGGCCGCTACCACCTCTATGTCTCCCTCGCCTGCCCCTGGGCGCACCGCACCCTGATCCTGCGCAAGCTCAAGGGTCTGGAGAGCCTGATCGACGTTTCAGTGGTCAGTTGGCTGATGCTGGAAAATGGCTGGACCTTCGACAAGGCCCATGGCTCTACCGGCGACAGGCTCGACGACTTTGCCTTCATGCACCAGCGCTACACCGCCGATACCGCCGACTACACCGGGCGCGTCACGGTGCCGGTGCTGTGGGACAAGAAGCTCAATCGCATCGTCAGCAATGAATCGGCGGAGATCATCCGCATGTTCAATAGCGCGTTCAACGAGCTGACGGGCAACACCCTGGACTTCTACCCCGAGCCATTGCGCCCGACCATCGACGCGTGGAACGAGCGGATCTATCCCGCCGTGAACAATGGCGTGTATCGCGCAGGCTTTGCCACTTCGCAGCAGGCGTACGAAAGTGCCTTTGATGATGTATTTGCCGAGTTGGATCACCTGGAGCAGCACTTGGGTGGTCACCGCTACTTGGCAGGTGAATACCTGACCGAGGCTGATGTACGCCTGTTTACGACGCTGATCCGGTTTGATGCGGTTTATTACAGCCACTTCAAATGCAACCTACGGCGGATTGCGGATTATCCGAACCTGTCGAATTGGTTGCGCGAGCTGTATCAATGGCCGGGGGTGGCCGAGACAGTGGATTTTGCCCATATCAAGGGGCATTACTACGCTAGCCACCGCACGATCAATCCGACAGGGATTGTGCCGAAGGGACCGTCGCAGGCGTTTGACAGCAAACATGACCGGCAGAAGATGAGCAGCAAGGGCGTCTGGAGCTGAAGCAAAAACTGTAGGAGCGAGCTTGCCCGCGAAGATCGTCAACGATAACGCGGGCATTCTGGAGGCACGCGGCGCAGTTGATTTTTTCGCGAGCAGGCTCGCTTCTACAATTGATATGAGTGCCGGTGATCACACCTGGGACTGAGCACCTTCGAACCACTTCAGTTTCTCACGCAACACCACTACTTCTCCTACGATCACCAGTGTCGGCGCATGCACTTCATGCTCCGCCACCAGGCGTGGCAGGTCAGCCAGGGTGCCCGTAAACACACGCTGGTTGGACGTGGTGCCTTGTTGGATCAGCGCTGCCGGGGTGTCTGCCGAACGACCATGGCGGATCAGTTGCTCGCAGATGATCGGCAAGCCGATCAAGCCCATGTAGAACACCAGGGTCTGCGACGGCCCGACCAAGTCATTCCAAGGCAAATCCGAAGTCCCGTCTTTCAAGTGCCCGGTGATGAAACGCACGGATTGCGCATAATCACGATGGGTCAAGGGAATACCGGCGTAAGCCGCACAACCGCTGGCCGCGGTAATCCCCGGCACCACCTGGAACGGGATGCCAGTGGCCGCCAGTTCCTCGATCTCTTCACCGCCACGCCCAAAAATAAACGGGTCGCCGCCTTTGAGGCGCAGCACGCGCTTGCCCTGCTTGGCCAGTTTCACCAATTGCTGGTTGATCTGGTCCTGCGGCACCGCATGATCGGCGCGGCGCTTGCCGACATATACCCGCTCGGCGTCGCGACGGCACAACTCAAGAATCGCTGGCGCCACCAGGCGGTCATATAGCACTACGTCGGCTTGCTGCATCAAGCGCAGGGCGCGAAAGGTCAGGAGGTCCGGATCACCGGGGCCCGCACCGACCAAATACACTTCACCCGGCGCATGGGGCGGCTTGCCATTGACCTTCTCTACCAGCAAACGCTCAGCTTCATCGCCTTGCCCAGCCAGTTGCCGATCGGCAATCGGCCCTTGGAAAACCTCTTCCCAGAAAGCCCGGCGCTGTTGCACATCGGGATACAAACCTTTGACCTGCGCCCGAAAGCGCGCAGCCAGCCCGGCCAACTGGCCGTAGGTGGACGGGATCCAGGTTTCCAGCTTGGCACGGATCAAGCGCGCCAGCACCGGCGCGTCGCCGCCACTGGACACTGCAATCACCAAGGGCGAGCGGTCGACAATCGCCGGGAAGATCACGCTGCACAAGGCCGGCGCATCCACCACATTGACCGGCACACACCGGCGTCGGGCATCGCTGGACACTTGCGCGTTCAGCGGCTCGTCGTCGGTCGCCGCGATGATCAGGGTGCAACCATCAAGGTCCGCCTCCTGATAACCACGCACAATCAGTTCACCGCCACTGCCCTGCACCAATTCCCGTAACTGATCTTCGATCAGGGGAGCAACCACCCGCAACAACGCGCCGGCATCGGCCAGCAGCCGGGATTTGCGCAAGGCAATCTCCCCGCCACCGACGACCAACACACGACTGCCGCGCAGGTTATGAAACAGCGGCAGAAATTCCATTTAGCCGATGACCTCAACGCCCGCCATGTACGGCTTGAGCACTTCAGGCACGCGGATCGAACCGTCAGCCTGTTGGTAGTTTTCCAGCACCGCGACCAGGGTGCGGCCTACGGCCAGACCCGAACCGTTGAGGGTATGGACCAATTCCGGCTTGCCGGTTTCCGGGTTGCGGAAACGCGCCTGCATGCGCCGGGCCTGGAAATCACCGCAGTTGGAGCACGAAGAAATCTCACGGTATTTGTCCTGGCTCGGCACCCATACTTCCAGGTCGTAGGTCTTCACCGCGCTGAACCCCATATCGCCAGTGCACAGCGCCAATACGCGATACGGCAGCTCCAGCAGTTGCAGGACGCGCTCGGCGTTGGCGGTCAGGCCTTCCAGGGCTTCCATGGAGGTCGACGGCTCGACCACTTGCACCATCTCGACCTTGTCGAACTGGTGCTGGCGGATCATGCCGCGGGTGTCACGGCCCGAGGCGCCGGCTTCACTACGGAAGCACGGGCTGTGGGCGACGAACTTGATCGGCAGTTGCTTGGCGTCGAGGATCTCGCCGGCCACGATGTTGGTCAGCGACACTTCGGCGGTCGGGATCAGGTACAGATCGGCTTCGCCATCGCGGCTGATCTTGAACAGGTCTTCCTCGAATTTCGGCAGTTGGCTGGTGCCCATCAGTGCCGGCGCCTGCACCAGGTACGGGGTGTAAGCCTCTTCGTAACCGTGTTCGCCGGTGTGCAGGTTGATCATGAACTGCGCCAGGGCACGGTGCATGCGCGCGATCGGGCCGCGCAGCAAGGCAAAGCGCGCGCCGGACATTTTGGCGGCAGTTTCAAAATCCAGGCCACCGGTCAATTCGCCCAGGGCGACGTGGTCCTTGATCTCGAAATCAAAAGCTTTTGGCGTACCCCAGCGGCGCACTTCGACGTTACCGTCTTCGTCTTCGCCAACCGGCACCGACTCGTGCGGCAGGTTGGGAATGCCCAGAAGGATCGAATCCAACTCGGACTGAATCTTGTCCAGCTCAACTTTGCCGTCGGACAGCTCGCTGCCCATGCGCTCGACGTCCGCCATCAGCGGCGCGATGTCTTCACCACGCTGCTTGGCCTGACCGATGGATTTGGAACGTGCATTGCGTTCAGCCTGCAGTGCTTCGGTGCGGGTCTGGACGGTCTTGCGCTGTTCTTCCAGCGCTTCGATGCGCGCAACATCCAGGGCAAAGCCGCGGGATGCCAGGCGGTCCGCTACGTCCTGAAGGTTGCTACGTAACAGTTTGGAATCGAGCATGTCGGTCTCTCGTTTATCAAAGTTTGGTCAAGGACAGGCCAGCCCAGGTGGCAAGCAGCCCGCCGAATACACTGATGGCCACATAGCTTAATGCCAGCGGCACTTGCCCGCTTTCCAGCAGGCGCACGGTATCCAGTGAAAAGGATGAAAAGGTAGTCAGGCCGCCAAGGAAGCCCACCATCAACCCGGCGCGCACTTCAACAGGCACCTCCGGGCGTAACAGAAACAGGCCGTACAACACGCCGATCAGCAGGCAGCCCACGATATTAACGGCCAGCGTCGCGCTATAGAAGTGTTTCGGCCAATTGGCGTTGATCCAATTGCCCGTGGCAAAGCGCAACAAGGTCCCGGCTACACCGCCAACGGAGACTGCGACGACCAAGGGAATCATGGTTTTCTCCGCTGTTTCGGGCTCAGGCGGTCAAGTTGCGCCAAGTGGTTGAGCTTTTCCCCGATCTTCAGCTCCAGACCACGAGGTACCGGCTGATAGAACGGCTGAGGGTCCAGATCGTCGGGAAAGTAGTCTTCCCCGGCGGCATAGGCATCCGGCTCATCGTGGGCGTAGCGATATTCGTCACCATAACCCAATTGCTTCATCAGCTTGGTGGGCGCGTTGCGCAGATGCAGCGGGACCTCAAGCGAGCCGTGCTCGGCCGCTGCACGCAATGCCGATTTGAAGCCCATGTACACCGCATTGCTTTTCGGCGCACAGGCAAGGTAAGTGATGGCCTGCGCTACCGCCAACTCGCCTTCCGGGCTGCCCAGGCGCTCCTGGACCTCCCATGCCGCCAGGCACAGGCTCAGGGCGCGGGGATCGGCGTTGCCGATGTCCTCGCTGGCCATGCGCACCACGCGCCGGGCCAGGTACAGTGGATCGCAACCGCCGTCGATCATGCGCGCAAACCAATACAACGCGCCGTCCGGGTTGGAGCCGCGTACAGATTTGTGCAACGCGGAAATCTGGTCGTAAAAGGCTTCGCCGCCCTTGTCGAAGCGCCGCCGGGTATCACCCAGCAGGCTTTGCAGCAGGTCGACGCCAATCTCACTGTTGTCTTCGGCCAGGTCAGAGGCGTTCTCCAGCAGGTTGAGGAAACGTCGACCGTCACCGTCAGCCGCCGCCAGCAGAATCTTGAAACCCTCCTCCCCCAGGCTCAGATGGCGTTTGCCCAGCCCCTTGTCCTCGCCCAGCGCCCGCTGCAACAGCTTCTGCATTGCGGCTTCATCGAGGCTCTTGAGCACATACACTCGCGCCCGCGAGAGCAAGGCGTTGTTCAGTTCAAACGAGGGGTTTTCCGTGGTGGCGCCGATGAAAATCAGTGTGCCATCTTCCACGTAAGGCAGGAATGCATCCTGCTGGGATTTGTTGAAGCGATGCACTTCGTCGACAAACAGGATGGTGCGCCGACCGTACTGCCCGGCCTGCTGCTTGGCGACCTCCACTGCCTGGCGGATCTCCTTGACCCCGGCCAACACTGCCGAGACCGTTTCAAAGTGTGCATCCGAGACTTTCGCCAACAGCCGCGCCAGGGTGGTCTTGCCCACGCCCGGCGGCCCCCAGAAAATCATCGAGTGCAGGGCACCCTGCTCCAGGGCCTCGCGCAGGGGCTTGCCGCGGGCCAGCAGGTGCTCTTGCCCGACATACTCATCCAGGTTGGTCGAGCGCAAACGCGCGGCCAAAGGCTGGGCAATCGGGTCACTTCGAAACAGGTCCATGGGCAGCGATTTACTCCTGGATCACATCGGCACCCTTGGGGATGTCGAACTTGAACGTGGAGGCTGGGACCGGCTCATTGGCCTTGACCCCGGTGAACAGGATATTGGTGCGCTGGCCGACACTGTCGACCAACTGCATATCGTTGATCACGCCGTTGCGGAACGACAGGCGCAGGCTGTCGAACAGCGTGTCCTTGGACTTGGGCTTGAGGGTGAAGTCGATCACATTGCTCTGTTGCTTGGAGGTGATCTCGAAACTCTCGCTGATCTGCGACACATCACCGGACAGCAGCAAGGCCGGGGTCTGGCTCAGGCGCGGGTCGAGGGTCTTGATGGTCGCCTGCTCCAGGTCCGGGTCCCACAGCGTGACTTTCTTGCCATCAGAAACGATGGTCTGCTCGTTGGGCGCGTCGGTTTTCCAGAAGAACAGGCCTGGGCGCTGCACCGCCATTTCACCGGCCGTTTCCTGCAACTGCGTGCCGCCGCCGTCCAGGGTCAACTGGGAGAAGCGCGCGGTCAGGGTCTTGGATTTGTCCAGCAGGTTGGTCAGGCTCGCGACGGAGGCCTGGTCAGCGTGGGCCGAAAACGCGGTCAAGGCCAATGCCGGCAACAACAGCATGCGGATAAGACGCATGGGAGTCCTCATAGAATGATGTGAAAGGCGCGCCGCGTGCTGCCACGCGGCACGAGGTCAGTCGCGCATCGGCCCTGGCGCGATCACTTCGCGCGAGCCGTTGGTGTTCATTGCCGTGACGACGCCGGCCATTTCCATGGATTCGATCATACGCGCGGCGCGGTTGTAGCCGATCTTCAGTTTACGTTGCACCGCAGAGATCGAGGCGCGACGGCTTTCCAGCACGAACGCTACCGCTTCGTCATACAGCGCGTCGGTCTCGGCATCATCGTCGCCGCCACCGCTGCCACCGTCGAAGCCGCTGCCGGCCTCCTCGACACCCGCCAGGATATCGTCGTTGTATTCCGGCGCACCGCGCAGTTTCCAGGCCTCGACCACGCGGTGCACCTCGTCATCGGAAACGAAGGCGCCGTGAACGCGGATCGGCAGGCTGGTGCCGGGCGGCATGTAGAGCATGTCACCATGGCCCAGCAGTTGCTCGGCGCCGCCCTGGTCGATGATGGTCCGCGAGTCGATCTTGCTCGACACCTGGAACGCCATACGCGTCGGGATGTTGGCCTTGATCAGACCGGTGATCACATCCACCGATGGCCGCTGGGTCGCAAGGATCAAGTGGATCCCGGCGGCACGGGCCTTCTGCGCGATACGGGCGATCAGTTCTTCGACCTTCTTGCCGACGATCATCATCATGTCGGCAAATTCGTCGACCACGACGACGATGGTCGGCAGCTTGGTCAGCAACGGCGCTTCATCGTGAATGCTTTCACGCTTGTACAGCGGGTCGGTCAGCGGCGTACCGGCGTCCTGGGCTTCCTTGACCTTGGCGTTGAAGCCGGACAGGTTACGCACACCCATCTTCGCCATCAGCTTGTAGCGTCGCTCCATCTCGGCAACGCTCCAGCGCAAGGCGTTGGCGGCGTCCTTCATGTCGGTCACCACCGGGCACAGCAGGTGCGGAATGCCTTCGTAGATCGACAGCTCAAGCATCTTCGGGTCGATCATGATCAGCTTGGCGTCTTCCGGGCCGGACTTGAACAGGATCGACAGGATCATCGCGTTGACCCCCACCGACTTACCGGAACCGGTGGTACCGGCCACCAGCAGGTGAGGCATTTTCGCAAGATCTGTGATCACCGGCTTGCCGCCAATGTCGTGACCCAGGGCCAGGGTGACCGGCGACTTGAAGTTGTCGTATTCCGGGGTCGACAGCACTTCGGAGAAACGCACGATCTGACGATCTTCGTTGGGAATCTCAATGCCCACGGTGGTCTTGCCGGGGATCACTTCCACCACGCGCACGCTGGTCACGGCCAGTGAGCGCGCAAGGTCTTTGGCCAGGTTGGCGATACGGCTGACCTTGACCCCAGCGGCCGGCTGGATCTCGTAACGGGTAATCACCGGGCCTGGGTGGATCGAATCCACCGACACTTCGACACCAAACTCCTTGAGCTTGATTTCCAGCAGATGGCCAACGGCCGCCAGGGATTCCGGGGAATAGTTGAGTTGTTTCTTTTCCGCCGGATCAAGGATCGAGATCGGCGGCAAGGTGCCTTCGACGGCGCTGTCGATAAACAGCGGCGCCTGCTTTTCCTTCTGCACACGATGACTTGGCTCGGGCGCCTTGACCGGTGCGGGAGCGATGACCGGCGGCACTTGTTTCTCGCGATCAGACATGTGCTTGGTCAGCGCCTGCTCACGCTCGATCAAGCGCTCCTTGACCTTGGCCTGCTCACGGCGGTCAGGCGTACTCGGAGCCACCACTTCGTTGACCCGTGTATCGACTTCACGCAGTTGCGCAACCATGCGTTTGCGGTCCACGCGGGCTGCCCACCAGCGGTTGGCAGCGCCCTGGAACAGCTCGAACAGATCGAGGGTGATCTTGCCGGTCACATCCATGACCTTGAACCAGGACAAGTCGGTAAACACCGTCAAGCCAAACAGGAACAGGGCAATGAACATCAGCGTGCTGCCCTGGATATTCAGGGTCTTGCGGGCCAGGTCACCCAGGCTTTCGCCCAGGGCGCCGCCCGCACCCGCCGGCAGGCCGGTCGGTGCATGGAAATGGATATGTGCCAGCGCCGCGCCCGACAACACCAAAAACACCAGGCCGATCAGGCGCCAGGAAAACAGCCAGCCGCTCCACTGCCACGGCTCGTGGCGCTGGCGGAAGATCTGCCAGGTCTTGATCGCCAGCAACAGCGGGAAGATATAGGCGAAATAACCGAGGATCATGAACAGGATATCGGCGCTGTAGGAGCCCACAGGCCCGCCGAAGTTCTGCACATCATCGATCTTGCTGTTATGGCTCCAGCCCGGATCATCCTTGCCATAGGTCAGCAAGGCCATCATCAGGAACAGGCATAAAGCACCGATGGCAATCAGCGCGCCTTCCTTGAGCCGATAGTGCAGGTGCTGGCGCCAGGCCGGTACCACTGCTGTTTTGGGTGCTGCGGCGGATTTCTTCAAAACGGGTCTTTTCCTGCGCCTTAAGCGCGTCCAACAGTTGAATGACTATAAAAATACTGCCCAACCCGGGCAGGTGAAAAGTGAACGAGCGTCGTCAAGCGTCCTATAACACTCCGTGACTGCGTCATGAACAGGCGTTAACGCCGGCCCACAAGGACATAGTGCCGCCATTGTACGGGTTTGTGTGCCCGTTGCCACGCTGCCGGCCTTGCTCCTGAAGCATACACAAGCGCATTGCCCATACGTTTCAATTTGAGCATGCATTGTCTTTACTGACAAAGGCTTATGAGCTGTTTTTATCAGACTGGACAAGCTTTACCCAGCATTCCCGCCCAACGGATGGCGACATGACGCGATTACGACCGCATCACCGCTATAGAGTTGCAGAAACACTCGCTCATGCATCTGGGCACTGATTGCGCGATCGCGCTGGCCGAGTGGCGCTGGGTCGACAATAATCACTGCCTACGCGGCGGGCCTTGGCCTGTCACCGCCCTCCCCTTCCGTAAGCCTGACTACCCATGCTCACCTGGTTGCAACGCAATACCCTGACTTTCCCACCGCTGGCAAAAGCCATGCGTGAACCCAACGGCCTACTCGCCGCCGGTGGCGACCTGTCCGCCGACCGCCTGGTCCAGGCCTATCGCCATGGCTGCTTCCCCTGGTTCTCGGAAGGCCAGCCCATCCTGTGGTGGTCGCCCGACCCGCGCACGGTATTGTTCCCCGCAGAGCTGCACGTATCCCGCAGCCTCGCCAAGCTGCTGCGTCAGCAACGCTACGAGGTGACCTTCGACCAGGACTTCGCCGCCGTCATACAGGCCTGCGCTGCACCTCGCAGCTATGCAGACGGCACCTGGATCACCGACGCCATGCAGAACGCCTACCTGCAACTGCACCAACGGGGCTATGCCCATTCTGTCGAGGTGTGGGACCAGGGCACGCTGGTTGGCGGCCTGTACGGCCTGGCCATGGGCCAGTTGTTCTTTGGCGAATCAATGTTCAGCCGCGCAGACAACGCCTCGAAATTCGGCTTTGCCACGCTCGTCAGGCAATTGCAGGCCTGGGGGTTTGTCCTGATCGACTGCCAGATGCCCACCGATCACCTGCACAGCCTCGGCGCCCGCGCCATCCCCCGCAGCGACTTTGCCGGTTACCTGCGCGACCATCTTGATCAAGCCAGCAGTGGGCCGTGGGTTTCTTAGGCGACATGCGCACACCTGGCTTACACTTATTTCAAAGCTTATCCGAGGGTTGATCATGACCGAGTTGGCGCGCTTGAAGTTTTATGCCACTCAACCCCACTCTTGCAGCTACCTGCCCGAGGAACAGGCGACGACGCTGTTCCTCGACCCCAGCCAGCCGATGGACGTGCACGTGTATGCGGATCTGTCAGAGATGGGCTTTCGGCGCAGTGGCGACCACCTGTATCGGCCGCACTGCCAGAACTGCAACGCGTGTGTGCCGGCGCGCATACCTGTGGCGCAATTTTTGGCGGACCGTAATCAAAAACGCATCCTCAAACGTAATGCCGACCTGATCGTGACCGCAGCCAAGCCCGGTTTCAGCGAGGAATATTTCGATCTTTACCAGCGCTACATCGAACAGCGCCACGCAGACGGCGACATGTTCCCACCCAGTCGCGACCAGTTTTCCACGTTTCTGGTGCGCGACCTGCCGTTCTCGCGCTTCTACGAATTCCGGCTTGAAGGAAGGCTGCTGGCGGTCGCGGTCACCGACCTGCTGCCCAATGGCTTGTCGGCGGTCTACACCTTTTACGAGCCCGCTGAAGAGCGCCGTAGCCTGGGGCGCTTCGCAATCCTGTGGCAGATCAGTGAAGCATCCAGGCAAAATCTGGAAGCGGTTTACCTCGGATACTGGATCAAAAACTGCAAAAAGATGAACTACAAGACCCAATATCGGCCCATTGAGCTGCTAATTAATCAAAGATGGGTCACGCTTAACTAGAACCCCTTGGCTTAAACACCCTTTTTCGGGCACAATGCACGCCGCTTTTGCCTGGCGCAGTTGCACCGGGCCATTCACTGGATACCGAGGGCTTTACTGCATGTCGAAAGAAGACAGCTTCGAAATGGAAGGCACTGTCGTCGACACCCTGCCCAACACCATGTTTCGTGTGGAGTTGGAAAATGGGCACGTCGTAACCGCGCATATCTCCGGCAAGATGCGCAAGAACTACATTCGTATTCTTACCGGTGACAAAGTGCGCGTCGAGCTGACGCCCTATGACTTGAGCAAAGGGCGCATCACTTACCGCGCTCGCTAAACAAGTCAATACAAAACGCCCGGTTATGCCGGGCGTTTTTGTGCGTGTGGGATTTATAGAGGTCGCAAAACAACTGTAGGAGCGAGCTTGCTCGCGAAGAACCCCAGGACAACGCACCGAATCAGGAAGCATGCGTTATCGTTGGCGATCTTCGCGAGCAAGCTCGCTCCTACAGGTTTACAGCGGTCAGGCCATTTCGGCCGTGGTCTCGAACTCGAAGGTCAGCTCGCCATCCTTCAGGTCGATATGCACCACGCCACCATGGTCCGAGAGCTCGCCAAACAGGATCTCTTCGGCCAGTGGCCGCTTGATCTTGTCCTGGATCAGACGCGCCATTGGGCGAGCACCCATTGCCGCGTCGTAGCCACCCTCGGCGATCCAGCTGCGTGCAGCTTCCGTCACTTCCAGCTGCACGCGCTTGTCTTCCAACTGCGCCTGAAGCTCGGTAAGGAACTTGTCCACCACGCTCTTGATAACCTCATGACTGAGGCGACCAAACTGGATAATGGTGTCCAGGCGGTTACGGAATTCCGGCGTGAAGCTCTTCTTGATCACTTCCATGGCGTCGGAAGAGTGATCCTGATGAGTAAAGCCAATGGAAGCCCGCGCGGCCGTCTCGGCACCGGCGTTGGTGGTCATGATCACAATCACGTTGCGGAAGTCCGCCTTGCGCCCGTTGTTGTCGGTCAGGGTCCCGTGGTCCATGACCTGCAGCAGCAGGTTGAAGACTTCCGGGTGGGCCTTTTCGATTTCATCGAGCAACAGTACGCAGTGAGGCTGCTTGGTGATCGCCTCCGTCAACAGGCCGCCCTGGTCGAAGCCGACATAGCCCGGAGGCGCACCGATCAGGCGCGACACGGTGTGCCGCTCCATGTATTCGGACATGTCGAACCGCACCAACTCAATGCCCATGGCCTTGGCCAACTGGCGTGCTGCTTCGGTCTTGCCGACGCCGGTAGGCCCGGCGAACAGGAACGAACCCACCGGTTTGTCCGGCGACTTGAGACCGGCACGGGACAGCTTGATCGCCGTCGACAGCGAATCAATCGCCGCATCCTGGCCAAACACCGTCAGCTTGAGGTCGCGCTCCAGGTTACGCAGCAGCTCCTTGTCGGAACTGGTGACGTGTTTTGGCGGAATACGCGCGATTTTCGCCACGATATCCTCGACCTGGGCCACTTCGATGCGCTTCACACGCTTCTCTACCGGCTGCAGGCGCTGGTAGGCCCCCGCTTCGTCGATCACATCGATGGCCTTGTCCGGCATGTGCCGGTCATTGATGTAGCGCGATGCCAGCTCAGCGGCCGCACGCAGTGCCTCATCACTGTATTCGATGCCGTGGTGCGCTTCGAAACGGCCTTTGAGCCCACGCAGGATACCAATGGTGTCCTCGACCGAAGGCTCGGACACGTCGACTTTCTGGAAGCGACGCGCCAGGGCACGATCTTTTTCGAAGATCCCGCGAAACTCCTGGAACGTGGTCGAGCCGATGCAGCGGATATCACCCGAAGACAGCAGCGGCTTGAGCAGGTTGGAAGCGTCCATCACCCCACCGGACGCCGCACCGGCGCCAATGATGGTGTGGATTTCATCGATAAACAGGATCGCCTGCGGACGCTTTTTCAGCTCGCCAAGCAACGCCTTGAAACGCTTTTCAAAGTCGCCACGGTACTTGGTCCCGGCGAGCAACGCCCCCAGGTCAAGGGAGTAGACGACACTGTTGGCCAGCAGGTCAGGCACCTGATTGTCCACAATACGCTTGGCCAGGCCTTCGGCAATCGCGGTCTTGCCCACGCCCGCCTCGCCCACCAGCAGCGGGTTGTTCTTGCGACGACGAGCCAGGATCTGCGCAACACGCTCAACTTCCATCTCGCGCCCAACCAGCGGATCGATCCGCCCCTGGCGCGCCAACTCGTTGAGATTGCTGGCATAGGCATCCAGCGGGTTGCTTGAAGAAGAAGACTCGCCGCCCTCGTCGTCCTGCATATCCTGCTCACCCTCGGAGTGATCGCCATGCCCTGGCACTTTCGAGATGCCATGGGCGATGTAGTTGACGACATCGATACGGGCAACGCTCTGCTGCTTGAGCAGGAACACCGCCTGGCTTTCCTGCTCGCTGAAGATGGCAACCAATACATTGGCGCCCGTCACTTCACGCTTGCCGGAGCTCTGCACGTGGAAGACAGCACGCTGCAACACCCGCTGGAAGCCCAGGGTTGGCTGGGTCTCACGGTCCTCGTCATGCACGGGGATCAGTGGCGTGGTGGAGTCAATAAACTCTTGCAGGTCATGCTTGAGTTTGTCGAGGTTGGCGCCGCACGCACGCAGAACGGTGGCGGCAGCTTCGTTATCCAAAAGTGCCAGCAGCAGGTGTTCGACGGTCATGAATTCATGACGCTTCGAACGGGCCTCCTTGAAGGCAAGATTGAGGGTGACTTCGAGCTCGCGGTTTAACATAGCTTCACCTCATACCCAAGTGGTCGGAGTTAACCGTCCTTCTCGATTTCACAGAGTAGCGGATGCTGGCTTTCCCTGGCGTACTGGTTGACCTGCATGGCCTTGGTCTCGGCGATGTCGCGGGTAAACACTCCACATACTGCCCGTCCTTCTGTGTGAACGGCCAGCATTACCTTGGTCGCCAACTCGCGGTTCAGATTAAAAAACACCTCGAGTACTTCGACGACGAAATCCATCGGCGTGTAGTCATCATTGAACAAAACCACCTTGTACATCGGCGGCGCCTGTAAAGCAGGCTTGGCCTCCTGAACAGCGATGCCTGCAGAACCGTCATCGTCTTCTAGATGATCCGGGCGATCCTGATTGAATGTTAGTCGAATCTGGCTGAATGCATGCATGGAAAGAAAGGTTCGTCTGTTGTGCATTTACAGTGATGGGGGCGACCTGTCAGAAATTCAACTCCGACCGACTGGTCACCTTGACTATCGGCAAAACGGTGTTACAACCAATAGAACCCACAGTGGGTAAAAAAGGTCCGCGCAGTCAACCTTATTTATTCGGGTTAGGACGGATAAACTGGATGATACTCCAGTGATGGAGTCTGGTGCAGAGGGATATGGGTATGTCTGGCAGCAAGATCAGTGGCAAGGTCAAATGGTTCAACAATGCCAAGGGGTACGGCTTCATTAATGAAGACGGTAAGGATGAGGACCTCTTTGCACATTACTCGGCGATTACCATGGAGGGTTACAAAACGTTGAAAGCCGGTCAATTGGTGTCCTTTAAGATCATCCAGGGACCTAAAGGCCTGCACGCTGTCGAAATCTGCGCAGCTGCAACTGGCACTCCCCACGAAGACCACGACAACGCAGATAGATCCGCTCAGTCGAAAAAGAAACAAACGGCCTAATCAGCCACTGAGTAGATACCCTGCATAAAAAACGGCCATCCTGATCAGTCAGGATGGCCGTTTTTTTTATCGCCTTCGACTTATTACATATGCGAAATCAACGCATCGCCAAAGCCCGACGACGACACCAGCTTGGCGCCATCCATCAAGCGCTCGAAGTCATACGTCACGGTTTTGGCCGAGATTGCCCCATTCGTGCCCTTGATGATCAAGTCGGCAGCCTCGGTCCAGCCCATATGGCGCAACATCATTTCCGCCGACAGAATCAATGAACCCGGGTTGACCTGGTCTTTGCCGGCGTATTTGGGTGCAGTACCGTGAGTGGCTTCGAACATCGCCACGGTATCAGACAGGTTGGCGCCCGGCGCAATACCGATACCGCCCACTTCTGCCGCCAGGGCGTCAGAGAGATAATCACCGTTGAGGTTCAGGGTGGCGATCACATCATATTCGGCCGGACGCAGCAGGATCTGCTGGAGCATGGCGTCGGCAATCGCATCCTTGACCACCACATTGCGGCCGGTGCGCGGGTTCTTCAATTGCATCCACGGCCCACCGTCGAGCAGGGTCGCGCCGAATTCTTCGGCGGCCACTTCATAGGCCCATTCCTTGAAGGCACCCTCGGTGAACTTCATGATGTTGCCTTTATGCACGATGGTCAGCGACTCACGGTCGTTATCCACTACATATTGCAGGGCCTTGCGCGCCAGGCGCTTGGTGCCCTCCTTGGAAACCGGCTTGACGCCAATCCCGCAATCCTGGTCAAAACGGATCTTGGTGACGCCCATTTCTTCCTTGAGGAACTTGATGACCTTGATGGCTTCCGGCGAGCCGGCCTTCCATTCGATGCCGGCGTAAATATCCTCGGAGTTCTCACGGAAGATGGTCATGTCCACATCGCCAGGCTTCTTGACCGGGCTTGGCACACCTTCGAACCAACGCACCGGGCGCAGGCAGACATACAGGTCCAGTTGCTGGCGCAGGGCCACGTTCAGCGAACGGATGCCGCCACCGACCGGCGTGGTCAGCGGGCCCTTGATGGAAACCACGTAGTCCTTGACCGCGTCCAGGGTTTCCTGGGGCAGCCAGGTGTCCTGGTCGTAAACTTGAGTGGCCTTCTCGCCGGCATACACCTCCATCCAGGAGATTTTGCGCTTGCCGCCGTAAGCCCTGTTAACAGCTGCATCGACCACCTTGATCATCACCGGGCTGATGTCGACGCCAATACCGTCACCTTCGATGAAGGGAATGATCGGGTTGTCAGGAACATTGAGAGAATGGTCTGCGTTGACGGTGATTTTGTCGCCGACTGCCGGAACCTGAATCTTCTTGTATCCCATGCTGAACTCCGTTTGTGGATTGAACATCTGGCTGTGCCCGAGCCTACTCCAGTTGAATGTGGACTGGAACCTTGCGCCCGGTACATTTGCTGCGAAAACCGTAGATTCGGTCGCCTACAACCTTGAAACAAAAGGGAAAAACGCCAAACTTGAGCATTACGTGCGACTTTAGGCGCAATCCGGTACCTGCGACCTTTAGACCAATGGACGACCCACCTTTTGTATGAAGGCTCGGCGTAAGCATAGCGACCTATGTATAATGCCGCCGCTGACCAAAGAGTCACGACGGCCGACCGCTCTATATCGAGCACCTGCGCCCGAAAAAGCCGGGTTGCCACAGCAGCCCACCCGCTTGACGCTCGACTGATGCAACCCAACATCACCGCGAAGAAACATCGACATTCGGCTCATGGATGACTTTGAACGAACGCGCTTTACCCGGCGCATCTCGAGTTTCCGCGCACGCTTTTAGCAAAGAAGAGAGTTAATCCGAATATGCCCACCCGCTCGAAGATCATCTATACCTTCACCGACGAAGCTCCAGCCCTCGCCACCTATTCACTGCTGCCTATCGTAGAGGCCTTCACCGCTTCCGCTGATATTGAAGTGGAAACCCGCGATATCTCCCTCGCAGGGCGCATCCTCGCAAGCTTCCCCGAGCAACTGGGCACCAAGGCTGTTGCGGACCACCTCGCCGAACTGGGCGCCCTGGCCGTAACCCCCGAAGCCAATATCATCAAGCTGCCGAACATCAGCGCCTCGACCCCGCAGCTGCAAGCCGCGATCAAGGAACTGCAGGCCCAGGGCTACGCCCTGCCGGACTATCCGGAAACCGTAACCACCGACGCGGAAAAAGAAACCCGTGCACGTTACGACAAGGTCAAGGGCAGCGCCGTGAACCCGGTCCTGCGCGAAGGCAACTCTGACCGCCGCGCCCCACTGTCGGTCAAGAACTACGCCCGCAAGCACCCACACAAAATGGGCGCCTGGGCCGCTGACTCCAAGTCCCACGTGGCTCACATGAGCAACGGCGACTTCTACGGCAGCGAAAAAGCCGTGCAGATCGAAGCCGCCGATGCTGTCAAAATCGAGCTGGTCGGCAAGGATGGCAGCACCACCGTCCTGAAAGAAAAAACCTCCGCACTGGCTGGCGAGATCCTCGACAGCGCCGTGCTGAGCAAGAACGCCCTGCGTGCGTTCATTGCCGCCGAAATCGAAGACGCCAAGAAACAAGGCGTGCTGCTGTCGGTCCACCTCAAAGCCACCATGATGAAGGTCTCCGACCCGATCATGTTCGGCCAGATCGTTGCCGAGTTCTATAAAGATGCCCTGGCCAAGCACGCCACCGTGCTGGAACAGATCGGCTTCAACCTGAACAACGGCATCGGCGACCTGTACGCTCGCATCAAGGCCCTGCCTGGCGACCAGCAAGCGCAGATCGAAGCTGACATCCAGGCGGTCTACGCCGCTCGCCCATCGCTTGCGATGGTCAACTCCGACAAAGGCATCACCAACCTGCACGTGCCGAGCGACGTGATCGTCGACGCCTCGATGCCAGCCATGATCCGTGATTCCGGCAAGATGTGGGGCACCGACGGTCAATTGCACGACACCAAGGCCGTGATTCCGGATCGCTGCTACGCCACCATCTACCAGGCGGTCATTGAAGACTGCAAGGCCAATGGTGCCTTCGACCCAACCACCATGGGCAGCGTGCCAAACGTTGGCCTGATGGCGAAGAAAGCCGAAGAGTACGGCTCCCACGACAAGACTTTCCAGATCAAGGCTGACGGCGTAGTTCGCGTCACCGACAGCAAGGGCAACCTGCTGATGGAACAGTCGGTCGAAGCCGGCGATATCTTCCGCATGTGCCAGACCAAAGACGCGCCGATCCAGGATTGGGTCAAACTGGCCGTCAACCGCGCCCGCGCCAGCAACACCCCGGCCATTTTCTGGCTGGACCCGCTGCGCGCCCACGACGGCGTAGTGGTCGAGAAAGTTCAGGCCTACCTGAAAGACCACAACACCGACGGCCTGGACATCCGCATCATGTCGCCAGTCGACGCGATGAAGTTCACCCTGGAACGCACCCGCAAGGGCCTGGACACCATCTCGGTGACCGGCAACGTACTGCGCGACTACCTGACTGACCTGTTCCCGATCATGGAACTGGGCACCAGCGCCAAGATGCTGTCGATCGTACCGCTGATGAACGGCGGCGGCCTGTTCGAAACCGGCGCCGGCGGCTCTGCGCCAAAGCACGTGCAGCAACTGCTGGAAGAAAACTTCCTGCGTTGGGACTCCCTGGGCGAGTTCCTGGCCCTGGCCGCCTCCCTTGAGCATTTGGGTGTGAACTACAACAACCCGAAAGCCCTGGTACTGTCCAAGACCCTGGACCAGGCCACCGGCCAGTTCCTCGACAACAACAAGTCGCCATCGCGCAAAGTCGGCAACATCGACAACCGCGGCAGCCACTTCTACCTGGCGCTGTACTGGGCACAAGCCCTGGCCGCCCAGACTGAAGATACCGCGCTGCAGGCGCAGTTCGCTCAACTGGCAAAAACCCTGGCCGAGAACGAAGCAACCATCGTTGCCGAACTCAACGCCGTACAGGGCAAGCCAGTGGACATCGGCGGCTACTACGCGCCGAACCCAGAGCTGACCAGCAAGGCTATGCGTCCGAGCGCTACCCTCAATGCCGCGATTGCTGCATTGAAGTAAGGCTGTAAGGATATAAAGAAACCCCGGCCCCGCGCCGGGGTTTCTCTTTGTGCCAGCACCGTTCTCACTGAAGAAACCCAATCAAAGTGTGGGAGCATCGCGGTCGTTGGTAATGGCTTGAGTGGCGTTGAGGTCTTCGCGGTAGGCAACGATTTCGGCCTTGGCCACATCGATACCCACAACCGTTGGTGAAGTAAGGATTGTCATAACTAATCCTCGGAGCTAGGGTTTAAGGGCTTGTCGGGGTCTATCCCAGCGCTGGCTTGCCTCTATTGTCGGTTTTTTTCCCGATGAATTCCTTATCGGCGCTTAGGGTAGAAAGGGCGGGACGAGAAGTCTCCCACGGTCCGTACTGGCTAGAGTCGGAATCGGGCTTTTAGTCGCCGCCCACCCCTTCAAGTCTAAACATACAAGCGGGCTTGCTCGCGAAAGCGCTAGCTCAGCCAATACATTCGGCGGCTCAAATACCGCCATCGCGAGCAAGCCCGCTCCCACACTGACCGCGTCACACCCTGAATCGAGGCGTTCAAATGACCTGGCAACCCCACATCACCGTCGCCACCATCGTCGAAGACAACGGTCGCTTCCTGATGGTCGAAGAGCTCAAGGGCGGCCGCGCCGTGCTCAACCAGCCCGCCGGGCACCTCGACCCGCACGAAACCCTGACCGAAGCCGCCGTGCGCGAAACCCTTGAAGAAACCGGCTGGGACGTCGAAGCCACCGGCATCGTCGGTATCTACCTGTACACCGCCCCCAGTAATGGCGTGACTTACCAACGGGTCTGCTTCATTGCCAAAGCCCTGCAACACCACCCGAACTATCAGCTCGACGAAGGCATCGTGCGCGCCCGCTGGCTGACCCGTGACGAGCTGATGGCGGTACGCGACGACTGGCGCAGCGAGCTGATCATCCGCTGTATCGATGACTATTTGGCCGGCCAGTGCCACAGTCTCGACCTGATCCGGCCTTCTCTTTAGCCTTGAGGGCGCGAGCCTGCTAGAATCGCGTCCTTTTTCAAGACACCCGTTGAAATCCTATGCGTGATCCAGCCCCTTCTGACACACAAAAGAAGCGCGTCATCGTCGGTATGTCCGGCGGCGTGGATTCTTCCGTTTCCGCCGTTCTGCTCATGGAGCAGGGTTATGAGGTGGAAGGCCTGTTCATGAAGAACTGGGAAGAAGACGATGGAACGGAATACTGCACTGCCATGGACGACCTGGCCGATGCCCAGGCCGTGTGCGACAAGATTGGCATCAAGCTGCACACCGCCAACTTCGCCGCCGAGTACTGGGACAATGTGTTCGAGCACTTCCTGGCCGAATACAAGGCCGGCCGCACGCCGAACCCGGACATCCTGTGTAACCGTGAAATCAAGTTCAAGGCGTTCCTCGACTACGCCATGATCCTCGGCGCCGACCTGATTGCCACAGGCCACTACGTGCGCCGTCGCGATATCGATGGCCGTACCGAGCTGCTCAAGGGCCTGGACCCGAACAAGGACCAGAGCTACTTTCTGCACGCCGTCGGTGGTGAACAGATCGCCAAGACCCTGTTCCCGGTGGGCGAACTGGAAAAGCCCGAAGTGCGCAAGATCGCCGAGAAACACGGCCTGGCTACCGCGAAGAAGAAGGACTCTACGGGGATCTGCTTTATCGGCGAACGCCGCTTCAGCGACTTCCTCAAGCAGTACCTGCCGGCCCAGCCGGGCGAGATCAAGACCACCGAAGGCGAAGTCATCGGCCGTCACCACGGCCTGATGTACCACACCATCGGCCAGCGCCAGGGCCTGGGCATCGGCGGCCTGAAGGACGCCGGTGAAGAGCCGTGGTACGTGCTGGTCAAGGACCTGGAAAACAACGTGCTGATTGTCGGCCAGGGCAACGAGCATCCGTTGTTGTTCTCCGGCGCGCTGCTGGCCTCGGAGATCTATTGGGTCAACCCGATCGACCTGAGCACCCCGCGCCGCCTGACTGCCAAGGTGCGCTATCGCCAGAGCGACCAGCCCTGCACCCTGGAAAAGATCGCCAGCGGCTACCGCGCCACGTTCGACGACCCGCAGCGCGCGGTCACGCCTGGCCAATCCGTGGTGTTCTACGACGGTGAAATCTGCCTGGGGGGCGGCGTGATTGAAGTCGCCGAACCCTGGAGCAACCCGGCATGAGCCCGACCCAGGAGCAATTGACGGCACTGGGCGGGGTCTTCCTCGCGGCCGTGCTGGTGGACAAGATCGCCAAGACCGGCCAGGTGACCGAAGCAGGCCTGACGTGCATGCTCGGCAGCCTGCTGGTGGTGGATCCAAAGGACACCCTGGACGTGTACGGCGGCGACGACTTGAGCCTGCGCGAAGGTTATCGCGCCCTGATCGGCGCCCTCGAACGCGACCCCAGCACGTTGCAGCGCGAGCCATTGCGCTACGCCCTGTCGATGCTCGGCCTGGAGCGGCAGTTGGCCAAGCGCGACGACTTGCTGGAAACCATTGGCAAGCGCCTGCCGCAGATCCAGTCCCAGGTCGAGCACTTCGGCCCGGCCCACGAAAACGTGATCGCCGCCTGTGGCGCCTTGTACCAGGACACCTTGAGCACCTTGCGCCAGCGGATCCAGGTCCATGGCGACATGCGCAACCTGCAACAACCCAACAACGCCTCGAAAATCCGCGCCCTGCTTCTGGCCGGTATTCGTTCGGCGCGCTTGTGGCGCCAGTTGGGCGGTCATCGTTGGCAGTTGGTCATCAGCCGTCGCAAATTGCTCAAAGAGCTTTACCCGTTGATGCGCAACGAATAAGTCGCAGCCACGGGCTATTTTCAAGCCGTTACGCGTAATACGCCGGTCAGTTGGCGACGGACCGGCGGATTTTTTCATGTATGATACGCGCCCCATTTCGTTGCCCGACTGTCCGAGAACACCCCATGCAGCTCTCTTCGCTCACTGCGGTTTCCCCTGTTGACGGCCGCTACGCCGGCAAAACCCAGGCCCTGCGCCCTATTTTCAGCGAATACGGCTTGATCCGTGCTCGTGTACTGGTTGAAGTGCGCTGGCTCCAGCGCCTGGCCGCTCACCCTGCCATCAGCGAAGTGCCGGCGTTCTCCGCCGAGGCTAACGCTGTACTGAACACCCTGGCGGAAAACTTCTCCCTGGAGCACGCCGAGCGTGTGAAAGAGATCGAGCGCACCACCAACCACGACGTCAAAGCCATCGAATACCTGCTCAAAGAGCAAGCGGCGAAACTGCCGGAACTGGCCCAGGTCAGCGAATTCATCCACTTTGCCTGCACCAGCGAGGACATCAACAACCTGTCCCACGCCCTGATGCTGCGCGAAGGCCGTGATGACGTGATGCTGCCGTTGATGCGCCAGACCGCCAATGCCATCCGCGAGCTGGCCATCCGCTTCGCCGACGTGCCGATGCTGTCGCGCACCCACGGCCAACCGGCTTCGCCGACCACCCTGGGCAAAGAACTGGCCAACGTGGTGTACCGCCTGGAGCGTCAGATCGCTCAAGTGGCCGCCGTGCCATTGCTGGGCAAGATCAACGGTGCCGTGGGCAACTACAACGCCCACCTGTCGGCCTACCCTGAGATCGACTGGGAAGCCAATGCCCGCGCCTTCATCGAAGACGAGCTGGGCCTGGGCTTCAACCCGTACACCACGCAGATCGAACCCCACGACTACATCGCCGAGCTGTTCGACGCCATTGCGCGCTTCAACACCATCCTGATCGACTTCGATCGCGATATCTGGGGCTACATCTCCCTGGGCTACTTCAAGCAGCGCACCATCGCTGGCGAAATCGGCTCCTCGACCATGCCGCACAAGGTCAACCCGATCGACTTCGAAAACTCCGAAGGCAACCTGGGCATCGCCAACGCCTTGTTCCAGCACCTGGCCAGCAAGTTGCCGATCTCCCGCTGGCAGCGCGACCTGACCGACTCCACCGTATTGCGCAACCTCGGCGTGGGCTTTGCCCATAGCGTGATCGCGTACGAAGCCAGCCTCAAAGGCATCAGCAAACTGGAACTCAACGCGCAGAAAATCGCCGCTGACCTGGACGCTTGCTGGGAAGTCCTGGCCGAGCCGATCCAGACCGTAATGCGCCGCTACAACATCGAAAACCCGTACGAAAAGCTGAAAGAGTTGACACGCGGCAAGGGCATCAGCCCCGAGGCGCTGCAAACTTTCATCGACGGCCTGGACATGCCAGCCGCGGCCAAGGCCGAGCTGAAACTGCTGACCCCGGCCAACTACATCGGCAACGCTGTAGACCAAGCCAAACGCATCTGATTGCAGCTTGACCCCTTGAGACGCCCGGCAGCGCCGGGCGTTTTTATTCCCGTCTGAAAAGTGCTTTTTTTCAATAGGTTACACATGAATCCTGATATTCCTCTTCAACTTCTAGGCGGCATCACTGCACGGGAATTCCTGCGCGACTACTGGCAGAAAAAACCGCTGCTGATCCGCCAGGCCATTCCTGATTTCGAAAGCCCGATCGATGCCGACGAACTGGCCGGCCTGGCGCTGGAAGAAGAAGTCGAGTCGCGCCTGGTGATCGAGCACGGCGAGCGCCCTTGGGAGCTGCGTCGCGGCCCGTTTGCCGAAGACGCCTTCAGCACCCTGCCCGAGCGCGAGTGGACCCTGCTGGTGCAGGCGGTCGACCAGTTCGTGCCGGAAGTGGCCGAGTTGCTGGAGCAGTTCCGCTTCCTGCCAAGCTGGCGCATCGATGACGTGATGATCAGCTTTGCCGCCCCCGGTGGCAGCGTCGGTCCACATTTCGATAACTACGACGTGTTCCTGCTGCAAGCCCAGGGCAAGCGCAACTGGAAGATCGGCCAGATGTGCAGCTCGCAAAGCCCGCTGCTGCAGCACGCCGACCTGCGCATCCTCGCCGAATTCGAAGAGAGCGCCGAATGGGTGCTGGAACCGGGCGACATGCTTTACCTGCCGCCGCGCCTGGCGCACTTCGGCATCGCTGAAGATGACTGCATGACCTACTCGGTAGGTTTCCGCGCGCCAAGCGCCGCCGAAGTGCTGACCCACTTCACCGACTTCCTCAGCCAGTACCTGACCGATGAAGAGCGCTACACCGACGCAGATGCCCAGCCCGTCAGCGATCCGCACCAGATCCAGAGCGACGCCCTCGACCGCCTGAAAAGCCTGCTGGCCGAGCACATGAGCGACGAGCGCATGCTGCTGACCTGGTTCGGCCAATTCATGACCGAGCCACGCTACCCGGAACTGGTCGCAGGCCCAGAAGAGCTGGCGCAGGACGAAGTGATCAGCAGCCTGGAAGACGGCGCAGTACTGATCCGCAACCCAAGCGCGCGCCTGGCCTGGTCGGAAGTGGACGACGACGTATTGCTGTTCGCCAGCGGCCAGAGCCGTTACCTGCCAGGCAAACTGCGCGAACTGCTGAAGTTGATCTGCGCGGCCGACGCCCTGCATGTCGACAACCTGGGTCCATGGCTGGCTGATGAAGACGGCCGCGACCTGCTGTGCGAACTGGTCAAGCAAGGAAGCCTGGGGTTTGCCGATGAATAAAATTCACGTAAGTGTCGCAGACTGGCAAAAGGATATCGCCGAGATCCGGCGCATTCGTGAAGCGGTATTTATCGCTGAGCAATCGGTTCCACCTGAGCTGGAGTGGGACGCAGACGACGCTGGAGCCATGCACTTCCTCGCGTTCGAAGGCGACTTTCCCATTGGTACTGCACGCCTGCTGCCCAGCGGCGAGATCGGTCGCGTGTCGGTCCTCAAGGACTGGCGCGGGCTGAAGGTTGGCGACAAGCTGATGGAAGCGGTGATTGGCGAGGCCGAGAAACGCGGCCAGACCCGGCAGTTCCTCAGCGCGCAGGTGTATGCCGCACCGTTCTATGAGCGGCTAGGGTTCAAGATTGTCAGCGGGGAATTCCTGGAAGTCGGGATTCCTCATGTTGATATGGAGCGCGAGGGCTGATCCGAGTCCGAGTCGTTCCCATCGCAGGCAAGCC
>NZ_MIFU01000107.1:0-27522 GCF_001855215.1 Pseudomonas sp. 06C 126 | reverse complement strand
GTCATGTCGTAACTGACCTCGGCCCTATACGGACTGCGCCCCTGGAGAATCTCGTCAAGCTCCCCAAGGCGCTGTGCCACACAGCCCTGTTTAAGATTCCTGCCATCTTGGCTGATGTTAGGTGTGCCGCTGCAATAGCAAATTGCCGAGCACAGTACTTTCCTGTCTTGGGGAGCGAGCTTCGGCTTCAGGATGCCCACGGGGTTGGTCGTGCCTTCGGGGCTCATGCCCCCCTGAGACAGGCCGGGTTGATCATTCATGCTTCGTCGCCCGGCACCAGGCCAATATAGATAGCCTGCGACGTATCGTGGTTAACCCACGATGTCATGCCTTCGCCATTGGTGGTGTCGAGCATGCTCCAGCCAGCACTCGACCAAACCTTTACCTTGCGGCCACCAATAGGTAGGCCGGTTTCCTGATCTATGAGTTGAAAGCGCCCGGAGTAAGGGGCTGTAGCGCTGCTCAATGGCGCAAGGGGGGTGAACGGGGACGGTGTGAATCTGTCACCGATGAACACGGTTCCCGACCCACCGATGATCACGTTGCCATGTTCACCGATGCTGCCGAGCGTTGCCGCAGGTTTTCCGTTGATGAAAACCGTCGATGACACGCCAGTGCTAATCCGGCTTGCGCAAGCAGATACATCACCTTGGCGTGCTGCGGGCAAGCCATCGAAAAAGACGTCAGGGGAACCTTCGATTATAGGGTGGGTGCCATGCCCCGACATTGGGCATGCCGTAGGGTCCGTAACGCGGGCGGCGGGTTTTCCACTCATATGGCTTTTCCAACAGGAGACAATGTGCGCCTGTTGATAACCGTTTTTTTCGCCTCCCTCTATCATCTAACTCAGTTTGAGAAGTCGGAAATTTCCCAACTTCAGACCGAGCTATCCTGTGGAAGATGTATTGATGAACTAACCAGCCGGTATATCCCTCCCAGCCCTCAGCAGCAGATTCAACTCATCCATTACTTGCGCCCAATCCGCATCTTCCAGAATTTCTTCACGCAAAAACGCCTGTTGGCTATCCGTCCAGAAAAACGCATCTTCAAGTTTCAACTCCGCCTTGAGCGGCGAATGCACGGCAACAAAACGCTCAATGCTGAGGGCGTCATCGGGCAACCCAAGCTGTTTGAACAATGACGGCAGACTGTGAACAGGCGATTCCATGACAACTCCAAAACCAGGTAATTGCCCACAGTCTAGACCGATAAAACTCAGCGAATGGCTGCCACCGGTGCAACATCTTGCAATGTTCACGCTATCATCTTCACCTTTGCCCAGCGGCATTCGCGGACTCCCGGAATAAGGACAATTCATGCGCATCGGTCTTCTGTCATCCCTGGCCCTGGCACTGTGTGCCGGCGTTTCCCTGCAGGCCCAGGCCAGTGGCGACGACTCCTGCTACCCCGACTGGCGCGTCTCCCAGGATTCGCTGACCGCCTGTAGCAACATGCCTTTTCTGAGCCCCGGCAATGACAGCCGGACCAACCTGCGCCTATTGCTCGCGGCGAAAAAGAACGCGCCCCTGACCCCCAATGCACTGGGCGAAGATGACCTGGCCCAGGGCTTTGGCCCGGTCCCGTTCCCGGTGTATCGCCTGGTGCCCCGCCCTCCCGAGGG
The DNA here is from genome assembly GCF_001855215.1 of Pseudomonas sp. 06C 126. Lineage (NCBI taxonomy): Bacteria > Pseudomonadati > Pseudomonadota > Gammaproteobacteria > Pseudomonadales > Pseudomonadaceae > Pseudomonas > Pseudomonas sp. 06C 126. Next base: position 25,901 of record NZ_MIFU01000107.1, on the reverse strand, counting down.
GCAGGCGCCTGAGGAACAAGGCGCGGAGCTTGCGCAGCTGCTGGCCTCGCTGGGCATCCAGCGCGAGGCCACGGCAGCGGCAGGCGATCAGTTTTTGTGGGGCGAAGGCAGCCGCTGTCGCAGCAACAATGTGCAGAGCGCCACCGAATTTGTACGCCAAGTGATCAAGGCCGATGTGCCGACGAATGAGCGGGTGCTGCTGGCCAATGCACGCCTGAAATTGCTTGGCACCTGCGACTGGCAGGGCGAAGTGCTGCTCGAACCCCAGTTGATTGCATCCACCCAGGGCCGTGAACTGACCACCTACCTGCTTGCCGCTGCCGACTTTTACAGCGGGCGCTTTGTGTATGCCGAGCGTGGGTTTGCCGCCGTCACCGTGACCACGTTGCCATGGCTGAAGGAAACGGCGGTGTACATGATCGCCCGCGCGTCGCTCAACCATGCCCAGGAAAACGCCTTCGATGAATACGGCCTGCCCCAGCGCCAGGCTGTGGATAAGTTGGCCCTGGATGAAGCCGAGCACAGTTTTCTCAGCTACCTGAAGACTTATCCACAGGGCGACTACGCGGCCTCCGCTCGCGGCCTGCTGCGTCGGGTCCATTGGCTGGCCGGCGATGCGGCCAAGCTGGCCGACGACTACGCCTGGCAACTGACCGAGGCCAGCGATGCCGAGCGCAATGGGTCTATCGATGAACTGGTGGAAGAAACCGACAACAAGCTGCTGACCAGCTACGCCGAGACCATCCGCAACCCGCTGTTGCTGGCGATCAACGATCTGATGTGGATGCGCGCCAACAACCCGCCCAAGCTGACCCGCGCCACCCTCGACGCCCAGAAGGCTGCATTTGCCAACGAGCCGGCGTTGTACGACTACCTGCAGGCGGCGTTTGCCCTGTATGTCGAGCACCAGCCGGACACGGCGCTGAAACATCTGCCACCAGCGCTGCCAGCGAGCCTGGATTACTTGGCATTCAGCCAGCAAACCCTGCGCGGCCTGGCCCTGGAAGCCAAGAACGACTGGAAAGGCGCAGAAACGCTGTGGCTGCAACTGCTGCCACTGGCCAAGCAACCGTTGCAGCGCGAGCAACTGGAATTGGCCCTGGCGATGAACTACGAACGCAGCAGCCAATTGGCCAAGGTGTTCGCCGCCGACTCGCCGATCCAGACTGCGCAAGTGCGCTATATCCTGCTACGCAGCGTCGCCGGCCCCGAGTTGCTGCGCCAGCAGATCAGCCAGGCCAGCGACCCGCTTGAGCGCCGTACCGCGCAATTTGTATTGCTTTACAAAGACCTGTTGCGCGGCCAGTTCGCGACTTTTGCCGAGGATTTGCAGCAACTGCCGGCCTCGCCCGCCGCAGATAAAATCGGCACTAGCCTGGGCTATGTGTACGACGGTGGCCAGGCGCTGACCTTGTTCCGCTGGAGCGGCGACAAGGCGCCGTCCGGCTACACCTGCCCGACCATCGCGCAAACCGCCAGCACCTTGCAAAACGACGCGAAAAACCCACACGCCCTCAACTGCCTGGGTGAGTTCATCCTGCGCAACGGCCTGGACGGCATGCCCCTGGAAGAGGCGCGCTCGGCCGGCAGCCTGGGCAGTACCGCATCGGGTTTCAGCGGTGAAACCTTCTCGCGGCTCGATGGCTACAAACAGGTGATCGCCAACCCCAAGGCGCCCCGGGACGACAAGGCTTATGCGCTATTCCGGGCGATCAACTGCTATGCACCTTCAGGCTATAACAGCTGCGGTGGCGAAGACGTCGACAAAGCGGTGCGCAAAGGCTGGTTCCGCCAGTTGAAAACCGGGTTTGCCGACACGCAGTGGGGCAAGTCGCTGCAGTACTACTGGTGAAAAACCTGTGGCTAGGCTTGCTGCTGTTGGCGAGCCCGGCCTTCGCCACCGTCGACGCCCACGACTATGACGCTTTCTGGTTGTGGAGCGGCGTCGCCCCACAGCCGGTGCTCAAGCAGGCCAAGACCCTGTACATCCTCCAGGGCCAGATCAACTCGACCCGCCGCCAACCCAGCCTTGGCGTGCAGTTCATCGCCCAGGGCATGAGCGTGCCGCGCATCCGCCAGGGTGAGGTGTGGGTGGTCTACCGCGCCCACACCCTGCGTTGGCCAGAGCCGGTCTACACGAAATTGCTCGGGCAGGTGCAACGTTGGCGTGCAGCGGGTAACCCGGTGGTGGGCATCCAGATCGACTTCGATGCCCGCACCCAATACCTGCACGAATACGCCGACTTCCTCAAGGACCTGCGCCAGCGCCTGCCAAGGGATTTGCGCCTGAGCATCACCGGCCTGATGGACTGGAGCAGCAACGCCGACCCGGCCGCCATCGCCCAGCTCAACGGCGTAGTGGATGAAGTGGTGGTGCAGACCTACCAGGGGCGCCATAGCATCCCGGACTACGCGGCGTACCTGCCACGGATGAACCGGCTGGGGCTGCCGTTCAAGATCGGCTTGATCCAGGGCGGGGATTGGCAGGAGCCGGAGTATTTGCAGGAGAGTGAGTGGTTTCGCGGGTATGTGGTGTTTTTGCAGAATCCACCAGATCCTTGACACCTGCGCAAAATCCATGCAATAGATTGTCCACAGTCCATGGACAGTGGACGGAGAGGACTGGATCAAAATGAAAAGTCAAGACATCGTAATCCTCTTTAAGTTGATCAGCCTAAACCTCCAAGCCGAAGGAGAGCGGGTCAAAAAGCGCAATTTCACTGTGAATCTTGATCTTGAAGAGGCCATGGATCTGGTGCCGATTGATTCCCAGGATTATCTGGATCGCTTCCTTGACCTGCGCATGCAGGGGAATATCGAAAAAATCGACCTCTCACAGGGCCAGCATTGGGAGGGATGGGAAGATATTGATGAGGATTCGATCGCACCGAATATGGAAAGCTATTCCGTACGAGCGCTCGCAGCTTCGCTGGCGTTAAGTAAAAGTGAGGTTTCCAACTCACTGAATCGCTGCCGTGACATTGGCCTTATTCATGCAGACCGCCTGAGCGGCCAGCCGATTGTCAGGGCCGTGGCTCTTCTGGACTTTGTAAAATATGGTGTGCGTTATGTGTTCCCTGCCAAGCCAGGTCCTATCGTGCGAGGCATCCCCACAGCATTTGCCGCTCCGATTATGGCCGGCAAAGTCATGACTGGCGGCGACCTCATTCCCGTATGGCCAGACGCTTACGGAAAGAACAAAGGTCAGGAAATCACCCCCTTGTATAAAACGGTTCCTGGAGCCGTGAAAAAAGACGAACTGCTTTATCATTTTCTAGCTCTCGTAGACGCCATTCGTATTGGAGGCCCGCGAGAAACCAAGGTCGCAGATGCCATGCTGCGAGAGTGGATCCTGTGAACTCAACCAAAGCAATGATGCTGCTGATGCTTGAAGAGGTCGCCCAAGCGCTGGGCGAAGAGCTGAGGAGCCAGGTGGCCTTTGTCGGGGGATGTACAACCGTCCTGCTGATCACCGATGAATACACTCAAGAATCAATTCGCGGCACCGACGATGTGGACCTGGTCATTCAACTGAGCAGCACTGGCGAGTGGTATCGACTGGAAGAAAGACTCAAATCCCAAGGTTTCAAGAACACCGGCCAGGACACTGTCACCTGTCGCTTGCGATTAGGTGCCCTGAAGGTGGACTTCATGCCGACTGACGAAAAGGTACTGGGCTTCTCCAATGCCTGGTTCGTGGGAGGTCTGGAGAATGCCATCAATCACCAACTGCCAAATGGCACTTGGATCAAGGTGTTTGCGGCACCCTGGTTTCTTGCGGCGAAGCTGCAGGCGTATCAGGGTCGGGGTCATGGCGATGTGCTGATGTCCAACGATATTGAAGACATCGTTGCCCTGCTGGATGGCCGCGAAGAACTGCTTGAGGAAACAAAACCGGCGCCTGCTGCATTGCGGCGCTTCGTCAGCGAACAACTCGCCGCATTGCTGAGCTTCACAGCCTTCCATGATGTCATCCAGAGCACGGCCCAAAACGCCGAGCGCGAATCGCTGATTCACGAGCGCATCAATAAGCTGATTGCAGATGGGACATACGCTTGAATCTACATTCGAGCGCCACCCGACAAGGAACCGGAAGAACAGAAAACCGCGATGTCACAGGCTCTGCGTACAACAGCGGCACGTACCTCTACGTGATAGCAGACGGCACCTCCAGGCCCGACAGTAACAAGTTGGCAACAGCTCTGACTTGCGGCCTTCTCAAGTCTTTTTCCAACGCAAGGCCATCAAGCTTATCTTGCCTCGACACAGCCCTTGAATTAACGCTGTCCTCACTCAGCGCAATACGCTCAACACTCTGCCCTGAATACCCCTTTGCATCAGCCAGTTACCTCGTTTTACTGGTGCTTGGCGATACTGCTATTTCAATACATGCAGGGGACTGTTGCCTGGGATTGATTGATAAAGAAAAAAACCTGAAGTGGCTGACAGCGCCCCACTGCGGCCCCAACTGGAAGGGGAACCTGAGCCACGCCTTCATCGCCAACAGCCCGGCCCGCAAAACGCTGCTCAACTGCATGAGCCACCGCAGGCCACATGAGCCACAGGTTCAATCCTTGAGAGTTCTGCCTGACACCCGATGGATTTTGGCTACCGACGGTTTTTGGGCCGAACTCTCTCCCACACACCAGTTCAAGGCGATAGAAAACTCCAGTCTTGAAGGCTACCCAGGTGAGGATGATTGCACCTTTATGCTGCTACCTTAGAGGCGGCGCATCCTTCAAGTGCTGAATGACACGCCGCTATCGCCGGCAATCCGGCTCCTACAGGGTTGTGCCTTACCAGTCGTAGGTCAGGCTCGAGACCACCGTGCGGCCTTCGCCGTAGTAGCAGTCCAGGTCACTGGTGCACTGCGACACATAGGTTTTATTGGCAAGGTTCTGCACATTCATCGCCAGCTTCACGCCTTTGAGCTTGAGGGGCGAGGCGCCCAGGTCGTAGCTCAGGCTGGCATCGTAGACGGTGTAGGACGGCACCGTGAAGGCGCCGGCAAAATAGTCACCCATGCTGCTGCGCGAGTAGCGGGCACCCAGGCCTGCGCCGAGGCCGGCCAGGGGGCTGTCGCCGATCACCGTGTAGTTGACCCACAACGCCGCCGTCAGGGGTGAGATGCCCGCCGGGTGGCGGCCTTCGCGACCTTCGTCGTCCTTGGTGTACTTGATGTCGTTGCGCGCGGCCGAAGCGACCACATCCCAAGCGTCGCTCAGCACCGCCTTGGCTTCGAACTCGACGCCGCGCGAACGCATGGCCCCGCTCTGGCTGCTGACGTAGCTGAGCGGATTGGCCGTCAGGATATTTTCCTGGTCCAGTTGGTAGACCGAGACCTGCACAAAACTTTCCTGGCCCGGCGGCTGGTACTTCACGCCGACCTCATACTGGTTGCCGGTGGACGGGTCGAAGGGCTTCTTGTTGGCATCGAGGCCGGACAGCGGCAGGAAGGATTCCGAGTAGCTGATAAACGGCGCCAGGCCGTTATCGAACAGGTATACCAGGCCCGCGCGCCCCGTGAATGCCTGGTCCTTGCTGCTGGTGCGGTCGCCGCTCAGCGGCACCTTGTTGACCACGTTGGCCCAGTCATAACGCCCGCCCAGCACCAGCGCCCACTTGTCCCACTTGATCTGGTCCTGCACATACAGGCCGGTCTGGGTGATGGTGTTGTCCCAGCGGTACGGCTGGCCAAAATTCAGCGGCTGGCCGTAGACCGGCGTGAACAGGTCGATGATCGGCGGATTGCGGTCGTAGAGGCCGAGGAACTTGGAATTGAAATGGTAGTAGTCCAGGCCCACGATCAGGGTGTGGGAGAACTCGCCAGTGTTGAACTCGGCCTGGGCGATGTTATCCACGCCGATGACTTTGTTGTTCTGCCGCCAATCCACACCAAAGCGCTGCAGGTAGCGTTGATCCATGGCGCCGGTGGCCGGGTTGGCGACAAATCGATAGCCGTGCAACGGCGCCACGTAGCGGTCGTCCACTTCGGCATAGCGCGCGTTTTGCTTGAGGGTCCAGGTGTCGTTCAAACGATGGGACAACTCGTAGCCGAAGGCGACCTGTTCGCGGTTGTATTTGTTGACGCCTGGCTCACCGATAAACAGATCACGGTCGATCTTGCCGTTCGGGTTTTTCCAGATCGTCCCGGAGGCCGGCAGCCCCTGGGCTTCGGGCACGCCCTTGTCTTTCTGATATTGGGCGAAGAGGGTCAGGCTGGTGTCGTCATTGGGTCGCCACGTCAGGCTGGGCGCGATGAATTGGCGCTTGTTTTCGAAGTAGTCGATCTCGCCCTGTTCGTCCTTGAGTCGTCCAGTAAGGCGATAGAAGAATTGGCCTTGGTCATCCAACGGGCCACTGAGGTCGAGGGCCGCGCTCTTGTGCTCGTAGGTGCCGGCTTCGAGCACCACCTGGCGCACCGGCGTCTCGCTGGGGCGCTTGCTGACCATATTGACGATGCCGCCCGGCTGGTTGTGCCCGTACAGCACCGATGCCGGGCCCTTGAGCACTTCGATGCGCTCCAGGGAATAGGGCTCGATCTGCAACGCACCGCCGGTACTGCCACCGCCGTACGGCAAGTGCAGGCCGTCGAGGTACAGGGGCGTTGGCGAGAAACCACGGGAGGTCGGCTCATCGAACAGCTTTACCCGGTCGGAAAAACCACCGGCGCTCATGCCTGGGGTGTAGAGCAACGCCTGGGTCACGCTTTGCGCACCGCGCGCCTTGATTTCGGCGGCGGTGATGACGTTGATGGTCTGGGGGATTTCCACCAGTGCCGCATCGGTCTTGCTGCCCGTGGCGCTACGCGTGGCGACGATGCCGTCGACCGGGCCCCAGGCGTTCTCCTGGGCCTGCTGGGCGCTGATCCGCGTCGCGCCCAATTGCACCGAGCCGTCCCCCGAAATCGCCTGCACCGACCAGCCACCCGCGGATTGCATCGCCACCAGGCCGCTGCCCGCCAACAACTGCTCCAATCCAGGCCCGGTGGCATAGCGACCTTGCAAGCCAGGGCTGCGTTTGCCAGAAGTCAGTGCCGCGTCCACCGAGAGCAAAATCCCCGAGGCGCTGGCGAAACGGTTCAACGCCTGGTCCAGGCTGCCGGCGGGGATGTTGTATTGGCGCAAGGCTTCGCCGGCGCTCTCCTGGGCCTGAACCATGGTCGGGACGACCGGTACAGTCGCCAGCACACTGATAAACAGGCCACGGCGCAGGGCGCGGGCCAGAGGTTGGATTGGGTGGTGCGGCATTGCAGGACTCCCCCGTGAGAACGCTTCTTGATTGGCTTTCAAGAGGTATCCCGCACGGGATTGGAAAACCGACAAAAGAAAATCAGATTTTTTTCAAAGACCCTGTAGGAGCCGGCTTGCCGGCGATGGCGGTGTGTCAGGCCCTGGGTTTGATGGTGACCCAGTAACGGGTCACCGCCTGTGCCTGCACCGGTAGCGAGCGCTCCAGCGCTGCGAGGATGGCGTCGGTGTCATTCAGGGGAAATACGCCCGTCAGCAACAGGCCCGACACCGATTCATCGCAACGCAAAACCCCTGGCCGATAGCGGCTCAGTTCAGCGACAAAGCGCCCTAGCGGCTGGCGCTCGGCGATCAGGCGATTCTGGGTCCAACTGCTGGCGTTGGCATCCAGCGCGGTCACCGCCGAGGTCTGGGTTGCGCTGAACCACAGGCTGTCCCCCGCGTTCATCAGCACTGGCACCCCCTGCACCGGGCGCACCTGCACGCGCCCTTCATACAGATCAACGCGGCTACCGTCGTCCAGTTCGCGCACGGCAAACCGGGTGCCCAGGGCCTGGATATCGCCGGCGGCGGTCTCGACGATCAACGGGCGGGATGGGTCGTGGCCGCTGGTCAAAAGGATCTCGCCACGAATCAGGCGGATGCGCCGCTCAGTGGCACTGAAGCGCAGGTCGATGGCGCTGTCGCTGTTGAGGTCCAGGTGGGTGCCGTCGCTCAAGGTCAGGTGGCGAATCTCGCCGGTAGCGGTGCGATGCTCGGCAAAGGCCGCCTGCCAGGGCTGACTGCCCTGGACCCAATAACCGCTGCCACCGGCCACCAGCAGCAACCCGAGCAGTTTCAACGCGGCCCGACGCTGGGGGTCTGGCGCGTCGCGCAACACCGCACGGGCGCTGTCGGCGGGCGCGCCGCCCAAGGTCTGCTGTAACTGCTGCAAACGCTGCCAGGCGCGGCGATGCTCCGGGTCGGCAGCCTGCCAATGGGCAAAGGCTTGGCGCTGGGCCCCGTCGAATTCGCCGCCCCATTGCAGCATTAACCACTCGCTGGCCTGCTCGACCACAGCCGGGGCAATCGGCGCGTCATGGCGGGCTCTCATTCTTCGTAGGCCACCTGGTAGCAGGCGATGATCGCGCGGGTCATGTACTTCTGCACCGAGCTGATCGTCACCCCCAGGCGTTCGGCGATCTGCGCGTAGGTCAGGCCTTCGAACTGCGACAACAGGAACGCGCGGCGCACGTTCTCGGGCATGCGGTCGAGCATGGCGTCGATCTGCATCAGGGTTTCGAGGATCAGGGCGCGGGTCTCCAGTGACGGCGACTGCGGCTCGGGCAAGTGCGCGATGCTTTCCAGATAGGCGCGCTCAATGCGCAGGCGCCGCCATTGGTCGATCACCAGGTTGCGCGCGATCTGCGTCAGGTAGCTGCGGCTTTCCTTGGCCCCGGGAAAACGCCCGGACACCAACAGGCGCAGGAACGTGTCCTGGGCCACATCGGCGGCGTGCTCACGGTCGCCCAGGCGCTTGCGCAGCCAGCCTTGCAGCCAGCCATGATGGTCGCGGTACAGGAGATGAAGCTGTTGCTGGCCGTCAGTCGCGGTGTCCATGAATCGCTCGGATACATTATTGAGAGCAATTATCATTACAGCTTGTGTCGCGACTGGCAAAATCTTTGTTTTCAGAGCCCCTGGATTGTGCCCCGCTCACCACAACAAGCCCATTACCAAACCAACAGGATCTAGCTGGACAACGGGTACACCGACTCCCAGCCTCCACCCAGTGCCTTGTACAGGCCGACCATGGCCAGGGACACGCCGGTGGAGCTTTCCACCCATTGTTCCTGGGTCGCCAGCAAAGCGCTCTGCACCGTGAGCACGTTGACGAAATCCACCACCCCTTCGACGTACTGGTGCTGCGCGGTGTCCAGGGCGATCTGGTTCTGGCGCACCGCTTCGGCGAGGCTGTCGCGGCGCAGTTGGCTGGCGTTGTAGCGGGTCAACTGGTCGTCGATCTCATGCCAGGCGCGCAGCACGGTCTGCTGGTAAGCCAGAGCCGCTTCCTGCTGCTGGGCCTCGCGCAGGTCGAGCATGCCTTGCAGGCGGCCACCGTTGAACAGCGGCAGGCTCAGCGACGGGCCGAAGGCAAAGGTGCGTGAACCCCAGGAGCCCAGATCCGACAATTGCATGGCCTGGGAACCGAGGCTGCCCGACAGGGTGATACGCGGGTAGAAGTCACCCTTGGCCACGCCAATGCTGGCGGTCGCCGCATGCAGGCGTGCTTCGGCCTGGCGGATGTCCGGGCGGCGCTGTGCCAGTTGCGACGGCAGGCCAATCGCAACCTGGCGCTGGGTCTGGGGCACTGCGCCGTCCTGCGACAGTTGCGCATGCAAGGCTTGCGGCGCCTGGCCCATCAACAGGCTCAGGGCGTTGATCAACTGGTCCTGGCGCTGCTGCAAATCCGGCAGTCGCGCTTCGATGGCGGCCACTTGCGCAGCGGCTTCAGCGACATCCAGGTGGGTCGCCACGCCATCGGCCAAACGCAGCTGCGAGAGTTTCAGGCTACGGCGCGCCACGTCGAGGTTTTGCTCGGTGACCGCACGGGTGCTTTGCACCCCGCGCAGTTGGATGTAGTCCTGGGCGGTCTCGGCCAGCACCGACAGGAGTACGCTGCGGCGGTCGTTTTCGGCCACTTGCAGGGTGGCGTCGGCAGCTTCGGTTTCGCGCCTTACCCGGCCCCAGAAATCCAGCTCCCAGGAAGCGGCAAAACCGGCGTCCCACAGGTTGAAGGCCGAACGGCCGTTGTTGCCGGACGGGTCGCTCAGGCCATTGGCGCTGTTGCGTTTGCGGCCGTAGTTGCCATCGGCGCTGACCTCTGGATAGCGCCCGGCGGTCGTCACCTGGCGCACCGCACGGCTCTGTTGCAGGCGGCTGCTGGCCAGTTTCAAGTCGAGGTTGTCGCTCAGTGCCCGGCGCACCAGGGCCGACAGTTGCCGGTCGTGGAACACGTCCCACCACTGTTCTTCCAACGGGTCGCTGACCGCGCGGCTGGCGGCCTGGCGGCCCTGGGGCTCGGCCCATTGCGTCGCCGACTGGGTGTCGGGCCGCTTAAAGTCCGGGCCGACGGTGCAAGCGCCCAGGCTGATCATGCTCAGAGTAAGCAGCGCGAGTTTTCTCATTGCTGCGCCACCTCACGTTGCTGCGCACTGGGCTGGGTGTTGACGCTGGCCTCCACCGACATACCGACCCGCAGGCGATGAATATGCGCCTGCCCTGGCTCCAGGAGGATTTTCACCGGAATACGCTGCACCACCTTGGTGAAGTTGCCGGTGGCGTTGTCTGGCTTGACCGAGGCGAAGGTCACGCCCGTGGCCGGCGCCAGGCTTTCCAGGTGGCCCTGGAGCACTTCACCGTCGAGGCTGTCGACCCGCACTTCAACCGTTTGGCCGGCATGCATGTGGGACAGTTGGTTTTCCTGGAAATTGGCCACCACATACGCGTCGGCCAGCGGCACCACGGCGAGGATCTTGCTGCCGGGTGTGACAAAGGCCCCGACCCGCACCGCACGCTCGCCGACCATGCCGTCCACCGGCGCGACGATGCGTGTGTACGACAGCTGATAGCTGGCCATTTCCAGCGCGGCCTGGGCCCGCTTCAAACCGCCTTCAGCTGCATCGCGCTGGGCCGTGAGGATTTCCACCTGCTTGCGTTCGGCGGCCAGTACCGCTGTGGCGTTGGCCAGGCGCGCATTGGCCTGGTCGATGCGGGTCTTGGCTTGCTGGGCGTTCTGCACAGTGCCGGCGCCGACACCGGCAAGGTGGTTGTAGCGGCTCAATTCGTGTTCGGCAAAGGCCACTTCGGCGCGATCGGCGGCCACGGTGGCCTGGGCCTGGGCGATCACCGAGCTTTGCCGCTCAAGGGTGGCTACTGCGTTTTTCAGTTGGGCCTGGGCCATCAGGGTCTCGGCATCGGCTGCCTGGGCGGCGGCGCGCAAGTCGCGGTCATCGATCAGCGCCAGCAACTGCCCGGCCTTGACCTGTTGGTTGTCCTCTACCAGCACCTCTTTGATAAACCCGGCCACCCGTGGCGCCACCAGGGTGTAGTCGGCAGCGACGAAGGCGTCGTTGGTGGTCTGGCGCTTGCTGCCAAACACGCCCGGCGCCAGCAGGTACACCAGCACGCCCACGGCGCACACGGCGATAACAGTCACGGCAATCTGGTCTTTACGTTTCATGGGAATCCTTTGTTTCAGTCAACAATCAGGCGGGTGCGCGCGGCGGGAAAATCCGCGTCGGCATCCAGAAAATCAGCAGGATCAACGCCACCGCGACACCGGCCATGACGTAATAGAGATCCGAAGACGTCAGCACCACGGCCTGCTGGTGCAGCCGATGGGCCAGGCCCGTGGCATCGCCGTCGGCCAGGGGTGAGTTACCCAGGGCGTCCACCAGCATGGTCGAGTGGAAATGCAGGCGGTGGGTGGTCAGTACCTCGATCACGCCGGTGGCGACCACGGCGGCCAGGCCCTTGACCGTGTTGAACCAGGCCGAGGCAAACGGCCCGTCGGTGGGCACGATGCTGCCGGTAGACAGCATCAACAGCGGCAACACCGCCATCGGCTGCCCGAAAATCTGCAGCAGTTGCAGCACGTAGAACTCGTCCCGGATCCACGCCGAGGTCAGTTGCGCGCCACCGATACACGAGAGGGTCAGCATGCCCAGGCCAATCCCCAGCACCCAGCGGCAATCCACCCAGCGCAGGTTGCACAGGGCCGCTACCAGCGGCAGGGCGATCAACTGCGGCAGGGCCATGACCAGCATTACCGGCGCGGTCTGCAGCGGCCGATAGCCCTGCACCTGCGCCAGGTAACTGGACGGCAGGATGATCACCGCCTGCAGCACCACCAGCACCCCGGCCAGCACGATCAAGGCAAACGACAGGTTGCGCAGGCCGAGCATCTGCAACTTGAAGAACGGCATCGGGTGTGACCATTCATTGATCATGAACAGCACCAGCAACAGCACCCCGCCCACCAGCAGCGTGGTGATCAGCGGCGACTCGAACCAGTCCAGACGATTGCCCTGCAAGATGCCGATTACCAGCATGCAGATCGCCGGGAACCCCAGCAGCAGGCCGCGCCAGTTGAATTGCTTGAGGCGCTCCAGGCGCAACGGATCCTGGGGCAGGCCGTAGGCCACGGCGGCCATCGCCAGCAGGCACGGCGCGACGATCTGCCAGAACGCCCACTGCCAACCGACATATTCGGTCCACAGCGCCGCCAGCGGTGTGCCGAGGCTGGGGCCGAAGGTAGCGGTCAGGGCGTAGCCGGCCAGGCCGTAGAGTTTGACGTTGGCCGGCAAAAAGCGCAGGGCCACGGTCATCAGCATCGGCGGTAGAGCGCCACCGGCCAGGCCTTGCAAGGTACGCAGCAGCAGCAGGCTTTCGTAGTTCGGTGCCAAGGGGCACAGCACCCCCAGCAGGGTAAACAGGCCGATGGCCCACAGGGTGAAGCGGCGCAGCGAAAACGTCACCGAACACCACGGCGCAAAGGCCATGGCCGAGACGGAGGTGGCCGTGTAGGCGGCAACCAGCCAGGTGCCTTCGTCAAACCCGATGTACAGCGCACCGCGGATATCGGCGAGGGCGACCTTGGTCACCATTTCGTTCAGGCCCGAAACCAGAACCGCCAGCAGCACGCCGACCAGGCCGATGATGATCCGCGGGCCAAACACAGGGGGGCTGACGGCGGCGGGTTTGGCTGCAGCCAAGGGAGCGGGGGCAGCGAGGGAAGTCATGAAGGTACAACTCGGAAATAGAATACCCGAGCAGTTTAATAAGGCTTAGACATGACGAAAACTGACTTATGGGAAGGTTATAACTGCGCCACACGCAATGATCGAATGTGGGAGCTGGCTTGCCTGCTCCCACACAAGCTAGGCCAGCTCCACACATTTGGATCGAAGTTGTCAGGTGGGCTGGGCTTCGCGCCAGGTGGCCGCGCAGCTTTCGCGCATGGTCTCACGCAGCCATTTGTGCGCCGGGTCTTTGTCGAAACGCGGGTGCCAGGCCTGGGTCAGCACCAGGGTCGGCAGGGAGATCGGCAAGGTGAATGCGCGCAGCGGCAGTTTCAGGCGATGGGCGCTGTACAGCGCTTCCTTGGGCACCGGCAGGATCAGGTCGGAGTCGGGCAGCATGAACATCGCGCCGTGAAACCCCGGCGCGATCATCGCCACCCGGCGTTCCAGGCCCTGGGCATTGAGGGCGGTGTCGATCGGCCCACGGGCAATACCGCGCCGGGAAATGCTGATATGGGAGTAGCTGGCAAAGCGTGCGGCGGTGATTTCTTCGTCGAACAGCGGGTGGCCTTCGCGGGCCAGGCCGACGAAGGTTGTGGAGAACAGGTTCTGCACCTTTACTTCCGGGGTGATCGGCATGGTGTTGCCGACGCGCAAGTCCAGGCGCCCTTCGCGCAGGGCTTCGTCGTCGCTGTCGCCTTCGGGGACGAACCGCAGCTCGCAATGGGGTGCCATCCGCTCCATGGTGTCGAACAACCGCCCGCCATACACGCCGACAAAAAAGTCATTGGCGCGCACGCTGAAGCGCCGGCGCAAGGTGCTCAGGTCGACTTCATCCGCCGAACGAAACAACAACGCCGCCTGCTCCACCACATTGCGTACCTGGCCTTGCAACTCCAGGGCCTTGGGCGTAGGCACCAGGCCGCGCCCGGCGCGCACCAGGATCGGATCGCCCACCGCTTCGCGGATGCGCGTCAGGGTTCGGCTCATGGCGGCCGGGCTGAGGTTCATCCGCCGCGCGGCGCCCACCACGCTGCCCTCGTCGAGCAAAGCGTCGAGGGCCACCAACAGGTTCATATCCGGTAATTGCATGCCAAGCACTCATGATGGGTTTGGAGTACAGCGCACGCAATCGTAGCAGGCTTTACCGGTACTGCCCGGTGGCGAGGGGCTCCAGGCCCCCGCACGGGTTTATCGCTGCATGCCCCAGCGCTTCACGGTGACGCGCTCCAGGGTGTCGAACACCAGGTTCTCTACGAGCAGGCCGATAAGGATCACCACCGCCAGCCCCGCGAAGACCTTGTCGGTGTACAGCTCGTTGCGGTTCTGGAAGATGTACCAGCCCAGGCCACCCTTGCCGCTGGTCGCGCCGAACACCAGTTCAGCGGCGATCAGCGTACGCCAGGCAAACGCCCAGCCAATCTTCAGCCCGGCGAGGATCGACGGCAACGCCGCGGGAATCAGGATAAACAGCACAAAGCGCATGCCCTTGAGGCCGTAGTTGCGACCGGCCATGCGCAGGGTTTCCGACACGCCCATGAATCCCGAGTAAGTGTTGAGTGCCAAGGCCCACAGCACCGAGTGCACCAACACAAAAATCAGGCTGTTCTGCCCCAGGCCAAACCACAGCAACGCCAATGGCAGCAGGGCAATCGCCGGCAGCGGGTTGAACATCGAGGTCAGGGTGCTCAGCAGGTCACGGCCCATCTGGGTCGAAACCGCCAACGTGGTCAGGGCGAATGCCAGGACAATCCCGATCAGGTAGCCCTTGAGCAGCACCACCAGCGAGATACTGACCTTACCCAACAGCTCGCCACTGGCAATGCCGTCGTAGAAGGCGTGGAAGGTCTGCAGGAAACTGGGCAGCAGCAGGTCGTTGTTCTGATAGCGCGCCGCTGCTTCCCAGAGGAGCGCCAGCACGATCAGGATCAAGCCTTTGCGCAACCAGCCTTGTTGCCACAGGCGCTGGCGCAGGGGTAAGGCACGCTTCACGGGCACGCCGGGCAGCGGTTGCAGGGTGATTTCATATTCCTGGCGCATGGGCACAGTCCTTCAATAAGCGATGCGGATATCGGCGAAATCCAACTCGGTTTCTGCCTCGGGCGTTTCATCGAACAACAGGCGATGAATACGCCGCGCCGACGCCTGGAACTCCACACCGCCAAGGCTGTGCAGGTCATATTGATGGCTGTGGATTTCGGCGCGCACACGCCCTGGATGGGGCGACAGCAGCAGGATGCGGTTACCCACCACCAAGGCCTCTTCGATGGAGTGGGTGACGAACAGCAAGGTAAAACGCACCTCCTCCCACAGCAGCAGCAACTCCTCTTGCATCTTGCGCCGGGTCAGGGCGTCGAGTGCGGCGAACGGTTCGTCCATCAGCAGGATTTTCGGCTGCATGGCCAATGCCCGGGCAATCGCAACGCGAGCCTTCATGCCACCGGAGAGGGTGTGGGGATAGGCGTCGGCAAAGGCGCTCAAGCCGACCTTGTCGAGGTAGTACAACGCCCGTTCTTCGGCCTCGCGACGCTTGAGGGTCTTGGACGCCAGCAGCGGGAACATCACGTTCTGCTTGACGGTTTTCCACGGCGGCAACTGGTCGAACTCCTGGAACACCACGATGCGATCCGGGCCCGGCTGCTCGACCTTCTGCCCTACCAGGCGAATTTCGCCTTCGCAGGGCTTGATAAAACCGGCTACCGCCTTGAGCAGCGTGGACTTGCCGCAGCCCGAAGGCCCCAGCAGTACAAAACGGTCGGCCGGATCGATCTCGAAACTGACCTGGTGGGTGGCCCGCACTACCCGTTCGGGCGTGCGGTATTCAAGGCTGACGTGATCCACCGAGAGCAGCGCCTCAGTGGTGTTCAGGTTGCTGGCCGTGTGGCCTTGCAAGGGTGCGTTCATCTCAGCTCCCTTGCAGCGGCTTGGCATCCTGGAAGAAGTAATCCTTCCACGACTCGGGTTTGTTCTTGATCGCGCCCACGCGGTAGAGGAACTCGGCCAGCGGGTAGGTGTTTTTCGGGGTGACGCTGAATTCGAATTGCGGGTTGTCGATAATTTTCAGCAGCGCGGCACGGTCGATCTTGGCCTTGGTCACGCGGATGTAGGTGTCGGCAGCGGCGCCCTTGTCGTTCTGCGCAAACTGCGCGGCCTCGGTCAGTGCATCGATAAAGGCCTTGTAGGTTTTCGGGTTGTCGTTGCGAAACTTCTCGGTGGCGAACAGCACGGTCGGTGAGTTCGGCCCCAACAGGTCATAGGTGTTGAGCACCACATGCACGTTCGGGTTGGCCAGGGCCTGGTCCTGGAACGGCGGGTTGGAGAAGTGCCCGGTCAGCTCGGTACCGCCGGCGATCAGCGCAGCCGTGGCGTCCGGGTGCGGCACGGCGATGGTGTATTTATCCAGGCGATTGAATTCCTTGTCGCCCCATTGCTTGGCCGCCGCGTATTGCAGGAACCGCGACTGCACGGAAACCCCCACGGCCGGTACCGCGATGCGATCTTTTTCGGTGAAGTCGGCGATGGTCTTGACCTTGGGGTTGTTGCTGACCAGGTAGTAAGGGAAGTTGCCCAGGGAAGCCACGGCCTTGACGTTCTGCTTGCCATGGGTGCGGTCCCAGATGGTCAGCAGCGGGCCGACACCGGCGCCGGCAATGTCGATGGAGCCAGACAGCAGCGCGTCATTGACCGCCGCACCTCCGGACAATTGGGTCCAGTCGACCTTGATGTCGATACCTTCCTGCTTGCCGTATTTTTCGATCAGGTTCTGGTCGCGCACCACATTGAGCAGCAAGTAAACGATGCCGAACTGCTCGGCAATGCGAATCTCGCCTTCGGCCTGGGCGACGGCGGGAGCAACCAAACTGCCGGCCAACAGGCTGACGCCAAGGCCAACGGTCGCGGCCAATCGTGCAAAGGGGGTTTTCCTGGACATGGTCATGCTCCGAATCAGAAGGGGGCGTCGCCCTGGATGGTGGTGCGAAACAGTTTGCGACGCAGGTGGCTGGGGCAACCGGCGGCCAGGTGGATCAGCGAGCGGTTGTCCCAGAACACCAGGTCGTGGGGCTGCCAGCTGTGGCGGTAGATGTTGTGCGGGTGGATGCTGTGGGCGAAGAGTTGGGCCAGCAGGTCGCGGCTTTCGTCTTCGGGCAGGCCGACGATACGGGTGGTGAAGCCTTCGCTGACGAACAGCGCCTGGCGCCCGTTTTCCGGGTGAGTACGCACTACCGGGTGCACCACTTCGGCGACCTGGGCCAGTTGTTCGGGGGTCAGGGTCGGGCGCCAGTTGCCTTCGAATTTGGTTTCGCTGTAGCGCGCGGTGTACGAATGCGCAGCGCTGCGACCTTCCACGGCCTTGCGCAGATGCTCGGGCAACTGGTCCCAGGCTTTGTGCATGTCGGCAAACAGCGTATCGCCGCCTTCGGACGGCAGTTCCTGAGCGTGGAGCATCGAGCCCAGGCTCGGCAGTTCCTTGTATGACAGGTCCGAGTGCCAGAATTTGCCCGCGTCGCCCAGGCCGATGGACTGGCCGTTTTCGATGATGTTGGAAACGATGAGGATTTCCGGGTGGTTGGCCAGCAGGAACTGTTTGAGCACATGGATCTGCAACACGCCGAAGCGGCGGCTGAAGGCGATCTGTTGCTCGGGGGTGATGCGCTGGTCGCGGAACACCACCACATGGTGGTCCAGGTGCGCACGGTGGATGCGGGCGAAGTCCTGGTCGTTGACCGGGCGCGACAGATCCAGGCCAATGATCTCGGCGCCTACGCTGCCGGGGAATGGGCGGATGTCGAAGGTTTGGGCGGTGGATAAGGCGGCTGTGGCGGTGGACATGTGATCACTCCCTGGCAGTCAGGAGAGTGACTTTATAGATATAAGAATTGGAATTTAAATACCGTTAGAGAATAACGATATGGCCTTTTTGCGGCAGGGCCTGGGGGATGGGGTGGGGTTGAGGGCCCCATCGCAGGCAAGCCAGCTCCCACATTGAACGGCGTACGTGGTCCAAAATGTGGGAGCTGGCTTGCCTGCGATGAGGCCAGGCCAGGCAATCGAGATCAACGCTCCTGCAGCGACTCGGCCCGGGCCTTGATGATGGGCTTGAGCAGGTAGCTGAGGATGGTCTTCTTGCCGGTGATGATGTCGACCGAGGCGACCATGCCGGGGATGATGATCAGTGGCTTCTCATCGGTGCCCAGGTGGCTGCGGTCGGTGCGCAAGGTGATCATGTAGTAGGTGGTTTTCTTGTCTTCATCGGTGATGGTGTCGGCACCGATGCGCTCCAGCTTGGCCTTGAGGCCGCCGTAGATGGTGTAGTCGTAGGCGGTGAACTTGACCACGGCTTCTTGCCCCGGGTGCAGGAAGGCGATGTCTTGCGGGCGGATCTTGGCTTCTACCAGCAAGGTGTCATCCAGCGGCACGATTTCAACCATGTCGCTGCCCGGCTGGATCACGCCGCCAATGGTATTGACCAACAGTTGCTTGACGATCCCGCGCACCGGCGAGGTGACCAGGGTCCGGCTCACGCGGTCTTCGAGAGCTTTGCCGGTGGCCTGGGCCTTGTTCAGGTCAGTACGTGCCTCGTTGAGCTCGGTCAGCGCTTCACTGCGGTATTTACCACGCGTTTCGTCGATCTTGCGTTGTACTTCCTTGATCGCCGAGTCGGCACGGGGGATGGCCAGGGTGGTAGCGTCCAGTTGCCCACGGGTTTCCATTTCTGCGCGCTTGAGGCGCAGCACTTCCACCGGCGACACCGCACCCTGGGCGACCAGGGGTTCGGACATGTTGATTTCCTGGCGCTGCAACGACAGTTGGTTACGGTACTGGCCTTGCTTGGAGGTGTATTCGCGCATCTCCTGCTGGCGCTGGGTCAGTTGTTCCTGCAAACCACCGATTTCATCCTTGAACTGCTGGCGCCGGCTTTCATACAGCGACTGCTCGTTGATGGCCTGGGTGGGCGCAGCGGCACGCACGTCTTCAGGAATGTTCAGCGGCCGGTCTTCGACCTGGGCGTTCAAGCGCTCGATGCGCAGTAACAGCGACAGGCGCTGGGCCTCGGTTTCACCAGCGTTGGAGACAAAGCGCGTGTCATCCAGGCGGATCAGTGGCGCGCCAGCCTCGACGATCTGCCCTTCCTTGACGTACAGCTCGGCGACGATGCCGCCCTCAAGGTTCTGGATCTTCTGCAACTTGGAGGATGGAATAGCCTTGCCATCACCGCGCGTCACTTCGTCGACCTTGGCAAAACCGGCCCACAGCAGCATGCACAGGAAAAACCCGATGATCCCCCAGATGGTCAACCGCACCACACGCGGGGCATCTTCGATCAGGGCCTTCTTGACCTCTGGCAGTGGCTGGCCATCCAGCGAATCGGAACCAATGAAATAGCGACGGACCGCGTCCTTGAATTTACGCAACACTGATCTGCCCCTTCTTCAACGCTTCCATCACTACGGCTTTCGGGCCATCGGCAAGGATTTGCCCACGGTCGATGACCAACAAACGGTCCACTAGGGACAACAGCGACGCACGGTGCGTCACCAGCACCACGGTCTTGTTTTCCACAACGGCTTGCAGGCGCTGTTTCAAGCGTTCTTCACCGGTGTTGTCCATGGCGCTGGTTGGTTCGTCCAGCAGCAGGATAGGCGGGTTGAGCAACAGGGCGCGGGCCAGGGCGACATTTTGTCGCTGGCCGCCAGAGAGGTTCTGGCCGCGCTCGCCCACTTGCAGCTCGTAGCCTTGTGGATGCAAGCGGGCAAATTCGTGGACGCCCGCCAGCTCAGCGGCTTGCAGTACCACTTCGTCTTCAACGTAACGGGCGCCGGAGACCAGGTTGTCGCGCAGGGTGCCGGCCAGCAGTTGGATGTCCTGGGGCACATAGCCGACGTTGTGGCGCAGTTCGCTGACGTCGATCTGGCGAATGTCCACGCCGTCCACCAGCAAGGCGCCGGAGTCGGGTTGGTAGAGGCCCACGATCAGTTTGGCCAGGGAGCTTTTACCCGAGCCGCTGCGCCCGATGATGCCGATCTTCTCGCCGGGCTTGATCACCAGGTTGATGTTCTTGAGTGCCATGTTCTGCTGGTTGGGGTACGTGAAATTCAGGCCCCGGCACTCGATGGCGCCCTGCAGGGTACGGCGGCTCAAAGGGCGTTCTTCGAAGTTGCGCTCTTGGGGCAGCTCCATCATCTGGTCGGTGGAGACCATGGTGACCTTGGCTTGCTGGTAGCGGGTCATCAGGCCCGACAGCGACGCCAGCGGGCTGAGGGCGCGGCCACTGAGCATGTAGCAGGCAATCAGGCCGCCCATGCTGAGATTGCCGTCGATGATCTGGTAGACCCCGAAGACAATCATGATCACACCCGCCAATTGCTGGATCAGCAGGGTGATGTTCATCGACAGCCCAGAGAGCATTTTCACCCGCAATTCAAGGCGGCTGAGGGTGCCAATGGTTTGCTCCCACTGGTATTGGCGCTCGCTTTCAGCGTTATTGACCTTGACCGCATCCAGCCCGGCCAGGGTTTCGATCAGGCTCGACTGGCGCTCGGAGGCCAGGGCCATGGTGCGCTCCATGGTGGCGACCAGCGGCTTTTGCAGCAGGTAGCCGATGCCCAGGGCAATCGGGAAGGCCAGCATAGGGATCCATACCAGATGCCCGCCGAGGATCGCGATCACCATGAATATCAGCAGGGTAAACGGCAAGTCGATCAGGCTGGTGAGCGTCAGGGAGGCGAGGAAATCACGCAGGCTCTGAAACTCGTGGATGTTCTGGGCGAAGCTGCCGACCCGTGCCGGACGGTACTTCATCGACATGCCGACGATCCGCTCGAACAACGTGGCCGAGATGATCAGGTCGGTTTTCTTGCCGGCCAGGTCCAGGCACAGGCTGCGCAGGCTCTTGAGGACCAGGTCGAAGACGTAGGCGATGAAAATACCCGTCGCCAGCACCCACAGGGTGGCGGTGGCCTGGTTGGGCACGACGCGGTCGTAGACGTTCATCACGAACAGCGGCGCTGCCATGGCAATCAGGTTGATCAGGAAACTGGCGGCGATGGCATCGGCGTAGAGCCAGCGCGAACGCTTGAGGGTGTCACGAAACCAGGAGCGGGCCCGGGGGATCAGGGTGCCGTGGCTGACATCGAATTTGTGTTGGGGCTGGGCAAAGAACACTTTACCGGTGTAGTCATCGGCCAACGCCTGGCGCTTGACGATGGTTTCACCGCCATCGCTTTCGCTGAGCAGCACCTGCGCCTCGTCCTCACCCTGCCAGCCGAGCAGCACGGCACTACGGCCATCCTTGAGCAACAGCAGCGCCGGCATGGCAATCGGGGGGATCGAATCGAGCTTGCGTTGCAGCAGCCGCCCTTGCAAACCGGCGCGGGCCGCGGCCCGGGCCAGCAAGTCGGCGGTCAGTTGCTGTGCCGGCAATGGCAGACCGGTGGTCAGCATCGCCGCACTGGCGGGCTTCTGGTGCAGGGCGCAGAGAGCCAACAACCCGTCGAGTAACGGGTCGTCGTGCAATGTGCGTGGATCATGACTGAGATGGACTCGACTGACTTCTGATTCCACGCGGGCTCTCTCAACTAACAGATGGGACTATAAGGAATAGCTCAATTCATCCCAGGCAGTTGGACTTTCGGCTTCACGTCGTTCTGGACGACGGAGGCCATCGGTGCGACCACTCCCTGGCTCTTGAGCAACTCGCCCATGGTCGCCTTGATTCGGTACTGAGTAAATAACTGAACGTTTTTTATCTCTTCCAAACGACGCGAAGCCGTGAACAGCTCGTTTTCACTGTCGAGCAAGTCAAGCAGAGTTCGTTCGCCCAGGCTGAATTGTTTCTGGTAGGCGCCGCGCACCTTGCTGCTGTGGTCGACGTATTGCTGGGCAATCGGCACCTGGGCATTGGCGTTGTTCATGGCGTTCCAGGCCAGGCCCAGTTCTTCGTTCAACTGGCGCAAGGCGTTGTTGCGGATATCCAGGGCCTGGTTGGACTGGTAGGACTTGGACTCCAGCTCAGCCTTGTTGCTGCCACCGGCGTACAGGTTGAAGCGCATGCGCAGCATGGCTTCCCAGCCGTTGTTGTGGCTGGCGTCGCCGTCGATGTTGTTGTCGGCGTTACGGCCCAACTCGGCGTCGAAACGTGGGTAGAAGGAAGACTTGGCGGCTTCGTATTGTTTTTCGGCAGCGGCGATGTCGGATTCGGCCGAACGCAGGATCGGGCTGTTATCGAGCATCTGGCGACGCGCTTCATTCAGGTCTGCAGGCAGCAGCGCCATGAAGCTGGGCGGACGCTCCAACTGATCGGCTTCTTGGCCGACGGCACTGAGGTAGTTGGTCTGGGCGTCGGCCAGGTTGGTCTGCTCGGTGATCACGTTGTTACGGGCTTGGGCCAAACGGGCTTCAGCCTGGTCCAGGTCAGCCCCGCTGCCGACACCGCGCTGGGTGCGCAGTTTGATCTGGTCGTAGATGCGCTCGTGGTTACGCAGGTTGTCTTCGGCCAGACGCACGAACTCACGACGGGTCAGGACGTCCAGGTAAACCTGGGCTACCGTCAATGCAGTGCGCTCGGAAGTGCCAAGCAACGAAAAAGCGCGGGAGTTAACGGTGGCTTGTTGACGCCCTACTTCACTGGAGGTGGCAAAACCGTCAAAAACCATTTGCTGCAGGCGCAGGCTCGATTCGCCGCGATTGAGGGTGTCCCAATGGCCGCCACGGGCGCGAGTGGATGAACTGTCGGTGCCTTCACGGCCATAACCCGCGTTCAAGTCGACACGGGGCAGGTAACCACCCTTGGCCGCACGCAACTGATAGTCAGCCGCGATACGAGCGTTGACACCTGCCTGAATCTCAGGGTGCACATCCAGCGCTTGCTGCATGGCCTGGGGCAGGGTTTGGGCTTGTACGAAACTGGCGGCGAGAACGAACGGTATTGCCTTAAGCAGGTGCAAACGCATTTTAAGAATCCCCAGGACTTCTTGTCTCAAGTCACAGCAACTTGGTTGTGCTGCGTTAGAAAATGGCTACCGTAATGACCGTACGTCGGAAAGTTCAAAAGCGGAACTGGTTCACACATGTAGGACGGTTCGCCGCATGAATATCAATGTGACATTAGCGAGGCGATTGTTTAGGATGGCGCCAAGAAGGTCAATAGTTTGGCATAAAGTAAATCGCCAAAAAATATAGCCAATTATTTGACGTCACTCGTTTTATAAACTACGCACCTCCCAGGCTGATGAATCCCATCGGGTCTCAGCCTTAGGAACACCCACAGAATGGATCGCCGGAGAAATCTTCAATGAGCAGTGTTGTTGCAATCGTCAAAAGCATTGTTGGCCAAGTTTTCGTCATTTCTCCGGAAGGCGCCCGTCGGGTGCTGGTTGAAGGTGATCGCCTGTTTGCCGGCGATCAGATAGACACCGGCATGTCGGGCTCCGTGAGCCTGGAGCTGGCCGATGGCCGTACGCTGGACCTGGGGCGTGATACCCAGTGGAGCGCCAACGCGCCCGACTCCAGCACTGACCTGGCCCAAGCCACTGCACAGGCCGCACCTTCGGTTGCCGAACTGCAGCAGGCCATTGCCGCCGGCGCTGACCCGACCACCGACCTGGAAGCCACCGCCGCAGGCGCGACAGCTTCCGGCACGGGCGCTGCCGGTGGCGGCCACAGCTTTGTGATGCTTGATGAGACCGCAGGCTCGGTCGATCCGACCATTGGGTTTCCGACTGCTGGCCTGGGTTTCGCAACCAATGCGTTGACCAACGAACTCGGCGGGCAGCCGACTGACCCACTCACGGCCGCACCGTTGCCCTCGACCCTGACCCTGGGCGCCACACCGACCATCACCGAAGCCGGCGGCGTGCTGACCTACACCGCCACAGTGACCCAGCCGTCCACCAGCAACCTGACGATCACCCTGTCCAACGGCGCGGTGATCACCATCCCGGCCGGCCAAGTGACCGGCTCCGTCAATGTGCCTTTGGCGCCCAACGACAGCCCGTACATCGATCCAGGCCAGATCAGCGTCACCGTCACCGGCACCACCGGCGGTAACAACCTGATCTTGACCGTCGACCCGACACCGGCAGTCACCCAGATCACCGACACCATCGACACCACCACTGTGACCCTGACAGCAGGCGAAACGGTGACCGAAGGCGGCCAGATCACTTACACCGCGACCCTGACCAACCCGGCACAGACCCCTGTCACCATCACCTTGAGCAACGGCTCGGTGATCACCATTGAGGCAGGCAAGTCCACCGGTACGGTGGTGGTCGATACGCCGGCCAACGACGTCTACAACAATGGCAGCACGGTCAGCACCACCATTACCGGGGCAACCGGTGGCAACTTCGAAAAGCTGGAGCCCGACACCACCCCAGCTGTCACCACGATCACCGACTCGGTGGATGACACTGGCCTGACCCTCACCGCCACCAATACCGTGACCGAAGGCGGCCAGATCACCTACACCGCGACCCTGACCAACCCGGCGCAAACCCCGGTTACCGTGACGTTGTCCAACGGTTCGGTGATCACCATCAAGGCCGGCGAATCCGTCGGCACCGTGGTGGTCGATACCCCGGCGAACGACGTCTACGTCAACGGCAGCTCCGTCACTACGACTATCACCGGGACCACCGGTGGCAACTTTGAAAACCTGGTGCCCAACACGACGCCAGCCGTCACGACCATCACCGATTCGGTCGACACCACCACCGTGACACTGACAGCGCCAGGCGATGTCAACGAAGGCGGCCAGATCACCTACACCGCCACGCTTTCCAATAAAGCAGACACCGACGTTACGCTGAAGCTGGATAACGGTTCGACCATCATCATCAAGGCGGGTGAAACCGTTGGCTCCGTCACCGTCGATGCTCCGGGCGATGATGTGTTTGTCGACAAAAGCACGCAAACCGTGAAGATCGTCGAGACTGATGGCGGTAACTTCGAAAAACTGGAAGTGGCCGGTGACGGCGCTACCACCACCGTGAACGACACCATCGACAAGGTCGATGTGGTGCTGACGGCGACCACCACCGTGGGCGAAGGCGGCCAGATCGTTTACACCGCATCGCTGGTGGACAAGGCGGGTAACCCGGTCACCAACACCACCAATCCGTTGACCGTGACCCTGGGCAATGGCCAGACCATTACCATTGGCGTCGGCCAATCCGCGGGCACTGCCAGCACTGTTGCGCCTAATGACGTGTATGAGGGCAACCAGACCGTCACCACCGCGATCACCAATGTGACCGGCGGCGCGCACTTCGAGAACCTGGTACCTGGCACCACGCCAGTCAACACCACCGTGACCGACACACCCGGCACCACTGACACCACCACCGTCACCCTGACCGCACCGGGCGAGGCCGACGAGGGTGGCAACATCACCTACACCGCGACCCTGAGCAACAAAGCCGGCAGCGACCTGACCCTTACCTTGAGCAATGGTGACGTCATCACTATCGCCAAGGGCGAGACCACAGGCCAAGTGACCTCCAAGGCACCGACCGACGACGTATTCAAAGATGCGGGTCCGATCAACGTCACGATCAATCCGGACTTTGTGGGTGGTGGTTTCGAGAAGCTTGATATCGCTCCGGGTGGGGCGACGACGCAGATCAACGACACCATCGACAAGGTCGATGTGGTGCTGACCGCGACCAAAACCGTGGGTGAAGGTGGTGAGATCGTTTACACCGCAACCTTGGTGGATAAGAACGGCGCACCGGTGACTAATATCACCAGCCCAGTGACTGTGACTCTGGATAACAACCAGGTCATCACCATTGGCGTGAATCAGTCGAGCGGGACTGTCTCGGTTGTGGCTCCGGATGATGTTTACAAAGGTGATCAGACTGTTACG
>NZ_MIFU01000106.1:0-28081 GCF_001855215.1 Pseudomonas sp. 06C 126 | reverse complement strand
TGCGCAGCCCAGCGCGGGGCAAGCCCGCTCGCCACAGTTTTTGTGCATTGAGCTGCTGGACAAGCCGCAGGGCACCCAGGCGGTGGTAGACATACACCGTGGATTGATTGGCAAGGCGTTGGCTGAGCGTTGGTTTCTGTCGTTCGAGCGATAAAACCCTGGCTATGTGGTCGCATAGGGCCGCTGTGGCGAGCGGGCTTGCCCCGCGCTGGGCTGCAAAGCAGCCCTAGTAAGTCGAATGCGGTGTGGCAGATACACCATAGCGCTGGGTTTTAGGGCTGCTGCGCAGCCCAGCGCGGGGCAAGCCCGCTCGCCACAGTTTATGGGCCCCAGGGGGCTGCTGATCAGTGGGCAAACAACGAGTTGCCCTTCTGGCCCGCGAGTTTCTCGGGTTTGATCAGGAACCGCGCCAGTGCCGGCAACAGCCACAGTGCGCCAAACATGTTCCACAGCAGCATGAAGGTCAGCATCAGGCCCATGTCAGCCTGGAACTTGATCGCCGAGAAGATCCAGGTGCACACGCCGATTGCCAGGCACAGGCCGGTGAACAACACGGCTTTACCGGTGGACTTGAGCGTCTGGTAGTAGGCTTCCTGCAACGGTAGGCCGGCACGCAGGAAACTTTCCAGGCGGCTGTAGATATAGATGCCGTAGTCCACACCAATCCCCACGCCCAGCGCCACCACCGGCAAGGTCGCGACCTTGACGCCGATGCCCATGAACGCCATCAGCGCGTTGCCCAGCACCGAGGTCAGCACCAGCGGCAGCACGATGCACAAGGTCGCCGCCCAGGAGCGGAAGGTGATCATGCACATGGTCGCCACGCACAGGTAGACCAGGATCAGGATGGTCAGCTCGGCTTCCTTGATCACCTCGTTGGTGGCCGCTTCGATCCCGGCGTTACCGGCGGCGAGGATAAACTCCAGGCCGTCCTTGTTGTTTTCCTTGGCGAACTCCTGCACCGCATGCACCGCGCGGTCGAGGGTCTCGGCCTTGTGGTCGTTGAGGAACACCAGCACCGGCGCCAGGGAGCAATTGTTGTTGTACAGGCCGTCGGCACGGGCGATGGAGTTGTTCAGCACATCCGGGTTGCGCGACAGGGTTTCCCATTTCAGGTTGCCCTCGTTCATACCCTTGATCATCTGCTTGGACACGGTCACCAGGGAGATCGCCGACTGCACGCCCTCGGTGTTCTGCATCTTCCACATCAACTGGTCGATGGGCGCCATGGCTTCGTAGCGCGAACAGCCTTCAGCCTTGGTCTTGACCATCACCACCAGCACATCGGAGCTGGTGGAGTAGTTGTTGATGATGAAGTTGTTGTCTTTGTTGTAGCGCGAGTCCGGACGCAGTTCCGGGGCACCCTGGTCGAGGTCGCCGATCTTCAGGTTCTGGCTGTACCACAGGCCGCCACCGAAGGCGACCAGGGCCAGGGCAATGGAGATGGGTGCAACTTTGGGGCTGGCGAAGTTCGACAACAGGCGCCAGAACGGATGGTCGCGGTTGGCGTCTTTCTTGCTCTTGGCGATCGCACGCTTGCTGATGCCGACATAGGAAATCGCTACCGGCAGCAGGATCAGGTTGGTGAACACGATCACCGCCACACCGATGGAAGCGCCGATGGCCAATTCACGGATCACGCCGATATCGATGATCAGCAGGGTGATGAAGCCCACCGCATCCGCAAGAATCGCGATCATCCCCGGCAGGAACAGTTGCCGGAACGTGCGGCGGGCCGCTGTCAGGGCGTTGTCGGCCTCGCTGGATTGCAGGGCGATGCCGTTGATCTTCTGTACGCCGTGGGAAATGCCGATGGCGAAGATCAGGAACGGCACCAGCATGGAATACGGATCCAGGCCGAACCCGAAGAAGTGCATCAACCCCAGTTGCCAGACCACGGCCACCAGCGTCGTGATCAACACCGCGACCGTGCTGCGCAGGCAGTTGGTGAACCACAGCAGCAGCACCAGGGTGATCACGAACGCGATACCGAAGAACAGCACCACCATGATCAGGCCGTCGATCAGGTCACCGACTTTCTTGGCAAAGCCAACGATATGGATCTGGACGTTGGGGTTCTGCTCCTGGAACTTGGTGCGGATCTTGTCTTCCAGTTCGTGGGAAAACTTCTGGTAGTCCAAGGCCAGCAACTTGCCCTGGTCCTGCGGGTCCGGGTAGGACTCCAGCAACGGGATATCGACGATGCTCGACTTGAAGTCGTTGGCCACCAGGCGCCCGACCTGGCCGGACTTGAGCACGTTATTGCGCAACTGGTCGAGGCTTTCCGGCGAGCCGTTGTAGCTCTGCGGGATCACTTCACCGCCGGCAAAGCCTTCTTCGGTCACTTCAGTCCAGCGCACGCTGGGGCTCCACAGGGACTTGAGGCCGGAGCGGTCAACACCGGAGATGTAGAACACCTCGTCGTTGATCTGACGCAGGGTCTCCATGTACTCCTTGCTGAAGATGTCACCGTCCTTGGCCTCCACCGAGATACGCACGGTGTTGCCCAGGTTTGCCAGGTCGTTGCGGTGTTCCATCATCTTTTCGATGAAGGGGTGCTGCAGCGGGATCATTTTTTCGAAGCTGGTGGAAGGCCGGATCAAGGTGGCCTGCCAGAACAGGAAAATGCTCACCAGCAGGCAGATCACGATCACTGCCGGGCGGTTGTTGAAGATCAGGCGCTCAAGAAAGGTCGCTTTATCGTTGTGATGACTGCTCATTCTATCCCCGCCTTCTTATTGTTTTTTGCGTTCGGCGCCAGTTGGCTCGGCGACGCGTACGCCACCCTGCCCCACCAGAATCAAGTCGCCGTTGCCCGCCGCCGTCACCGCCGACAGTGAAATACGGTCCGGGCGGTTGAATACGCTGAACGTCAGGCCATCGTCGTGGCTGACTACCACGCTGCCACCGTTGCCGACCACCACCAGGGTGCCGTCGTCGAGCAGGGTCGCGCCCGACAGGCCAAATTCCAGGGTGCCACGGGCGGCCTTGAGCGCCACCGGTTCCCAGGTGTCGCCAAAGTCGGTGGAGCGGAACAGGTTGCCGCGCAAGCCGTAGGCCAGCAGGGTTTTGGGCTGCGCGGTGCCGATCACGCCAAACAGCGAACCCTCGTAGGGGCCTTCGAGTTTTTCCCAGGTCTGCCCCTCGTCGCTGGAGCGGAACATGCTGCCCTGCTCACCGACGATGAACAGGCCGGCATCCTTGACCTGGGCGATGGCGTTGAGGTGGTACTGGTCTTCGTTGTCGAGGCGATCGCTGACATCGGTCCAGGTCTTGCCCGCGTCGGTGGTCTCGATCAGCGCACCGTAGGCGCCCACCGCAAAGCCGTGGTTGGGGTCGTTGAAGAGTACGTCCAGCAGCGGCGCTTCACGGCTGAGGTCTTTGAACTGCTCAGTCCAGGTGGCCCCGGCATCGGTGCTGGCGAGGATCTTGGCGTCATGCCCCACCGCCCAACCGTGCTGCTCGTCGATAAAAAACACTGCCGTGAGCAGTTGCCGGGTCGGCACCTTGGCTTGCACCCAGGTGACGCCCTGATCATCGGAATAAAGGATATGCCCGCGATCACCGACCGCCACCAGGCGTTTGCCGGCGTGCACGACGTCGATCATCAGGCCTTTTTCGGCCCTTGGCGATTCAATGGCAAATACCGCAGGTTCTGCGGCTTCGGTTGCAGCCTGGGCAGCCGTCGACAACGCGACAACCCCCAGCAGCGAGAGCGCTGTAGCCAGCACCGCGACCTTGCGCGATGCGAGCGGGCGGCAAAAACCCACACCCATGACAGGCTCACTCATAGACCTTTCTCCCATTTATTATTGTTAGGTCGTAACACCTTCCAGGGTGTTCGCAGTGCGCAAACCTGCAATCTAGAGCCCCTTGAGGAAGCAGGGGCCATCCTATCGGGCTTTCGAATCGTCTGACAATCGGCGCTACGTTATCTTTTGTTAACTGAAGGCCTTTTGCCTGCTGGCTGAATATAGCCGCATTCGCCGAAATGATGACTTCGTACATTTCTCTGTAGGAGCGAGCTTGCTCGCGAACACCCTCAGAGCACCTCGGGGGCCTGGAGCCCCGCGTCATCGTTGGCGACCTTCGCGAGCAAGCTCGCTCCTACAAGGTGATAATATTTATATTCCACGTATTGATGATTGAGAATTTTTATTCTATTAATTGCCTTCCTGAAAATAACAATCAAAAGGACCATCGCCATGCGCGCACTTGGAATCGGCCTGATCGGTACAGGCTTCATGGGCCGTGCCCACGCACTGGCGTTCAATAACGCCCGTACGGTATTTGATTTGCCCTTCAACCTGACGCTGGCGGCCCTGGCCGATGCCGATACCGAGCGCGCACAACGCTGCGCCAGCGCCTGGGGGTTCGCCAAGGCCCATGGCGACTGGCAACAATTGATCGATGACCCGCAAGTGGACCTGGTGGCCATCACCACCCCCAATCACCTGCACTACCCCATGGCCATGGCTGCACTGGCGGCGGGCAAGGCGGTGTATTGCGAAAAGCCCCTGGCCGTGAGCCTGGAACAGGCCGACGCGATGCGCCGCGCCGCCCGTGAGGCCGGGGTGGTGACGCGGGTCGGCTACAACTACCAGCACAACCCGATGATCGTCCTGGCGCGGCAGATGATTGAAGCGGGCGAACTGGGGCAGATCATCAGTTTCCAGGGCGAGTTCAGTGAAGACTTCATGGCCGACCCGGCCTCGCCGTGGTCATGGCGCTGTGAGGTGGGACATGCTGGCGGCGCCCTGGCGGACCTCGGTAGTCATCTGCTGGCGATGGCGCGGTATCTGGTGGGCGATATCACGCACGTTTGTGCCGACAGCCAGACGGTCCACGGTCAACGACCTGCCAGCCCTGGCAGTAGCGAGAGGCGGCCGATCGAGATCGACGACCAGGTGCATGGCTTGCTGCGCTTTGCCAACGGCGCGCGCGGGACCGTCAGCAGCAGTTGGCTAAAGCGTGGCTACAAGAACCATTTGAGTTTCGAGATCAGTGGTACACAAGGCACGCTGGCCTTCGACCAGGAGCGCTTGAATGAACTGCGGGTATGCCGGGCTGGCGCAGACAGTTTCCAGCGTTTACTGGCCGGCCCCGCCCTGCCCGGCTATGCCGCGTTCAGCCCGGCGGCGGGGCATCAGTTGGGGTACAACGAGTTGAAGACCCTGGAGGTGCAGGAGTTGATCATGGCACTGGCTGGGCAAGGCGCGACGGGGACTGATTTCGAGGAGGCGTGGGCAGTGGAACGGCTGGCGACAGCCATTCGCCTCGCTGCGCGGGAAGAGCGCTGGGTCAACGTGAACCAGGTCTGAATCTGCATACCCCCCTGTGGGAGCGGCGGTGCGACTTGCCCGCGAAAGCGGTGGTTCAGTCACTGCTTGGGTGGCCGAGGTACCGCTATCGCAGCGGTGCAGCGATCCGACAAGCCAGCTCCCACAGTTGATGGGTGGTGTGGCCAAAATACTCTGCCCGATAAAGATCCCCTGTGGGAGCGGGCTTGCCCGCGATGGCGTCCGTTCAGGCAGAAATGTATCAAATGACCCACCGCTATCGCAGGCAAGCCAGCTCCCACCTTTGATTTGTGGTGTGGCCGAATACTCTGCCCGATAAAGATTCCCTGTGGGAGCGGGCTTGCCCGCGATGGCGTCCGTTCAGGCAGAGATGTATCAACTGACCCACCGCTATCGCCGGCAAGCCGGCTCCTACAGTTAGCGCAGTGCCCGGCGTAGGACCTTGCCCACGGTAGTCTTGGGCAGTTCCTCGGTGCGGAACTCGACAAACTTGGGCACCTTGTAGCCCGTCAGGTACTCCCGGCAATGGGCCAACAGTTGCTCCTGGGTCAGGTTCGGGTCGCGGCGCACTACCACAATTTTCACCTTCTCCCCGGTCACCCCATCTTCCACACCAATCGCCGCCACTTCCGCCACGCCCGGGTGCAAGGCCACCACATCCTCGATCTCATTGGGGTAAACGTTGAAGCCCGACACGAGGATCATGTCCTTCTTGCGATCCACCAGGCGGATGAAGCCCTGTGCATTCATCACCCCGATATCCCCAGTCGACAGCCAGCCCTCGGCATCCAGCACCTCGGCGGTTTCCTTGGGGCGTTGCCAGTAGCCCTGCATCACCTGCGGGCCGCGCACCTGCAGTTCGCCCTGCTCGCCAATGTCAGCCAATGCGCCGTCCTCGCGGATGAAGCGCACCCAGGTCGACGGCAATGGCACGCCGATGCTGCCGGTAAATTCCATGTCGCGCATGCGTGAGATATCGATGGGGCTGATGCTCACCACCGGCGAGCATTCCGTCAGGCCGTAACCCTCGATGATCGGCAGGCCAGTGACTTCTTTCCAGCGCTTGGCCACCGCCGTGTGGGTGGCCATGCCGCCAGCGATCACCAGGCGCAGGTCGGAAAAGTCCCGCGCACGGAACTCCGCGTTCTCCAGCAAGCCGTTGAACAATGTGTTGACCCCGGCAATCCCGTTGAAGCGCTCCTTGCGCAGGATCATCTGCACGCGCTTCACGTCCCGTGGGTTGGCGATCAGGATGTTGCGCCCGCCCAGGCACATGAACATCAGGCAATTCACCGTCAGGGAAAAGATGTGATAGAGCGGCAACAGGGTGACGTTGGTTTCTTGCTGGTTCTGATCCAGTTGATCGCCGACCCATGCCTTGGCCTGCAACAGGTTGGCGATGATATTGCGGTGGCTGAGCATCACGCCCTTGGCATCGCCGGTGGTGCCGCCGGTGTATTGCAGAAATGCCAGTTCCTCGCGCGCCAGCGGCACCGGCGTGTGCGTCAGGCCCCGGCCCTGCTTGAGGGCGGTGTTGAAGCGCACCGCGCCTGGCAGATTGAAGGCCGGCACCTGCTTTTGCACGCGACGCAGGATGAAGTTCATCGCCGCGCCCTTGAAGGTGCCGAGCAGGTCGCCGATAGCGGCAATGACCACACGTTTGACGGTGCTGCCGGCCACGACTTTTTCCAGGGTGTGGGCGAAGTTTTCGAAGATCACCACGGTCTCGGCGCCGCTGTCCTTGAGCAGGTGCTTGAGTTCGTGGGAGGTGTACAACGGGTTGACGTTGACCACCACCGCACCGGCGAGGATGGTGCCCAGCAAGCAGATCGGGTACTGCAGGCAGTTAGGCATCATCAACGCCACGCGGTCGCCCTTGCGCACACCCTGGGCCTGCAGCCAGGCGGCAAAGGCAACGCCCTGGGCCTGCCAGGCGGCGTAGGTCATTTCGGTGCCGATGCTGACGTAGGCCACACGGTCACGGTACTTGTGCAGGTGCTCCAGGAAGACCTCGCGCAACGACGGGTAGTCCTCGATGCCGGCCTCAATGTCCGTGGGCACCCCGGGCAGGTAGGCGTTCAACCAGATACGTTCGGTTTGTTCCTGGCTCACAGCGTTCATGGCAGTCTCCTTGTTGTTGTTTTTGTACGGCTACTTTTCAACGATGGCGGTAATGCCCAGGCCGCCGGCGGCACAGATGGAAATCAGCCCGCGCCCGCCACCACGCTGGTGGATGGCCTTGGCCAGCGCCGCCAGTTGACGACCACCGGTGGCGGCGAATGGATGGCCGCAGCCCAGGGAGCCGCCGTTGACGTTCATCTTGTCGCGGTCGATGGGGCCCAGCGGCGCATCCAGTCCCAGGCGCTCACGGCAGTAATCAGGGTCTTCCCAGGCCTTGAGGGTGCACAGCACCTGGGCGGCGAAGGCTTCGTGAATCTCGAAGAAATCAAAGTCGGCAAAGCTCAGGCCCTCACGCGCCAGCATGCGGGGCACCGCATAGGCTGGCGCCATCAGCAGGCCTTCGCTGCCGTCAACGAAATTCACCGCGGCGGTCTCACCGGTACGCAGGTACGCCAACACCGGTAGGCCGCGGGCGGCGGCCCATTCCTCACTGGCCAGCAGCACCACCGAGGCGCCATCGGTCAGGGGGGTGGAGTTACCGGCCGTGAGGGTGCCGTTCTGCCGGTCGTAGGCCGGGGCCAGGCTGGCGAGCTTCTCCAGGCTGGCATCGGCGCGCAGGTTGTTGTCGCGGGCCAGGCCGCGATAGGGGCTGATCAGGTCGTCGAAAAAGCCGTTTTTATAGGCCGCGTCGAGGCGCTGGTGACTGCTGAGGGTCAGTTCGTCCTGGGCCAGGCGCTTGATCTGCCAGCGCTTGGCCATTTCTTCGCAGTGCTCGCCCATGGACAAGCCAGTACGCGGCTCGCCATTGCGCGGCAGCAGCGGCTTGAAAAACATCGACGGGCGCACCTGCAACAGGCTGCGCAATTTGTTGCCCGTGCCCTTGGCGCGGTTGGCCGCCAGCAGCGTACGGCGCAGGGATTCGTTGATGCCGATAGGCGCGTCGGAGGTCGTGTCGGCGCCCCCGGCAATTCCCACTTCAATCTGGCCGAGGGCGATTTTATTGGCCACCAGCAACGCCGCTTCCAGGCCGGTGCCGCAGGCTTGTTGCAGGTCGTAGGCCGGGGTCTCGGCAGACAGGGTGGTGGACAACAGCGACTCGCGGGCCAGGTTGAAATCCCGCGAGTGCTTGATCACCGCACCGGCGGCGAACTCGCCCAGGCGCAGGCCGTGGAGGTTGTAGCGGTCCACCAGGCCTTGCAGCGCGGCCACCAGCAAATCCTGGTTGCTGTCGTGGGCGTATACCGTGTTGGAGCGGGCAAACGGAATGCGGTTGCCGCCGACAATCGCCACCCGGCGCGTCGGGGCGGGGCTGAAGCTGTAGTCACTCATGGACGACTCTCATCAAAACGTGGATGCCAGATAAACAGGCCGCGCATATGGGGTTTGTCGCCGGCCGGGTTGCGCACCTCGAATGCACGGTGGGGGCCGTCTGCCGGGGCATTCCACAGGGCGACCTGGCCGGGCAGGAAGATCGGCAGTTTGAACTCGCAGTGGGCCTCGGCCACGTCCAGCCCGCCTGGAGGTTGTTGCGCGGCCAGGGCGCGGCCCAAGGTCCACATGCCATGGGCGATGGCCCGGCGAAAGCCGAACAGGCGCGCACCGATCAGCGAGGTGTGGATCGGGTTGAAATCCCCCGACACCTTGGCAAAACGTCGCCCCAGATCCGCCGGCAGCACCCAGCGTTGAGTGCGCCGCAAGGCTTCTTCGGGCAAGGCCAGGCTGTCGCCCCAAGGCTCGCCCACCGGATTGGCCACATCCCGGCGCAGGTACAGGCTGTCGCTTTGCCACACCAACTCGCCAGCGCTGTAGGCATGGGTGGCGATACTCAATGCCTGGCCCTTGGCATGGGCCACCCAGCGCTCGGCAAACACCTCCAGGCGCAGGGCCTGGCCTTCCTGCAGGCGCCGATGCTGACGAATGCGATTGGCCAGATGCACCATGCCACTGGCCGGGTACGGAAAGCTCGGGCGCGTCAGCAGCATCAAGTGCAAGGGGAACGCCAGCACATGGGGATAGGACAGCGGCACGCCTTGCTCACGCCGAAAGCCACAGGCCCGGCCATAGGCGGCCATCTCATTGGCGCACAATGGCACCGCCGAGCGCACCAGGCGCTCCTTGGGCAAGCTCGGCACGCCTTCAAGCGTAGGCTTGCGCAGCGCCAGCAGGCCGTCGAGCAGCAGGCGATTGCGCGACGGTGGCGGGTCGATAATCTGCGTCACGTAGTCCATGTTCAGGCTCCCAACAGGCTTTGGCCGCACACCCGCACCACTTGGCCGTTGACCCCGCCCGAGGCCGGGTGCGCCAGCCAGGCGATGGTTTCGGCGACGTCGATGGGTTGCCCGCCCTGGGACAGGGAGTTCATGCGCCGCCCCGCTTCGCGAATCATCAGCGGGATTTTCGCGGTCATCTGGGTCTCGATAAAACCCGGTGCCACGGCATTGACCGTGACCTGCCGCGCCGCCGCCACCGGTGCCAGGCCCTGCACCAGGCCAATCACCCCGGCCTTGGACGTGGCGTAGTTGCTTTGCCCCAGGTTGCCAGCGATCCCGGAGATCGACGACACACAGACAATCCGCCCACCGGCATTGAGCCCCTGCCCTTGCAGCAAGGCGTCACTCAAGTGCAACGGTGCCTGGAGGTTGACCGCCAGCACACTGCGCCAGGCCGCTTCGGTCATCTTGGCGATGGTCTTGTCGCGGGTGATCCCGGCGTTGTGCACCACCACATCAAATGCGCCGTGCTCGGCGACATAGGCCTGCAACTGCTGCACCGCATCGGCGGCGGTGATATCCAGCGCCCAGGCGTGGCCGTCGACACTGCTGGCCGCCTGCTCCAGGGATGACAACGCTTGCGGCACATCCACGCAGACCACCTGCGCGCCATCACGGGCCAGGACCTGGGCGATGGCCAGGCCGATGCCGCGGGAGGCCCCGGTGACCAGGGCGCGGCGGCCGCTCAAGGGTTTGTCCCAGTTGATGGCAGGCGCGGTATCCACCGCTTGTTCCAGGCGCACCACCTGCCCCGAGACGTAGGCCGAACGCCGCGACAGGAAGAACCGCAGGCTGCTTTCCAAGGCCTGCTCGGCCCCCGGCGCGACATAGATCAACTGCACGGTGATCGCCCGGCGCAGTTCCTTGGCCAGGGACCGCACCAAACCCTCCAGGGCGCGCTGGGCGATCGCCTGGGGCAAGTCCTGGCAGTGTTCGGGCGCGGTGCCCAGCACCACCACCCGTGCGTGTTGCCCCAGGCGCCGGGCGTTGGCGTGGAAGAACTCGTAGAGTTCGTCCAGTTGCTTGAGGTCGACCACGGCGCTGGCGTCGAACACCGCGCCCTGGACTTTGACCGTGGACGGCGCCTTGAGCGTAGCGGCCTGGGCCGGCACGGTGTCGGTGGCCTTGAAGATACGCCGCACTTCCTCCGCCAGGCGCCCTGCCCCGGCGATGATCACCGGGTTGGCCAAGCCCTGTTGGCCGCTGCGGTGGCGCTGCAGGGGCAAGGGCTGTGGCAGCCCAATGGTCTGGGCCAGGCGACGGCCCCAGGGGGAATTAACAAAAGAGAGATAGCTGTCGCTCATAAATCGATCCGTTTTCCTGACCTGCAAACCCAATCTCCTGTGGGAGCAGGCTTGCCTGCGATGGCGGTGTGTCAGATTGCATCTTTGGCACAGACACACCGCTATCGCAGGCAAGCCAGCTCCTACAGGGCGCGTGTTGGTGTTTAGTTCACCGGGGCGTTTTCACGCTTTCTGGTGCTGGGCTTGGCTGCTTGTTCCAAGGTTTGCTGGCGCTTTTGCAATGCCTCCAGCAAGCCAAAGTCCTGCGGGAAGTCATCCACCTGGATGCCGTGGTCGGCGTACTCCACATAGCGCGCCAGCAAGGCGTCTTCATCGGCGCTGATCAGGTCCAGGGCGCGGGCCTTGATGCGCCAGGCGGTGAAGGCCGTGGTGCTGATCGGCATCGGTTCGAGGGTGCCTTGCTTGACCGCCGCCTTGAGCCGCCCTTCGATCAACTCCACCTGGGGCAACAGGCGGAACGCCAATTCGCCGTAGGCCAGCTTGTCGATTTCCGGACGTGGGATGTAGGAATTGGCCAGCAAGCGGTCGCGGCTTTCGCCGGGGGTCTGCACCAGTTCGGCCACCTGGGCCAGCAAGCGATCTGATGGTTTGCGCTGGGGAATGCCAAACGGGAAGCTCAAGCCACGAATCACTGCCGCAGCCGGCTTGGAGGGGTAATTGTCGAGCACCTCGGCCAGGGCCTCATGGGCCCGCAACAGTGCGTCCTGGGCCGACCAATGCACCAGCGGCAGATCGGCCTGGGGCCGGCCATCATCCTCAAAGCGCTTGAGCACGCAGGACAGGATGTAGAGCTGGGACAGAATATCGCCCAGGCGCCCGGTGATGCTTTCTTTGCGCTTGAGCGCACCACCCAGCACGCCCATGGAGATATCGGAAATCAACGCCAGCACCACCGACAGCCGATTGGCCTGGCGATAGTAAGGCGCCAGCGCCGGGTCGGTCTTGGCCGGCACGGCAATCAGGCGCCCGCCTGTCAGGGAATGCACTGCCGCCCGTACGGTATTGGCCAGCACAAAGCTCAGGTGACCGAACATGGCGCTGTCGAACGCCAGCAACGCCTGGCGATGATCGGTGTTGCGCGCCGCTTCCATCTCACGGAACACGTAAGGATGGCACCGGATCAGGCCCTGGCCATAGATGATCAGGCAGCGGGTCATGATGTTTGCCCCTTCCACGGTGATCGCGATAGGGCTTTGCTGATAGGCACGGGCCAGGAAGTTGTTGGGCCCCATGCAGATGCCCTTGCCGGCGACGATGTCCATGCCATCGTTGACGATGATTCGCGCACGCTCGGTGACGTGGTATTTGGCAATCGCCGAAATCACCGAAGGTTTCTCGCCAGCATCCAACGACGCCACCGATACCTTGCGCACTGCATCGCAGGCATACAAGTGCCCGGCCATGCGCGCCAATGGTGCCTGCACCCCTTCGAACTTGCCGATCGGCAGGCCGAACTGCTTGCGCATCGCCGCATAGGCCGTGGTGCCGCGTACCGCCACCTTGCCCAGGCCGACGTTGGCCGATGGCAGGGAAATCGCCCGCCCGGCCGCCAGGCATTCCATCAACATGCGCCAGCCGTTGCCCACTTGCTCGCGGCCGCCGATCACCCACTCCAGGGGGATAAACACGTCTTTGCCGGTGGTCGGGCCGTTCTGGAACACCGCATTGAGGGGCCAATGGCGGCGGCCACTGTTCACCCCGGGATGGGACGTAGGGATCAACGCGCAGGTGATACCCAGCGAGCCGGGCTGGCCCAGCAGCCCGTCCGGGTCTTCGGCGCGAAAGGCCAGGCCCAGCACCGTGGCGATGGGCCCGAGGGTGATATAGCGCTTGTCCCAGGTCACGCTGAAACCCAGCACTTCCTGGCCTTCATGCATGCCCTTGCAGACGATGCCCAGGTCTGGAATGGCCCCGGCGTCGGAGCCGGCATAGGGGCTGGTCAAGGCAAAGCACGGAATGTCTTCGCCACGGGCCAGGCGCGGCAGGTAGTAATTGCGCTGGGCATCGGTGCCGTAATGCAGCAGCAGCTCGGCAGGGCCCAGGGAGTTGGGAACCATCACCGAAATCGCCGCTGCCGAGCAACGGGTCGACAGCTTCATCACCACCTGCGAATGGGCATAGTGGGAGAAGCCCTTGCCGCCATATTGCTTGGGAATAATCATGCCGAGGAAACCGGCGTCCTTGGTGTACTGCCAGCCTTCGGGCGACAGGTCCTGCCAGACCTGGGTGGTTTCCCAGTCGTTGGCCATGTCGCAGAGGGTTTCCACTTCGTTGTCGAGGAACGCCTGCTCTTCGGCGCTCAAGCGTGCCGGCGCGGCTTGCAGCAGGCGCTGCCAGTTGGGTTTGCCGCTGAACAGCTCGGCGTCCCACCACACGGTGCCGGACTCGATAGCCGCGCGCTCAGTGTCGGACATGGCCGGCATGATCGTGCGAAACAGGCCCAAGGCCTTGCTGGTCAACAGCGTCCGGCGCAGGGGCTTGATGCTCAGCAGCAGCGCCGGCAACACCACCAACAGCGCCGCAACGCTCAGGCCAAACCCTGCGACCCCATTGAACAGATAGCCACCGGCCAACCAGACCAGGCCAGCCCCCAGCCACAAAGTGGCTGCCGCTTGTCGATACGCCAGGGCAGTCGCCGCAGCGAGTCCCGCCAGTAACCAGATAACCATGGAGATACCTCTACTTATTCAGGGCAACTTATTCAGGGCACGGCATGCAGGTCAGCAAGCCGGTATGGCCTGCGACTGATCACCACACTACAAACTTGAAAAGCTAAATTCAAATTTTGTTTTGAAATTTTTATTTAATCGGTTCGCGAAAAAATTCATGGCCGAACGCGTCAGCCGAAATGCCAGAAGGAGGAAGAACTCACAATGGGTCGCGTGGGCGACCCATTGGTGCACCCTGAGGTAAACCCCACAGAAAGATGCGCTGACTGTGGGTTTACCTCGGTACTACGCAGACACGTTAAAAGGCGTACGTGGCCGACAGGCTGACCACTTCACCCTTGGCCTCGGATTTGCCATCCAGCGAACCTGCGCCAAGCCGATCAACGTTCTTGGTCTTGAGCTTGACGGTTTCCACAAACTGGCGGGAATACGCGCCGTCGATGCTCAGGCCAGGAATGGCGCGGATGTTGTAGCCAAAGCCCAGGGAGGCGAAGGTGCGATCACCATCCGGGATGCGTGGGTCACGGGTGGAGTTGCGGGTTGGGGTCTGGTCAAAGGCCACACCGGCGCGCACGGTAAAATCATCCGTGAGCTTGTAGTCGCCACCGAAGGAATACATCCAGGTGTTCTTGTACTTGTACGGGATCGACACAATGGTGCTGCCATTGGACTTCAAGGTCAGCGCCTCGAAGGACGACCATTGGGTCCAGGTCACGCTGGCGCCCAGGGTCAGGCGGTCAGAGAAGTCGTGTACCCAGTCCAGGGACGCGTTGGCAGGAATGTCCAGTTGCGTGGAGGCATTGGCACCGCCTGGATACAGTTTCAGCCCGGGGTAAGCCAGTTCGACCAGGGTTTTACCGTCGACCACCGGAATGGTCATCAGTCCCTCCGAGGTCGGGTCAGCGTACATGTTGTACTTGCCCTCCAGCTTGTTCTTGATCTTGGCGTGGTAGTTCAAGCCCAGGGTGTCTTGCGCCGTAGGCTTCCAGGTCATCCCTGCAAACCAGCCCAGGGAATTATTGTCGACCTTCACGCGCATCAAGGCGAAACCCTGGCCGGCCGGAAACGGAATCATCCCAAAGTCCGGCGACTGGGCAGCGGCGGCATACAGGTCGACGTTCTGGCTCACAAAACCTTTGGTGTGCTGAAGAATCGCACCACCGCCGATGGAAAACTCATCATTAACCTTGAACGACAGCGAGCCGGTCAGGCCAACGGTTTCAATTCGGGTGTCCACTGCAAAGTCGCGGCCTTTCCAATCCTGGTCGTACGTGGTACGGGCGCCCATGGGCACCACCTGGCTCAGACCAAAGGCGAAACGGTCATTGATTGGAATCACCATAAAGCCCGTAGGCACCCACGCCTCGAAGCCGGCCTGGCCACCGTTACCGGTACGATCGTTGTAAGTGGGGTTGTAGTTTTCGTCGAAGGTAGTTTCGGACATTGGACGGCCAGAATAGTCGTAGGCCGACCCTTTGTACTTGATGTCGATATTGGCGAAGTTGAGGGTGAACTGCGAAATGGTTTTGTCAATGAAGGCCATTGCAGCAGGGTTGTTGTAGGCCGCTGACGGATCGTTCTTGAACATCGAACCACCACCAAACGCCCGGCCCCAACCCGCCGTGTTCGAGGTCGGAGTCATGAAACCGCCCGCCTGAACCGGACCGGCCACAGCCATTAGCCCCCCCAACAATGCCAGGCCAAGTAACGCCTGAGCCTGCTGTTTCTTGTTATTCATGCTCCACTCCTTATTATTTTTATCTACCAGAGTCGGCCTTACCGATCCGGGTTGCCTCAACAGGTGCCTCACTAGAGGCACCTGTCTTTCAGGGGTGATCAGCCCTTTGCACTAATAAGTGCGATGGTTTAAGGAGCCAGGGTCAGAGTCGGTGCTTTAACTTTCAAAGACTGCACGGAGCAGTTGCCGGAGAGCGGCTGATTGGCGGCGGTCAGCATCTGCGTTGCCTGGTCCCAGGCGACGTTGATAGTGCCTGCGCCGCAGTTAGACGGTGGGAACACAACAGTCCAACCTACTCGCTCAACAATGCCTGTGCCCGCACCAGTACTTGGCGTAAAACTGGTAGCCGTCAACTTCCACCCCGGAGATGGGATATTTTTCAAGGTAGGCAATGCGCACAGCCCACCCCCGGTCAGACTTGCTGCAGTAATAGTCGCGACGCCTGCGGTAACAGTACCGCCGAACGTAATGCCACAAGTGATTGGAGCCCCACCGGAAGACGGCGACGTGACAACAATGGTGCCTGGGTCAGTGGTAAACGCGCCATTTGGGGTAATCGACGCCGCACTGGCCATCGAAGCCGCGCCAAAGCACAGAGCAAACGAACTTACACAAACGAGGGTTTTGAAACTTTTCATTATTTTTCCTCACATGTATGGCGAGTCATTTCGCCGGGGTAATGGCCATGATCGAGAGGTCACGGAGAAACAGCAGAACTTCCCTTTCCAGCCAAATTTCAATGCAATTACCGCTACAACTTCGGGTGATTACTCGACGACTTTGAAAGTCGGCGGCATCTTGATCGACACGCTCTTGATCTTGCAGTCTTCGCCAATCGGCACATTGGCCGCCTCCAACTTGCCGGTGGCGTTATCCCAGGTGCCTTCGGCGGTGGATGGGCCGCACTTGCCGCCCAGGCCAAAGGCGTGCACGTCGACGCTGATCTTCGACATAGAGCCGCTGGTGGTGTCTTTGGCCACCAGGATCCACGGCAAGTTGATGGCTTCGACGCGGCTGCACTTGAGGCCTCCGTCGAATTCGACCTTGTCGACATTGACTTGCGAACCATCGGCCGCGACCTTGCCGGCCACTTTGATGGTGCAATCGGCGCTGATCAGCGCGCCCTTGGAAAAGCTGATGGGGCCCTGGGCAGTGAAGGCGCTGCCGGCGGGTTCAATGCGTGCCGCCTGGGCCTGGTGATAGGCGATAAGGCCCAGTGCAGCGAGCACGATATGCGTAGTGAACTTGGCAGTTTTTTGCATGGTGTACGTCCTTCCCTTGATTTTATTTTTGTTAGGGTCAAACAACTTTCTTGCAACTAAGCAGCACTCGAAACCGGTAAACCGTGGGCGATGAAAACCTGCGCGATACACAGATCCCGAGTGCGCCCTACAACGGTTGATTCACATTAGAAGGTGCTGGTCTTGCCGTACTTCTCCAGTATCTTCAAACGTTTGGATGGCTGGATATTGGCCAGGGTGACATCCCCCGAATAGTGCCGCAGTACCCGATGATCCATGCGCCGGCGCCACAAGTAAGGGATGTAGGCCCAGACAATCATGCTGGCGTAGCCGTAGGGCAGTTGCGGCGATTCATCAAAGTGGCGCAGCGACTGATAACTGCGGGTCGGGTTGGCGTGGTGATCGGAGTGGCGCTGCAACTGGAACAGAAAGATATTGGTGACAATACGGTTACTGTTCCAGGAGTGGCGCGGCGAACACCGCTCATAACGACCATTGGGCAACTTCTGGCGTTTAAGGCCGTAGTGTTCGACATAGTTCACTACTTCCAGCAACGAGAAGCCGTAGATGCCTTGGATCACCAAAAAGGGAATCACGGCCACACCCAGCCAGGCGATCATTGCGCCCCACAACACCACGCTGTACATCCAGGCGCTGAGCACGCCGTTCTTCCAGTGCCAGGCCGGCAGGCCGAGCTTGCGCAGGCGTTCACGTTCCAGGTTCCAAGCCGAGCGCGCGCTGAACCACACCGAGCGCGGCAGGAACGCCCAGAAGCTCTCCCCCAGCCGGGAGCTGGCCGGGTCTTCCGGGGTGGCGACGCGTACGTGATGGCCACGGTTGTGTTCGGTATAGAAGTGCCCGTAGAAGGTTGGCGCCAGGGTGATCTTGGCCAGCACGATCTCCAGCAGGCGCGGCTTGTGTCCCAGTTCATGGGCAGTGTTGATCGCGATGCCGGTGGCGGCGCCGGTGGACATGGCCATGCCCAGGTAGGTGAACCAACTGACGTCACCGTGCAGTTGCACCCGGGCAGTCAGGAAGCTGGCGGTTTGCGCCATCCAGCTCGATGGGTCCATGGACGCCGTGAGTTGCAGCAGCCCACCGTTGATCATCCAGTCGATGCCGCTGACAGCCAGCCAACCGGTAATCACCAGGGAGGAGATAACAAGCAACACGCCGGTGTAGAC
Source organism: Pseudomonas sp. 06C 126 (assembly GCF_001855215.1). Taxonomy (NCBI): domain Bacteria; kingdom Pseudomonadati; phylum Pseudomonadota; class Gammaproteobacteria; order Pseudomonadales; family Pseudomonadaceae; genus Pseudomonas; species Pseudomonas sp. 06C 126. The sequence continues at coordinate 10,254 of NZ_MIFU01000106.1, read as the reverse complement.
GATCCAGCGGTAGTACTTCTGCGATTCAAGGCCGCTGACCGCAGATTCCGGCGGGTTGCTGACGTCTTCGCCGAGCAGGCCGTCAATCAGCGGGATCAGGCCGAAAATCACCAGCACACCCACCCACCACAGTTCTTGTACACCGGTGGTGATGGCCAGCGCGCCGGACAATAGCGGGGTTGCCAAAGGCATGATGCCGAGCCACCACAGGTGGCGCTTACCGTCGGTCCAGACGTGCGGGGCAGCCAGGGTCTGATTCATGGCAGCCTCCGGGCGCACTGCGCGGCAGGGAGGGAGAGCGAAGCAAAAGAGGCAGACAACAGATTCAGGCGGCACTGAAAGCCACTTGAAATCAACCATGCGATAAAAGGCGTTTTTTTCATTATTTTATTCGCTCTTAGGCATTTCAAAAATCATTTCAAAATAAATATTGAAATATTTTTTTAAATAAATAGCGCGGAACCGTTAGGTCGTCAACTACTTTTTCGAAGCCTTTTCTACGTGACCGGGCAGTCTCTTTTTCATCCATTCGGTCAGGTGTCTAGGGCAAGCGTTACCGACTCTCGACCACGCCGTGGGGTGCACGATTATTTGCTCGCCAGTGCAAATGGCGGGTGCAGGACGGTGGCGCTTTCTACCGGCTTGCTGCGCTTGGCCACCTGCTCCACCAGGGCCGCCACGCGCTCGGTGGCGGTGATTGGCAGCATGTGGCCGCGGCCTTCGATCACCTGCATTTTGAGCCCCGGCACCTTGTCTGCCAGGGCCTGGCCGTGTTTGCGAAAGTCCAGCACCTTGTCCCGCGAACCATAGATCAGGCCGATGGGCAGGCGCAGTTGGGGGTAGCGCTTGACCATATCCGGCAGGTAATCATTGACCAGGCCGATTTCGGTGGAGGCGGCATAGAAGTTGTCAGGGCGCATCCCCAGCATCCCGCCGCCACGGGTGGCGAAGTCGGCCGGTGCCGGGTCGGGGGCGAACACTGCCTTGACCACTGCGCCGCTGGTGAGCATGCCGATGGGCACCGTCAACGTGCGCGACACCCAGCGCCGCAGCCAGGCCGGGCGCACGGCCAGAGAGAGAAACACCAGGGGGATCATGCGTTGGGGGTGGGTCAATGGCGCCACCAGCACCAGCCCGGACACCGCGTGGGGATGGTCCAGGGCCAATGCCAGGGAAATCGCCCCGCCCAATGAATGCCCCAGCACCAGGGGCTGGCCCAGGTCCAGGGTCTGGATAAAGGTCGCCACTTGCCGGGCCTGGCTTTGCAGGTCGGCACCGGTGCCTTTAAGCCGGGTGGAATAGCCTGAGCCGGGGCGGTCCAGGGTGATCACCCGAAAGTGCTCGCGCAATTGGGCAGACAAGGCATAAGTCAGGTTGCGACTGCTGCCCATCAGGCCGTGGATCATCACCAGCGGCGGCCCCTTGCCCTCCTCTACATAATGAAAGCGCTCGCCATCGACCTCCAGAAAGCGCCCGTTACTTGGAACAGCCACTTCGATACGGCGCGTCATCCAGGCACTCAAGCCCCACAACGCCGCACTCGCAGCTATAAACACACCCGCAGCGACAACCCATTCGACAGCCATAGCTCGGTCCTCGGCTTCCCTGCTGCTGGCGATCCGACCGGTATTGGTCAAGACCTCAGCCATCGTCCACACCCTGGACTTCAACTGCGTGCGCAAAGGCTCGTCCGTCGGACAAATCGCACATAAAAGACAAGGTTCTAGCGTAGGCGATATTTTCAGGTAGATTATTTAAAATCTTTTTTAAAATAATAAATTCAATTTTTCTTTGCAATGGTGTTCTATCTAAAAGCCAAAAACAAAAAAGGAGCACATCCGATGTCAAAACCCGTAAGGCGCCCACAGCCCACGAGGGACACCCTATGAATGCCTCTACCCAGCCGGGCGGCCCGGCAGATTGTGTGGATATCGCGATCATTGGCTCAGGCTTTGCCGGCCTGTGCATGGCGATCAAACTCAAGCAAGCCGGGCTCGTCGACTTCTTCATTGCCGAACAGGCCGATTCCCTGGGCGGCACCTGGCGCGACAACCACTACCCGGGTTGCGCCTGCGATGTGCAATCCCATGTCTACTCGTTTTCGTTTGCGCCCAACCCCGACTGGACCCGCCAGTTCGCCCCCCAGGCGGAAATCCGCGCCTACCTGGAACACTGTGCACAGCGCTTCGAGCTGGCGCCGTACCTGCGTTTTGGCATGGGCCTTACACGGGCGGTGTTCGATGAGCAACTGCAACGCTGGCAATTGCAGTTCAGCAATGGCCGCCACGTCAGTGCGCGGGTGCTGGTGTCGGGGATGGGCGGTCTGTCGCGCCCGGCGCTGCCGGATATCGCGGGCCTGGACAGCTTCAAGGGCAAGCGCTTTCACTCCCAGCAGTGGGACCACGACTATTCGTTGAAGGGCAAGCGCGTGGCGGTTATTGGCACGGGCGCCAGCGCCATCCAGTTCGTGCCGCAGATCGCCCCGCAGGTGGCGCACCTGGACCTGTTCCAGCGCACCCCGCCGTGGATCATGCCCAAGCCCGACCGCCCCATTTCACGGGTCGAACGCTGGGCTTTCAAACACTTGCCGTTTACCCAACGCCTGGTGCGCGGGGCCTTTTACTGGGCCCTGGAAGGTCGGGTGGTTGGGTTTGCGCTGCACCCGAGGCTGATGAAAATGGTGCAGAAAATCGCCCTGCGCCATCTGCACAAACAAGTGGCGCGCCCTTCCCTGCGCAAGATCCTGCGGCCGGACTACACCATTGGCTGCAAGCGCGTGCTGATTTCCAATGACTACTACCCGGCGCTGTCGCGCAGCAATGTCGCGGTGGTCACCGACAACGTGCTGCGGATCGAAGCCGACGGGGTCGTCACCGCCGATGGCATCAAGCACCCGGCTGACTGCCTGATCTTCGGCACCGGGTTCCAGGCCAGCGATCCCCTGCCCCGCGACTGCATCATCGGGCGCGATGGTATCGACCTGATGGACACCTGGCACGATGGCGCCCATGCGTACAAGGGCACTACCGTGCCGGGTTATCCGAACCTGTTCCTGATCGTCGGGCCCAACACCGGGCTGGGCCACAACTCGATGATTCTGATGATCGAGGCGCAAGTCACCTACATCCTCGATGCCCTGCAACAGATGCGTCGCCAGCAAATTGCCACGGTGGACGTCAAGCCGGCGGTGGAACGCGCCTACAACCTGAAAATCCAGGAAAAGCTCCAGGGCACCATCTGGAACACCGGTGGCTGCCGCAGTTGGTACCTCGACCCGCGCACCGGCAAAAACACCACGCTGTGGCCCGGTTCGACCTGGCGCTTCAAGCAGGTCACCCGCCAGTTCGCCCTGGGCGACTATCAAGTCACGCCACTGGTGACTGGCACTGCGCAGCGCCCCCTCGCGCAACCCCATGCCACCGCAGAAGGAAGCCTGTCATGAAGTCATTCAATGGTCGCGTGGCGGCCATCACCGGTGCCGCGTCCGGCATGGGCCGCGCCTTGGCCCTGGCCCTGGCGCGCGAGGGGTGCCACTTGGCCCTGGCAGACAAAAACCAGGCCGGCCTGCAGCAAACCGTGGAGCTGATCCAGCGCAGCAGCCTGGCGCCGATCCGCGTGACCGCGCGGGAGGTGGATGTTGCCGACCGCCAGGCCATGGAGGATTGGGCCGCCAGTTGTGCGGCCGAGCACGGCCAGGTCAATTTGATTTTCAACAATGCCGGGGTGGCCCTGTCGAGTACCGTGGAAGGTGTGGACTACGCCGACCTTGAGTGGATCGTCGGCATCAACTTCTGGGGTGTGGTCTACGGCACCAAGGCGTTCCTGCCGTACCTCAAGGCCAGCGGCGACGGGCATGTGGTCAACACGTCCAGCGTCTTCGGCCTGTTCGCCCAGCCCGGCATGAGCGGCTACAACGCCACCAAGTTCGCGGTGCGCGGCTTCACCGAATCGTTGCGCCAGGAGTTGGATCTGCAACGCAGCGGCGTCTCGGCCACCTGTGTGCATCCTGGCGGTATCCGTACCGATATCTGCCGCAGCAGCCGGATCGACGCGAACATGACCGGGTTCTTGATCCATAGCGAACAACAGGCCCGCGCCGACTTCGAGAAGCTGTTTATCACCGACGCCGACCAGGCCGCCAAGGTGATCCTGCAAGGCGTGCGCAAAAACAAGCGCCGCGTGCTGATCGGCCGCGACGCCTACGCCCTGGACTTGCTTGCACGCTGGTTGCCGGCGGCTTATCAGGCGTTGGTGGTGTTCGCCAGCCGACGCATGGCACCGAAAAAGCGCAAGGCACCGCTGCCCAACCCCATCACAGAACAGGAGTCGCCATAATGTTGCCCATTCGCCGCGACCTGCATTTTGCCCTGCCCGCCGAACGCATCAAGGATTGGCACGAGCAAGGCCCTTTCATCACGCATTTCTTCAATGCCCTGTCGCTGCTGTTTCCCCAGGGCGAACTGTTCTTCATGGACAGCGTGCGCCACTATCGCCAGCGCATCGACGACCCGGCGTTAAAGAAGGAAATCCAGGGGTTTATCGGCCAGGAAGCCATGCACAGCCGTGAGCACGTGGCCTACAACGAGCTGCTGCAAGCCGCGGGGTTGCCCGCCCACCTGCTTGACCGGCGGTTGAAATTCATCCTCGACCTGCAAAAGAAGCACTTGCCGCCGTCCTTCAACCTGGCAGTGACCATCGCCCTGGAGCATTACACGGCGATGCTCGCGGAAATCCTCCTCAGCGACCCCACGCGCTTTGGGGATTCGCTCAAGGGCTACCAGCAGATGTGGTATTGGCACGCCCTTGAGGAAACGGAACACAAGGCCGTGGCCTTTGATGTGTGGAACCGCGTGATCAAGCCGGGGCCCAAGCGTTACCTGCTGCGCACCGGGACCATGCTGTTCACCACGGTGTTTTTCTGGTTGGTGGTGTTTGATTTCCACCTGCGCCTACTGATCGCCGACCGCCGCGCGGGTGGCCATCTGAAAGGGTTCTGGCGGATGTTGAAATTTCTCTACGGCGCCAGGGGCGTATTCCCGCGCATGGCGCGGCCTTGGCTGCATTACTTCAAGCCGGGGTTTCATCCCTGGGATCACGACAACCGCGCGCGGCTGGAAGGGATCGATAAGCTGGTCGAAGAGATAGAGCGCACCAACAGCGCCTATACCTGACCTGTGGTGAAAGAGCTTTTGTGGCGAGGGGGCTCGTCCCCCGCTGGGCTGCGCAGCAGCCCTGAACCCAGGCGCGGCGGTCTGCCTGAAAAAAAGCGGCGGTCTTATTGGGGCTGCTGCGCAGCCCAGCGGGGGACAAGCCCCCTCGCCACAGAAGGCACCAAACAAGCCTCTTCGGTCAGCAGGCGTGCGGTCAGACCGTGCGAGAAAACTGCCCCTTCTGCTGCCCGCCCAAGTACGCATCAAATGCCATCGCTACACTGCGCACCATCAATTGCCCCTGGGGCAGCAACTGCACGCCGTCATCCTGGATATGCAGCAAGCCATCCGCCACTTGCTCATCCAACCGCGACAACGCCTGGGCGAAGTATTCGGTAAAGCGGATCGCATGCCCGGCCTCGACCCCGGCAAAGTCAATGCGCCCATGGCACATCAGGCCGTTGATCACGTCGCGGCGCAGCACGTCATCGGCGTTCAGGCGGTAGCCGCGCTGCACCGGCAACAACCCGGCGTCGATACGTGCGTAGTACTGGGACAACTCCTTGACGCTCTGGCTGTAGCTGTCACCCACCTTGCCGATGGCCGAGACGCCCAGCCCGATCAGGTCGCAATCGGCATGGGTCGAATAGCCCTGAAAATTGCGCTGCAAGGTGCCATTGGCCCGGGCCAGGGCCAGTTCATCGTCGGGCAAGGCAAAGTGATCCATGCCGATATACACATACCCCGCCTCGGTCAGCCGGCGGATGGTCAATTCCAGCAGCTCCAGCTTGCGCTCGGGGGGTGGCATGTCTTCGGGGCGGATCATGCGCTGGGCGCGGATTTGTGTCGGCAGGTGCGCATAGCTGTACGCCGCCACGCGGTCCGGACGCAGGGCAATCAGCTTGCCCAGGGTCACGTCGAAACTGGCCACGGTCTGCAACGGCAGGCCGTAGATCAGATCCACACTGATCGACTTGAACTGCGCCTCACGCGCTGCCGAGACCAGTTGCACGATCTGCTCTTCGCTCTGCACGCGATTGACCGCTGCCTGCACATCGGTATCAAAGTCCTGCACGCCAAAACTCAGGCGATTGAAACCCAGCCCGCGCAGGTTGTGGATCCGTTCGACGCTGATGGTGCGCGGGTCCACCTCAATGGAAAACTCATGGCGGTCACTGGTATCGAGGCTGAAGCCCTGGGCCAGGCAGTCCATCAAGTCGGCCAGTTGCCCATCGTCAAGATAGGTCGGCGTACCGCCCCCCAAATGCAACTGGGTCAGCGGTCGCGCGCGGTCGAACAACGCCGCCTGCATCTGGATTTCGCGCTTGAGGTAGCTCAGGTACTCCACGGCGCGGTGGGTCTTGCGCGTGATGATCTTGTGGCAGCCGCAGTAGTAGCAAAGGCTCTGGCAAAACGGGATGTGGATGTACACCGACAACGCCTTGGGCGTCAGCGCGTGGTTGCTGGCCGCGACTGCCTGCTGGTAATCGTCCAGGGCGAAGGCTGCGTGAAACTGCGGCGCCGTCGGGTACGAGGTGTAGCGTGGCCCCGGGCGGTCGTATTTCTGCACCAGGGCCCGGTTGAACTCAAACGCTTTCATGGTCGATGGTCTCATCGTTGGAGCAAGGGGGGACGGCGCTGCCTGCCCGGTCAAACAGCGCACAGAGGGCTTCGACCCGGTGCCGGCCTGCCGGCAGTACACAGAGGAAACGCTCGGACAGATCAATCAGGCCGTCTTGGTGCAAATGCTCCAGCAGCGGCCAGATCGCCGAGAAATAGCGGGAAAAAATCACCCCATAGCGGCGCTCCAGGGCCAGGATATCCAACTCCAGGTCACAGGCCAGGCGCTCCATGACGTGCTGGCGGATCTGGTCGCCGGCCTCGCAGCGCCAGCCGCGGGCGGTGGGCAACAGGTCGCTGCCCAACTGCTGGCAATAGAGCGCCAGGTCGTCGGTGTTTTGCGCATACAGGGTGTCGAGCTGGCTGATGGCGCCCAGGCCAAAACCGATATGGTCGCAGTAGCCGTGACGGGTAAAACCCTGGCAATTGCGGCTCAGGTGCCCGCGCTCCTGGGCCAGCGCCAGGTCGTCGTCGGGGCGCACGAACTGGCCCAGGCCGATGTAGTGATAACCGGCATCTTCCAGGCGCTGGAAAGCGATGCGGCGCATGCCACATTTGTCGGCATTCGACGACAGCGCACGCCGTGGCTGCTGCTGGTAGCGCCGTGGAGCCCGGGCATAATCGAAGACTTGCAGGCGGTCCGGCTCAAGGGCGATCAGGCTGGCCAGCTTGGTTTCAAAGCTTTCGCAGGTCTGCCAGGCGTGGCCATAGCCCAGGTCCACATTCACCGAACGAAAGCCGAAGGTACGCGCTGCGTCGATCAGCGACTGGATCGGCGCCGGGTCTTGATATCCGGCCACTGACGGCGTGGCTTCGGCACTGGCATCCGGCACGCCGATATTAATGTGGTTGAACCCCAGGTCGCGCAACAGGCCCATGGTTGCCCAGTCTGTGTGCAGCGGGTCGAGGTCGAGGCTATAGTCGCCCTGGTCGTGATCAAGAAAGTGCAGGCGACTGCGCAGGTGCGCCATCACGCGTTGCAGGTCGGCAATGGCCGGGGTGGCGCCGCCCAGATGGAATTGGTCCACCGGTTGCCTACCGCCCACGTGGCAACCGACCAGGTGAATCTCCTGTTCCAGCGCGCCGAGGTAGGTATCCGCCACCAGGCCTGCCGGCCACTGCAGGTTCAGCGCCAGGGGCCGTTGCCGCTGGCGGCTGCTGCGCAAGGCGCGCAGTAAATCAAGGGAGCCGATGCCCGTATGAAATTTACCGATGTCGACCTGGCCCTGGTCCAGCACGCTTTGGTCACGGCGCAGGCGCCACTCGCGGGCGGGATGAATGACAGTGAGCATGACGGCCTCCGGGTCTGGCTACGGTGGGTCATTGTGCGGTGCGACCGGACAGCGCACCTTGATATGCATCAAGCGCCGACGTTTACCAGGTGATGTAGAACATGCTCTTGGCCAACAACACAATGGCGACCATATGGCAAAACAGGCTCAGATGGACGAAGCGCAGATAAGCCGCGCTGACCCGCCCACGGCCCATCAACCACACGGTCAGCAAAAAATGCATCAGCACGCTGGCGGCAAGGATCAGCTTGAGGGTCAGCAACGCGCCGAACGCCGAACTCGACGGCGTCGCCAGCACCGGCAGATAGCGCAACCAGACCATGCCGATGCCGGCGCCAAACAGCACCAGTAGCACCCACGGCATCAAGGCCCTGGCACGGCGGCCGATGCCCTGCTCCACCAGCAGCATGACGCGGGCCGGCAGTTGCTTGTGCACACTGGCGAGGATCAATACTTCAAAGAACACCGTACCGATGAATATCAGCGCGGCGAATAGATGAGCCAGCAGGAATAGGAGATAGAGCATCAGAACCTCACGGTGCTTGTACCGTGACTGTGCCCACCGTGGGCGCGCGCTGCCTTGATGCGGGTCAAGGGCCCTGATAATCGTTGAAACATTTGCCCAAAGCCTTGTGCGGCGGGCCTTGGGCCGTGTCTGCGACAGTGTGCCACAGACTCAATCAACGCCCTGGCTGATAAGGTGGCGACCGCCCCTGTGGCAGAACGTCGCAGATTATCCAGCGCGATCAAGGTCGGTAGACTACCCAGCCTTCCTGTTCACCGCTTTTCAAAGCCTGACTGACCTGTTATGCGCAGCCGTCAGGCGCTTCACGGGACGCCCATTTCATGAGTACGTTATTCACCCGCCGCAAGGTCCTCACCGGTATGGGCCTACTGGGCCTGGGTCTGCTGAGCGGCTGCGACACCGGCCCCAAGCTGAACTTCAAGTACGGCAAGGACTTGAGCGACAAGATCATGGGCCGCACGTTCAAGCTCAAGAACACGGCCGGTGAAACCGTCACCCTGAGTTCCTTCCGCGGCTTGATGCCGGTGGTGTTCTTCGGTTTCACCCAATGCCCGGCGGTGTGCCCCACGACCCTGGCACGCATGGCCCAGGCCAAGAAGCTGATGGGGCGCGACGGCGAAATCATGCAGGTGATCTTTATCACCCTGGACCCGGAGCGCGACACCCCTCAGGTGCTCGACGCCTACGTCAAGGCCTTCGACCCCAGCTTCGAAGCGCTCTATGGCACCCCGGAAGAAGTCGCCGTGGCCGCCAAGGAGTTCGGGATTTTTTATGAAAAAATCCCCGCCGGTGATACCTACACCCTGTCCCACACCGCCACCAGTTTTGTGTTCGACACCCGCGGCAACCTGCGCCTGGGCCTGTCGGCATCCCTTAACGCCAAAGAGTGCGCAGAAGACCTGCTCACCGTCATGGAGGTCTGCTAATGACTGCTGTCCATACCCTCAAGCGCATCGCCCTCGGTCTTTCCCTGCTGGGCCTCGCTGCCCACGCCAGCGCCGAGGTCCAAGTCAGCGACGCCTGGTCCCGCGCCACCGTAGCCGGGCAGCATTCGAGCGGTGCGTTCATGACCCTCACCGCCGACAGCGACAGCAAGCTGCTCAGCGTCAAGTCACCGGTGGCCAAGGATGTGCAGATTCATGAGATGAGCATGAAGGACGACGTCATGCGCATGGGCCCGGTGGACTCCGTGGCACTGCCCGCCGGCCAGGCGGTGAAGCTCGATCCCGAGGGTTATCACGTAATGCTGATGGGCCTGACGGGACAGATCAAGGAAGGCGACCAGGTGCCGCTGACCCTGACCGTGGAAGATGCCAAGGGCCAGAAGCAGGACATCCAGATCCAGGCCCCGGCCCGCAGCCTGGGCAATGCTGACGGCCATCACATGAACCATTGAACCTGCTTCCACAAGGGGGGGGGTTGCTGACCACAGAGTATTGGCCGCCCCCCATCAACTGTGGGAGCTGGCTTGCCTGCGATAGCCATAGGTATTTACACAACTTTCAGAAACTGACGAACTCCCCCGTGGCGAGCGGGCTTGCCCCGCGCTGGGCTGCGAAGCAGCCCAAAAACCAGCCGCTGCGGTGTATCTGGTACAACGCATTCGGCTTATTGGGGCTGCTTCGCAGCCCAGCGCGGGGCAAGCCCGCTCGCCACAACTGCGCTA
>NZ_MIFU01000105.1:0-28579 GCF_001855215.1 Pseudomonas sp. 06C 126 | reverse complement strand
AACCAGCCGCTGCGGTGTATCTGGTACAACGCATTCGGCTTATTGGGGCTGCTTCGCAGCCCAGCGCGGGGCAAGCCCGCTCGCCACAACTGCGCTATCCGCCTGGATTTAGGCGTTGCGGCAAAGTTGTGTAGATACCTATGGCCATCGCAGGCAAGCCAGCTCCTACAGGGAGTGGGGCGTTTTCAAGATCAAATTACCCACCTGGCCTTGCGCTTCTCGACAAACGCCCGCGTTCCTTCAATCCCTTCTTCCCCGGTCACTGCTTCGGCAAACCAATCGGCAGCCTGATCCAGCAGCAGTTCCAATGGCTGATCCAGGCTCTGGAGCAGCAACGCCTTGGTCCGGGCATTGGCGCGCGGGGCACAGCGCAACACCTGGCCCAACACCTCATCCAGGCGCTGCGCCAATCCCTGGGGATCATGCTCGACAAAATGCACCACCCCCAGGCGCTGCGCCTCGATCCCGTCAAACCGCGCCGCGGTCAACGCCAGGCGCCGGGCTTGGGTCAGGCCGATACGCCGCACTACAAACGGCGCGATCTGCGCCGGCAGCACACCCAGGCTGGTTTCCGGCAAGCCGAACTGTGCCTGGTGATCGGCAATCGCGATGTCGCTGACACACGCCAGGCCAAACCCACCGCCCAACACCGCGCCCTGCAGCACCACGATCACCACCTGCGGCAGCGCTTCGACTTCCTGCAGCAGCGCGCCAAACACCCGGTTCAAATCACGCAAGCCCTCGCGGCTGCCCGCGCGGCTCATGTCCTTCACATCGCCGCCCGCACAGAAGTGCCCGCCAGCGCCGCTGATCACCAATGCCCGCACGTGTTCGTCACGCGCCACATCTGCCAGCACCGTGCGCAGTTCGCTGACCATCTGCAAGCTCATGGCATTGCGGTTCTGTGGGCGATTGAGGGTGATGTGCAGCACGCCATTGTGCGGTTCCAGCAGCAGGGTTTCGCAGGCGCTCACGACTTTTTCCCCGGCAGCGTGCCCATCAATTTGCAGATGATCCCCAGCATGATCTCGTCGGCGCCGCCGCCAATCGACACCAGGCGCACATCCCGATAGGCGCGGGCCACCGGGTTGTCCCACATAAAGCCCATGCCACCCCAGTATTGCAGGCAACTGTCGCTGACTTCGCGGCCCAGGCGCCCGGCCTTGAGCTTGGCCATCGAGGCCAGTCGCGTCACGTCCTGGCCCTTGATGTATTGCTCGGTGGCCTGGTAGACCAACGCGCGCAGGCATTCGATCTCCGTGGCCAGTTCGGCCAGGCGGAAGTGGATCACCTGGTTGTCGATCAAGGCCTTGCCGAAGGTCTGACGCTCCTTGCAGTAGGCGATGGTGCTGTCGATGCACGATTCCAGGCCCTTGATCATATTGGCTGCGCCAAACAGCCGTTCTTCCTGGAATTGCAGCATCTGCATCATGAACCCCGCACCTTCATGGCCGATGCGATTGCGCTGGGGCACGCGCACATCATCGAAAAACACCTGGGCGGTTTCCGAGCTATGCATGCCGAGTTTTTCCAGGGGCGGGCTGACGCTGATGCCGGGAGTGTTCATCGGCACCATGATCAGTGATTTGTTGATATGGGGCTTGCCGTCCGAGGTGTTGGCCAGCAGGCAGATAAAGTCTGCACTGGGGGAGTTGGTGATCCACATTTTGCTGCCGTTGATCACGTAGTCGTCGCCATCCTTGCGTGCGTGGGTTTTCAAGCCGGCCACGTCGGAGCCGGCGCCGGTTTCCGAGACGCCAATGCAGCCCACTTGTTCGCCGCTGATAGCCGGGCGCAGGAACTCCTCGCGCAGCTCATCGGAGCCAAAACGCGCCAGGGCCGGGGTGCACATATCGGTCTGCACGCCGATGGACATCGGGATGCCGCCGCAGCGGATGGTGCCGAACTCTTCGGCGGCGACTATCGAGTAGCTGTAGTCCAGGCCCATGCCGCCGAACTTCTCCGGCTTGGAAATGCCCAGCAGGCCCAGGTCGCCGGCCTTGCGGAAAATTTCGTGGATGGGGAAGCGCCCGGCTTTTTCCCATGCGTCGACATGGGGGTTGATCTCGCGGTCGACAAAAGCCCGTACGGTACGACGCAGCTCTTCGTGTTCCTGGGTGAAGATCATTTTTATTGTTCTCCTGATCGTTAAAAGCGCGCGGCGCCGAAGCTGTTGGGTTGCAATTGGCGCACCTGAGCTTCTTGGCAGATATCCAGCAGGTAACCCAGCAAAGTGCGGGTGTGCCGTGGGTCAATCAGCCCGTCATCCCACAGGTTGGCGCTGCCATACAGGGCCGTGGACTGGCTATCGAGTTTCTGTGCGGTGACCTGTTCGAGCATGTCGAGCACCTTGGGGTCGGGCACCAGGCCGTCTTTCAATTGCTTGGCCTCGGTGACAATGCGCAGCACCTTGCCGGCCTGGGCGCCGCCCATCACGGCGGTGCGGCTGTTGGGCCAGGCGAAGATAAAGCGCGGGTCCAGGCCCCGGCCGCACATCGCATAGTTACCGGCACCATAGGAACCGCCGACCACCACAGTCAGCTTGGGCACGCGGGCATTGGCCACCGCCTGGATCATCTTCGCGCCGTGCTTGATCACCCCTTGTTGTTCGGATTCGGTACCGACCATAAAACCCGTGGTGTTGTGAAAGAACAGCAGCGGCGTCTGGCTCTGGTCGCACAACTGGATAAATTGCGCGGCCTTGCTCGCGCCCTTGGGGGTGATCGGGCCGTTGTTGCCGATAAACCCGCAGGCGCGGCCCTGGATCTGCAAGTGGCCGCAGACGGTATGGGGATCGTACTCGCCCTTGAATTCGAGGAAGTTGGAGCCGTCGGCGATGCGCGCGATGATTTCCCGTGCGTCGTAGGGTTTTTTCGGGTCGTCGGGGATCAGCCCCAGCAGCTCTTCAATCGGGTACAGCGGCTCGGCGTAGGCCCGCGCCGGTGCAGGCGGCAACCGGTCGTCCCACGGCAAAAGGCTGACAATCTCGCGCACGATGCGCACGCCATCGGCGTCATTTTCGGCAAGGTATTCGGCGGTGCCGGCGGTTTGCGCATGCATCTGGGCGCCGCCCAGTTCTTCATCTGTCGCCACTTCGCCGGTGGCGGCCTTGAGCAGCGGTGGGCCGGCCAGAAACAGCTTGGCTTTGCCGCGCACCACCACCACGTAATCCGAAAGTCCCGGTTGATAGGCACCGCCAGCGGTGGCCGAGCCGTGGACTACGGTGATCTGTGGCAGGCCCATGGCCGACATCCGCGCCTGGTTGGCAAAGCTGCGTGCGCCTTCGACGAAAATCTCTGCTGCGTAATTCAGGTTGGCGCCGCCGCTTTCGGCCAGGGTCACCACCGGCAGTTTGTTCTCCATGGCGATCTGTTGCAGGCGCAGGGATTTTTTCAAGCCGGACGGCGAGATCGTCCCGCCCTTGATCGCACTGTTATTGGCCACCACCAGCATGCGCACGCCGCTGACGTAACCGATACCGGCAATCAAGCCGCCACCGGCCGCGCTGCCGTCCTTGTCATCGTGCAATTTGTAGCCGGCCAGGCTCGCCAGTTCGAGGAAGGGCGCGCCGGGGTCAAGCAACAGGTTCAGGCGTTCGCGGGGCAGCAGTTGGCCGCGCTTGTCGAATTTGCCCTTGGCCTCGGCGGCCTTGTCCAACAGGTTCTGTTCCAGTTGGCGCAGGTGGTTGATGGCCGTGAGCATGGCCTCGCGGTTTTGCGCGAACTGCGGGCTGTGGGCGTCGAGTTGGGAGTCGATGACCGGCATGGTTTATTGGCCCTCCTTGAGTACATCCGGCAGGTAGGCGCGGTGAAAACCATTGAAGGACGGGCTCGGCGCCTGCGCCTTGTGCAGCGGCCAGGCACGGCTGCCCAGGCTGGCGGCGCCGTCGATGCGCAGGGTGCTGCCGCTGACGAACGCGGCGGCGGGGCTGAGCAGGAACACAATCGCCGCGCTGACTTCCGATTCAGTGCCAATGCGCTTGAGCGGCACATGCTCGCGCAGGGTCGGGATCACCGCCTTGAACGCACCTTCGTAGGTGTCCATGCCACTGGAGGCGATCCAGCCTGGCGCCACGGCATTGACCCTTACCCCGGCGTAGCCCCACTCGAACGCGGCGGTCTTGGTGAAGTTGTCCATCCCCGAGCGCGCCGCGCCGGAGTGGCCCATGCCGGGCATGCCGCCCCACATATCGGCCAGCATGTTGACGATGGCGCCGCCTTTTGTTCCCAAAGAAGGTTTGCTCATGGATTGGTTGAACACCTCACGCGCCACCAGGAAACCGCCCACCAGGTTGGTGCGCAGTACGGTTTCAAAGCCTTTTTGATTGATCGACGCCAGGGGTGACGGGTATTGGCCGCCAGCGTTGTTCACCAGACCGTGGATCGGGCCGTGCGCCTCGATAATCTGGCTGATCAGCGCCTTGACCGCTTCTTCATCGCGAATATCGCAGGCCTGCCAGCTGGCGCGGCCGCCGTCATCGCTGATTTCCTGGGCGACACCTTGCAGTTTTTCCGGCTTGCGCCCCACCAGCACCACATGGGCGCCGAGGGCTGCCAGTTCATGGGCGGTGCAGCGGCCGATGCCACTGCCGCCACCGGTGACGATTATGGTCTGCCCCTGGAACAGGTCGGCTTTGAAGATCGAGTCGAAGGCCACGGCGAGAGTCCCTTAGTTGAGTTGATCAGCGAGGTGGCGGGGCACGGCAATCGGTATTTCCAGCAACTGCTGGGCGAAGGCCTTGCCCTGGGGGTCGATGCGCAGGCTGGCGATACCGCCGCCGCCCAGGGCATTCTCCAAGAGGAAGTTAAGGCTGTGGCTGCCGGGCAGATACCAGCGCTCTACGCGCCCGTGCAGTGGGTCGAGGACGTGGCTCATCCAGTCGACGATCACCTCGGGCGTCAACGCTTCGGCGATCCACGGCAAGTAGTCGGGCCGGCGCGCGATCACGCCGATATTGCTGTGATTGCCCTTGTCACCGGAGCGCGCCACGGCCAGTTTGACCAGCGGCACGCTGGCATCGGCGCGGCCTTCGGGCCGGGGTGGGTCGAGGGGGGCGTGGGGTGTGCCTAAGGCGGCCGTTGCAGGCAGTTCGCAGGGGTAGGACTGCCCTTGGAAGTCGACACTCAGGCTGCAGGCGCGCTTATCGATCAGGAATGAAAACAGGCGGATCAGCGGATACACGGTGGGCCGGCCGCCGACAATGCCAGTCAGCCCCGGCGCCATACCGGTGGCGGCCTGGGCGATCTCCCGGGCGAACAGCACCAGTGCCTGTTTGCTCGGGTGACGCACCGCCAGTTTGAGCACCACTTCGCGGCAGTCCTGGCGTCGGGCGTGGGCGCCGTAGGTGGCTTCGCTGCCGAGCAATTCAATATTGACCTCGGTGTAGGGCGCCCAGCCGCGTTGGCTGAACAGTTCGGCAGTCTTGTTGATGATCGCCTGGCTGACCCGTTCGGCCTTGGCCCGCGCATCGATGCCGGCCAGCAGGCAACTGGCGGTGCAGCGAAAACCGTCGGGGTAGGTGGCACTGACTTTGTACTGGTCGGTCGGTGCCTGCCCTTTGGCGCCGTGCAGGCGCACGCGGTTTTCGCCTTGCTGCTGCAGCGTGACCTGGCTGAAGTCGCAAATCACATCCGGCAGCAGATAGGCCCGTGGGTCGCCGATTTCGTACAGCAGTTGTTCGGCGACGCTCAGTTCGCTGATCAGGCCGCCTGTGCCCGGTGCTTTGCTCACGATGAACTGGCCGTCGGCGCTGACTTCGACAATCGGGAAACCGATGTGCTCGTAGTCCGGTACCTCG
The DNA here is from genome assembly GCF_001855215.1 of Pseudomonas sp. 06C 126. NCBI lineage: Bacteria > Pseudomonadati > Pseudomonadota > Gammaproteobacteria > Pseudomonadales > Pseudomonadaceae > Pseudomonas > Pseudomonas sp. 06C 126. The sequence goes on along the minus strand of NZ_MIFU01000105.1, from coordinate 22,782 downwards.
CGCCAATCGGTGAAATTGCCACCGGTGCACTGCGCGCCACATTCGATGATATGCCCGGCCAGTGCGGCCTGGGCCAGGCGGTCGTAGTCCTGCCACGACCAGTTGAACTCATGCACCAGGGCCGCGCTGACCACTGCGCTGTCCACCACGCGCCCGGTGATGACGATATCGGCGCCCAGTTGCAGGGCCTGGACGATGCCCGGTGCGCCGAGGTAGGCATTGGTGGACACGCACATCGCCGGTAAAGGCGCGCCGCTGAACATGTCGCTGACGCCCAGCAGTTGCTTGAACTGCGGTTGCAGGTCATCGCCCAGCACCACGGCGATTTTCAATGGCACCCGGGCCTGGTCGCAGGCAGCCTGCAATGCCGCGGCGCAGGCCTGGGGGTGGATGCCGCCGGCGTTGCTGATCACGCGGATGCCCTGACGCTGGATATCGCCGAGCAATGGCGCCAGCACTTCGACAAAGTCCGTGGCGTAGCCGGCCTGGGGATCTTTCATTCGCGCGCCGGCGAGGATCGACATGGTGACTTCCGCCAGGTAGTCGAACACCAGGTAATCCAGCGCGCCGCCTTGCACCAACTGCGCGGCGGCGGTGCAGGTGTCGCCCCAGAATGCACTGGCGCAGCCGATACGAACGGTCTTGTCCATGGGAAGTCCTTCTCTGGAAAATCGCTGGGTCGAGACTACCAAGCAAGCGCTTGGTTTGTAAACTCTGGTCATAACTTTTGCCCAAGCGCTTGCTTGGGTGGCTGCCACGGCCTAAATTGCCGGCCATGACGCAATCAAAGTAGTTGAGGAGAGCAGCATGGATGAGCAAAAAGCCCTGGAGGTGATGCGCACCATGGTGGACGGCGGGCAACTGACCGACCCCGACAGCGCTCGGGGCAAGCTGCTGCAGACCGCGGCTCACTTGTTTCGCAACAAGGGCTTTGAACGCACCACCGTGCGTGACCTGGCCAGTGCCGTGGGGATTCAGTCCGGCAGCATCTTTCACCACTTCAAGAGCAAGGACGAAATCCTGCGGGCGGTGATGGAAGAAACCATCCACTACAACACCGCGATGATGCGTGCCTCTCTGGCCGAGGCGAGCAACGTGCGCGAGCGGGTGTTGGCCCTGATTCGCTGCGAGTTGCAGTCGATCATGGGCGGCAGCGGCGAAGCGATGGCGGTGCTGGTGTATGAATGGCGCTCGCTGTCGGCAGAAGGCCAGGCCCAGGTGCTGGCGCTGCGGGATGTGTATGAGGAGATCTGGCTGCAGGTGCTGGGCGAGGCCAAGCAGGCCGGTTATATCAAGGGCGATGTGTTTATCACCCGGCGTTTCCTGACCGGGGCGTTGTCCTGGACCACGACGTGGTTCCGCGCCCAGGGCAGCATGACCCTCGAGCAATTGGCCGATGAAGCGTTGCTGCTGGTACTCAAGGCCGATTAGGCGTGGCGCACAGGCCATTTATTGTCGGGTAGAAAGTTGTCTCCCCAGACAAAAACGCCTAGCTTAGCGAGATCCAGATTTTGAACGGTGCACGCCTGATGTTTTCGCCATTGCAGCTGGCTGCAGGACTTACAGTATTGGCAATGGGCACCTTGTGGCAGGCGCAGGTTTCGGCGGCCCAATTGGTCCGGATCGGTGCCGCGCATTTTCCACCGTACACCGTGCGCCCGGAGCAGGGCGCCGACACCGGTTTGCTACCGCAACTGCTGGAGGCGCTGAACCGTACGCAGACCGAGTACCAGTTCGTGCTGGTACCAACCTCCATCCCCCGACGTTTTCGCGATTTCGAGCAGGGCCGGATCGACATGGCCATTTTCGAGAACCCGCAATGGGGCTGGCAGGATATTCCCCATACCAGCGTCGACATGGGCCTGGAGGACGCCGAGATTTTCGTCGCCCAGCGCCAGCCCGGTCGCGACCAGGCATATTTCGCCGACCTCAAGGGCAAGCGCCTGGCGGTGTTCAGCGGTTATCACTACGCCTTTGCCAACTTCAACCCCGACCCCAAGTACATGGCTGCGCAGTTCAACGCCACGTTGACCTATTCCCATGACAGTAACTTGCTGATGGTGACGCGTGGCCGGGCGGATATCGCCCTGGTGACGCGCTCCTACCTCAGTGACTTCATGGTGCGCAATGCGGACACGGCCGGGCAGTTCCTGGTGTCGGAGCGCATCGATCAGGTCTACCACCACTACGCGTTGCTGCGGCCCAAGGCTGCGATCAGTGGCCCGGCGTTTGCCGCATTGCTCAAGGGCCTGCGCGACAGCGGCGAGCTGTTGAAGATCTTCGAGCCGTACCGCATTGAGGTGCTGCCGGTGCCCGACGCGCGGTGATCCGGGAACTGCCGGCTTAAATTTTTGTGGCTGGTTCACGTCACTTCGACTAACTGTCGACGATTATCGTGAGCGCCCTCTATGCCCAATCCCCAAGACTTGTCAGTCCTGCCACTCCCGGCAGGGCCCGCCCTTAACGCAGACGAAAGTGACGGGCGCCTGACCCTGACCGTCGCCGGCCAGCCCCTGGTGCGCCTGCGCCTGGAGCGTGGCGAAGCATTGCACCTGCACTTGCAAAACCCAGGCGAGGTGCCGTCAGTGCAGGCCTTGTGGGCAGCAGTTTATTGGCTGTTTGCCCGCGAGCCCGAGCGCCAGCAGTTGGCCTGGCATCTTGAGCACGCCCCGGACGAGGCCCTGCGCAGCGGTCTGCTGCTGGCCACGGAGGTGGCGGGGCAATTTCGTTGCGAACGCACCCTGTTCTGGCAATTGCCGCAGCCGTGGCTGGGCCAGGCGTCGAGCGGTGTTTACCCGCAGCAAATGGTCATCAGCACTGGCAAGCGCCATCCCCTGCGTGCGCCCAAGCCGTGCGGCGAAGTCTATCGACGTTTCGATGCGCGCCTGGGCGCCTGGATCTCACTGCGCACGCTGGAGATCGATGTGGACCTGGCGCGCTTCAATCGCTGGCAGAACAGCGCGCGGGTCGCCAACTTCTGGCAGGAAAGCGGCAGCCTGGAGCAGCATCGTGACTATCTGCAGAAGCTTGCAGCCGACCCGCATACCTTGACGTTGATCGGCTGTATCGACGATGAGCCCTTTGCCTATTTCGAGGCGTATTGGGCCAAGGAGGATCGCATCGCGCCGTTCTATGAGGTGGACGACTACGATCGCGGTATCCATATGCTGGTGGGGGAGGAGCATCACCGTGGGCCGCACAAGGTCGCCAGTTGGCTGTCGGCGTTGGTGCACTACTTGTTCCTCGACGACCCGCGCACCCAGCGGGTGGTGGCGGAGCCGCGGGCTGACAACGCCAGGATGATCGGCCATATGCACAACCAGTGTTTCCACTGCGAAAAGGAATTCGATTTCCCCCACAAGCGTGCGGCGCTGATGATCCTGGGGCGGGAGCGGTTTTTTGAGCGGTGTGGGTTGGTCTGAGGGCTACAGGGCAACGAATATCAAATGTTGTGGGAACGGGCTTGCTCGCTCCCACACAAGCTCACCCGTGATTGCAATTGCGTGGTGCTCAGACACGTCGGGCAAAGGTATCGCTATGGGTCCCCGAAACCTTGCGGCAGTGCACCAGCGCGTCGCGGATCATAAAGTTGACCAGGGTCGGCGACACGCCCAGTTCCTTGGCAATGTCCTTTTGCGGCACGCCATGCAGGCGGTACATCTCGAAGGCGTAGCGCGTGCGCTGGGGCAGTTCGGTCAGGGCGTCGGCGATGTTTTCCAGGGTGGAAAAATTGATGTGCGAGGTTTCCGGTGAAGCGCCATGAATAACCACATTCAAGCCTTCCTCTTCCGTCCCGGAGTACTTCAGTTCCAGGGCCTGTTTACGGTAGTGGTCGATAGCCAGGTTGCGCACGATCTGGAACAGGTAGCTCAGTTGCGCCTTGAACGATGAGGTGATCTGCGGTGCCGATTGCAGTCTGAAGTAGGCGTCCTGCACCACGTCTTCGGCGCGGGAACGGCAGCCGGTAATGCGCGCCGCGATCTTGACCAGGATCAGTCGATTATCGACAAACGCCTGGAGTAACGGTGAATCGCACCTGCTTGTGGATACTTGTTCCGTCATGGAAATCACCTTGCTGCAATAAGGTTAGTGGAGGGCATCCCTGCTGAGGCCTCCTACACATCGGGCAACAAATTATTCTTAATGATAATGATTGTCAAATGAGAAGTGGAACTAATCTTATACCGAAATGCAAACTGTGAGGTGCATCTCTTTGTGCGCGGGCCCTGGCCTGGCGACTAATTATTTTGCCGTGCCATCCGTTCTCATTGGTGACAGGCCAGCCAACACGCCGGCCATGGATTTGCACCCGGAGGAGGACGACATGCGTTTGTATCGCGAGAACCCAGCGTTCCAGGCAGGGGTGGTCTGAGATGAGCACGTCGACCCGCTTGCGCCTGTTTTGCCTGCCCTATTCGGGCGCCAGCGCCATGTTCTACAGCCGCTGGCGCCGGGCGTTACCCGAGTGGTTGCAGGTGTGCCCACTGGAGCTACCGGGGCGAGGCATGCGCATGGACGAACCCTTGCAGCGCGATATCAAGGTGCTCGCCGCGCAATTGGCTGGCGAGATCAGTGCCGAACTCGACGGCCCCTACGCCTTGTTTGGCCACAGCCTCGGTGGCTTGCTGGCGTTCGAACTGGCCCATGCCCTGCGCGAACGCGGGCTGCCTGCGCCCCTGGCGCTGTTTGCCTCGGCCACCGCCGGCCCGGCGCGCCGCGATGTCAGCGAGTACGCCGTGGAAAAAGACGACACCCAGTTGATCGACCGCCTGCGCACGCTCAAGGGCACTCCCGAAGACGCTCTGGCCAACCGTGAATTGATGCAGTTGGCGCTGCCGATCCTGCGCGCCGACTTCCTCTTGTGCGGCAGCTTCCACTACGGCGAGCGCGAGCCGCTGTCGATGCCGATCCATGTGTTCGGCGGCAAGCAGGACGACGTGCGCGCCGACGAGTTGCTCGACTGGCAGGAAGACACCGCCAGCGGTTTCTCCCTGGACATGTTCGAGGGGCATCACTTCTACCTGGTGCAGCAGCAAAGCTCGCTGTTGCGCTGCGTGCGGCGCTATGCCGACGAACATTTGACCCGCTGGCGCCATGGCGCTGCCCGGCGGGCGGCCTTGGCGACCGGCTGAACCCGCCGCCGCGCGCCCACGCCCTCTATCCCCGATTTCCCCGTAAGCCGATTTCAGGCAGGAACCCCTCATGATGGACGCCTTCGAACTTCCCCGCACCCTGGTCCAGTCCCTCCAACGCCGTGCCACGCAGACCCCGGATCAGGTGGCCCTGCGCTTCCTGGCCGAGTCCGCCGACGACACCGTGGTGCTCAGCTACCGTGACCTGGACCTGCGCGCCCGCACCATCGCCGCCGCCTTGCAGGCCTCGGCCGGGTTGGGCGAACGTGCGGTGCTGCTGTTTCCCAGCGGCCCGGATTACGTCGCGGCGTTTTTTGGCTGCCTGTATGCCGGGGTCATTGCGGTGCCGGCGTATCCGCCAGAGTCGACCCGTCGCCATCACCAGGAGCGGTTGCTGTCGATCATTGCCGATGCCGAGCCAAGGCTGTTGCTGACCAGCAGTGGTTTGCGCGACTCCCTGGGGCAAATCCAGGAAGCGCCGCCCTTGCTCTGCGTGGATGAGTTGCACAGCGAAAGCGCTGCCGGCTGGGTCGCACCAGACCTGCAGGACGACGACATCGCCTTCCTGCAATACACCTCCGGCTCCACGGCCTTGCCCAAGGGCGTGCAAGTCACCCACGGCAACCTGGTGGCCAACGAACTGCTGATCCGCCGTGGCTTTGGCATCGACCTCAACCCCGATGACGTGATCGTCAGCTGGTTGCCGCTGTACCACGACATGGGTTTGATTGGCGGCCTGTTGCAACCGATCTTCAGTGGTGTGCCGTGCGTGTTGATGTCGCCGGCGTACTTCCTCGGCCGGCCCTTGCGCTGGCTGGAAGCGATCAGCCAATACCGCGGCACCATCAGCGGCGGCCCCGACTTCGCCTACCGCCTGTGCAGCGAGCGGGTCAGCGAGTCGGCCCTGGAGCGCCTCGACCTGAGCCATTGGCGTGTGGCTTATTCCGGCTCCGAGCCAATCCGCCTGGACACCCTGGAACGTTTTGCCGAGAAATTCGCCCGCTGCGGCTTCACCCCGAACAACTTCTTTGCCTCCTACGGCCTGGCCGAAGCGACCTTGTTTGTCGCCGGCGGCACCCGTGGCCAGGGCATCCCGGCCTTGCGCCTGGACGAACAGGCGCTGGCCGCCAACCGGGCGGAGCCGGGGCAGGGCAGCGCGATCATGAGCTGCGGCACCAGCCAGCCCGAGCATGGGGTGCTGATCGTCGAGCCCCATACCCTGGCGGAACTGGCCGACAACTGCGTCGGCGAAATCTGGGCCACCGGCCCGAGCATTGCCCACGGCTACTGGCGCAACCCCGAAGCCACCGCCAAGACCTTCGTGCAGCATGCCGGTCGCACCTGGCTGCGCACTGGAGACCTGGGCTTTATGCGTAACGGCGAGGTGTTTATCACCGGGCGCCTGAAAGACCTGCTGATCGTGCGCGGCCACAACCTGTACCCGCAAGACATCGAGCAAACCGTCGAGCGCGAAGTGGAAGTGGTGCGCAAGGGGCGTGTCGCGGCGTTTGCGGTGAATGACCAAGGCCTGGAAGGGATTGGCATTGCTGCAGAAATCAGCCGCAGCGTGCAGAAGATCCTGCCGCCCGAAGCCCTGATCAAAGCCATCCGCCAGGCGGTGGCCGAGGCCTATCAAGAGGCGCCGTGCGTGGTGGTGCTGCTCAATCCCGGCGCGCTGCCGAAAACCTCCAGTGGCAAGGTCCAGCGTTCGGCCTGCCGCACTCGCCTGGCCGATGGCAGCCTCGACAGCTACGCGCAGTTCCCCGATCAGGCCGTGCAGGCCGGTGAGGGCGCCTTGGCGTCGGCGCTGCAACAGCAGATCGCCGCGATCTGGTGTGAGCAGTTGCAAGTGCCACAGGTGGCTGCCGATGATCACTTCTTCTTGCTCGGCGGCAACTCCATCAGCGCCACCCAGGTGGTCGCCCGGCTGCGCGAGAGCCTGGGCCTGGAGCTTAACTTGCGCCTGTTGTTCGAAGCGCCGGTGCTGGCTGATTTTGCCGCCAGTGTCGGGCAACTGCAGCAGGATGGCGGCGTGGCCCAGGGCGCAATCAGCGCCTTGTCACGCCAGCAGGATATGCCGCAATCCCTGGCGCAGAACCGCCTCTGGATCACCTGGCAACTGGACCCTCACAGCAGCGCCTACACCATCCCCGGCGCCTTGCGCCTGCGCGGCGAGCTGGATGAAGACGCGCTGCAGGCAAGCTTCGCGCAACTGATCCAGCGCCACGAAGCGCTGCGCACGCGTTTCTATGAGCGCGATGGCCAGGGCTACCAGCGTGTCGATGCCCAGCGCGAGTTTGCCGTGCAAGTCATCGACCTGCGCGACTTGCCCGTGGCCGAGCGTGAAGCCCGCGCCGCACAGATCCGCGAGGACGAGGCGCGCACCCAGTTCGACCTGGAGCAGGGCCCGCTGCTGTGGGTCACGCTAGTGCGTCTGGACGATGAGGATCACCAGTTGCTGGTGACGATGCACCACATCATTGCTGACGGCTGGTCGCTGAATGTATTGATCGATGAGTTCTCGCGCCTCTACGCCGCCGCGTCCCAAGGCCAGACCCTCGCGTTGCCAGCCCTGGCCGTGCAGTACGCCGACTACGGCAGTTGGCAGCGCCAATGGCTGGCCGAAGGCGAAGGCCAGCGCCAATTGGCCTACTGGCAGCGGCAACTGGGTGACGAACATCCCACCCTGAACCTGGCCACCGATCACCCGCGCTCGGCCCAGCAACGGCACAGCGCTTCGCGCTACAGCGTGCGCCTGGATGCGGACCTCGGCGCAGCCATCCGCCAGACTGCCCAGGCCCACCAGGCCACGCCATTCGTGCTGTTGCTGGCGGCATTCCAAAGCCTGCTGCACCGCTACAGCGGCCAGCGCGATATCCGCATCGGCGTGCCCAACGCCAACCGCGGGCGTCACGAAACCCAGGGCCTGATCGGCTTCTTCATCAACACCCTGGTGCTGCGCGCCGAGGTGGATGCGCGCCTGCCGTTCAGCGAGCTGCTGACGGCGACCCGCCTGGCGGCCACCGAGGCCCAGGCCCATCAGGACTTGCCGTTCGAACAACTGCTGGAAGCTTTCCCACAAGCCCGGGAACAGGGGCTGTTCCAGGTCATGTTCAACCAACAGCAGCGCGACCTCAGCGCCTTGCGCCGCCTGCCGGGCCTGCTCGCGCAAGAGTTGCCATGGCACAGCCGCGAAGCCAAGTTCGACCTGCAACTGCATAGCGAAGAAGACCGCAGTGGGCGCCTGAGCCTGTCATTCGACTACGCCGACGAACTGTTCGACGCCAGCACTATTCAGCGTCTGGCCGCGCATTTGGTCAGCCTGTTGCAGGCTGTCTGCGCGCAACCGCAACAAGCGCTGGGCGACATCCCGCTGCTGAACGCCAACGAACACGCCCAGCAACGCACCTGGAGCGAGGCACCCTGCACACCGGCGCAGCACCTAGTGCCGGAGCAGCTCAACCAACATAGCGACGAGCGCACCGCCCTGGTCTGGCAGGACGCCAGCCTGACCTTTGCCCAACTGCACACCCAGGCCAACCGCCTGGCCCATTACCTGCGTGACAAAGGCGTCGGCCCGGACGTGTGCGTGGCGATTGCCGCCGAGCGCTCGCCACAACTGCTGATCGGCTTGCTGGCGATCCTCAAGGCCGGTGGCGCCTATGTGCCGCTGGACCCAGACTACCCGGCTGACCGGCTGGCCTACATGCTGGCCGACAGCGGCGTGCAATTGCTGCTGACCCAGACCCATCTGCTGCAACAGTTGCCGGTAGCCGAGGGCGTATCGGTGATCGCCATGGACAGCCTCAAGCTCGACAGCTGGCCGACCCAGGCGCCGGGCCTGCACCTTGATCCCGACAACCTCGCCTATGTGATCTACACCTCCGGCTCCACCGGCCAGCCCAAGGGCGTGGGCAATACCCATGGCGCCCTGGCGGAGCGCTTGCAATGGATGCAGGCCACCTACCAGTTGGATGAAAGCGATGTACTGATGCAAAAAGCACCGATCAGTTTCGACGTGTCGGTGTGGGAATGCTTCTGGCCGCTGATTACCGGTTGCCGCCTGGTACTGGCCGGCCCCGGCGAGCATCGCGACCCCCATCGCATTGCGCAGTTGGTGCAGGAACATGGGGTGACCACCCTGCATTTTGTGCCGCCCCTGTTGCAGCTGTTTGTCGACGAGCCGCTGGCGGCCAAGTGCACCAGCCTGCGCCGGGTGTTCTCCGGTGGTGAAGCCTTGCCCGCCGAATTGCGCAATCGGGTCCTGGCGCAATGGCCAGCGGTGCAGTTGCACAACCGCTATGGGCCGACCGAAACCGCCATCAACGTCACCCATTGGCATTGCCAGGGTGCAGATGGTGAACGCTCGCCGATCGGCCGGCCACTGGGCAATGTGATTTGCCGGGTACTGGACGCGCAATTCAACCTGCTGCCGGCGGGTGTGCCGGGCGAGCTGTGCATCGGCGGGATTGGCCTGGCCCGCGGTTATCTGGGGCGTGCGGGGCTGACGGCTGAACGTTTTGTGGCCGACCCGCTGGGCGCGGCGGGCGCACGCCTGTACCGCACCGGCGACCGCGTGCGCTGGGCTGCCGATGGCGTGCTGGAGTACCTCGGGCGCCTGGACCAGCAGGTCAAGCTGCGCGGGTTTCGCGTCGAACCGGAAGAAATCGAGGCGCGGCTGCTGGCCCAAGACGGCATCGCCCAAGCGGTGGTGCTGATCCGCGACACCGCCGGCGGTGCGCAGTTGATCGGTTACTACACCGCCAGCGGCGAGTTGGCTGAGCAGGACGTGAAAGCCGCCCTGGCCGCCGAGTTGCCGGAGTACATGGTGCCGGCGCAACTGATACGCCTCGACGCCATGCCGCTGAGCCCCAGCGGCAAGGTGGATCGCCGTGCCTTGCCGGAACCGGTGTGGCAGGTGCGTGAGCACGTGGAGCCGCAAACCGCGCTGGAACAACAAATCGCCGGGATCTGGCGCACGGTGTTGGGCCTGCCGCGTATCGGCCTGCGCGACGATTTCTTCGCCCTTGGCGGCCACTCGCTGCTGGCCACGCAAATCATCTCCCGTACACGCCAGGCCTGTGATGTGGAGCTACCGCTGCGCACCTTGTTTGAAGCCAGCGAGTTGGGGGATTTTGCCGAGCAGGTCCGCTTGATCCAGGCCAGCGGCCAGCGCAACCAACAGACCGCGATTGGCAAGGTCGATCGCAGCCAGCCGGTGCCGCTGTCCTATTCTCAACAGCGCATGTGGTTCCTCTGGCAAATGGAGCCGGACAGCCCGGCCTATAACGTCGGCGGCATGGCGCGCTTGCGCGGGGTGCTGGATGTGGGGCGTTTCGAGGCGGCGTTGCAAGCCTTGATCATGCGCCACGAAACCCTGCGCACCACCTTCCCGAGCATCGATGGCGTGGCCCGGCAGAAAGTCGCCGCGCAAAGCAGCGTGCGCATGAGCTGGCAGGACTTCTCGGGCCTGAACGAGGCCGAGCGCCAACTGCGCTTGCAGCAACTGGCCGACCAGGAAGCCCACAGCCCGTTCAACCTGGAGACCGGGCCATTGCTGCGCGCCTGCCTGGTCAAGGCTGGCGATCAGGAGCACTACCTGGTGCTGACCCTGCACCATATCGTCACCGAAGGCTGGGCCATGGACATCTTTGCCCGTGAACTCAGCGCGCTGTACGAAGCCTTTATCGATGAGCGCGAATCGCCGCTCGAACCCCTGCCAGTGCAGTACCTGGACTACAGCGTGTGGCAGCGCCAATGGCTGGAGGCCGGTGAGCGTCAGCGCCAGCTCGACTACTGGACCACGCAACTGGGCAACGAACATCCCTTGCTGGAACTGCCCAGCGATCGGCCACGCCCGGCGGTGCAAAGTCATCAGGGCGAGTTGTACCGTTTTGACCTCAGCGCCGACCTGGCCGCCAGGGTTCGCGCCTTCAATGCCGAGCATGGCCTGACGCTGTTCATGACCATGACCGCAACCCTGGCGACGCTGCTCTACCGCTACAGCGGCCAGACCGACCTGCGCATCGGCGCGCCAGTGGCCAACCGGATCCGCCCGGAAAGCGAAGGGCTGATCGGTGCCTTCCTCAACACCCAGGTCGTGCGTTGCCAGCTCGACGGGCAGATGCGCGTCGGCGAGCTGTTTGAGCACGTGCGCCACACCGTGATCGAGGGCCAGTCCCATCAGGATCTGCCATTCGACCATCTGGTGGAAGCCCTGCAACCGCCGCGCAGTGCTGCGTATAACCCGCTGTTCCAGGTGATGTGCAATGTGCAGCGCTGGGAATTCCAGCAAAGCCGGCAACTGGCCGCAATGACCGTCGAATACCTGGCCAACGACGCGCGTGCCACCAAGTTTGACCTCAACCTGGAAGTCACCGACCTCGACCATCGCCTGGGTTGCTGCCTGACCTACAGCACCGACCTGTTCGACGAGCCGCGCATTGCACGCATGGCGGCCCATTGGTGCAACCTGCTGGAGGCGCTGATCGCCGATCCGCAGCAGCGTTTGAGCGAGCTGGCGCTGCTGCAGATCGATGAGCAGCGTGCCCTGCAAGACAGCCTCGGGATCGAGGCCGGCGAGCACCGTCTCGACCAGTGCATCCATCATCTGTTCAGCCAGCAGGTCCAGGCCCGTGGCGAGGCCCCGGCGCTGACCTTTGCCGGCCAGACCCTGAGCTACCGCGAGCTGGACAGCCGCGCCAATCGCCTGGCCTGGATGCTGCGCGAGCGTGGGGTTGGCCCGCAGGTGCGGGTCGGCCTGGCGCTGCCGCGCTCCCTGGAAATGGTCATCGGCCTGCTGGCGATCCTCAAGGCCGGCGGCGCCTATGTGCCGCTGGACCCGGAATACCCGCTGGACCGCCTGCACTACATGATCGAAGACAGTGGCATCGGCCTGTTGCTCAGCGATGCGGCGATGTTCGATGCCCTGGGCACGTTGCCCGCCAGCGTCAGTTGCTGGTGCCTGGAAGATGACCTGCCGGTGCTCGCCAATTTTCCGGCCAGCGACCTGCCGGCGATCAGCCTGGCGCAACATCAGGCGTACCTGATCTACACCTCTGGTTCCACCGGCAAGCCCAAGGGTGTGGTGGTGTCCCACGGTGAAATCGCCATGCATTGCCAGGCGGTGATCGAACGTTTTGGCATGCGCGCAGAGGATTGCGAACTGCATTTTTATTCGATCAACTTCGACGCCGCCACCGAGCGCCTGCTGGTGCCGCTGCTGCGCGGCGCGCAGGTGGTATTGCGCGCCCAGGGCCAATGGGATGCCGAAGAAATCTGCGGGCTGATCCGTGAGCATCGCATCACTATCCTCGGCTTTACCCCAAGCTATGGCAGCCAGCTGGCGCAATGGCTCGCCACCCAAAACCAAACCTTGCCGGTGCGCATGTGCATCACTGGCGGCGAAGCCCTGACCGGCGAGCATTTGGCGCGTATCCGTGCGGCGTTCCAGCCGGCGCTGTTTTTCAATGCCTACGGGCCGACCGAAACGGTGGTCATGCCCCTGGCCAGCCTGGCCCCCGAGGTGCTGGAGGAGGGCGCTGGCAGCGTGCCGATCGGTAGCATCATCGGCGCGCGGGTTGCCTATATCCTGGACGCCGACTTGGCACTGGTGCCCCAAGGTGCCACTGGCGAGCTATTCGTCGGCGGTGCCGGCCTGGCCCAGGGTTATCACCAGCGTCCAGGCATGACCGCCGAGCGTTTTGTGGCTGACCCGTATGCCGATGGCGGGCGGCTCTATCGCACCGGCGACCTGGTGCGCCAACGCGCCGATGGCCTGGTGGAGTACTTGGGGCGGATCGACCATCAGGTGAAAATCCGTGGTTTTCGCATCGAATTGGGCGAGATCGAAACCCGCCTGCTTGAGCATGAGGCGGTGCGTGAGGCGGTGGTCCTGGCCCTGGACGCGCCGAGTGGCAAGCAACTGGCGGCGTATCTGGTCAGTGATGCCAGCGATCACGCCGCTTTGCGCGAGGCGCTCAAGGTGCACCTCAAGGCGCAACTGCCGGACTACATGGTGCCCACGCACCTGATGGTGCTGGACAGCATGCCGCTGACCGCCAACGGCAAGCTCGACCGCCGCGCCTTGCCGCAACCGGACGCCGAGGCCAATCGGCAAGCGTACGTGGCGCCGAGCAATGAGCTGGAGCTGAGCCTCGCCGCGATCTGGTGTGCGGTGCTTAACGTGCAGCAGGTCGGGCTGCACGACAACTTCTTCGAATTGGGCGGTGATTCGATCCTGTCGATCCAGGTGGTCAGCCGGGCGCGGCAGGCGGGGATTCACTTCAGCCCGCGCGACCTGTTCCAGCACCAGACTGTGCAGGCCCTGGCGACGGTGGCCACGCGCAGTGAGCAGATCACGGCCGAGCAGGGTGTATTGACTGGCCCTTCGGGCATGACGCCGATCCAGCATTGGTTCTTCGACAGCCCGATCCCGGCGCGTCACCACTGGAACCAGGCGCTGCTACTGGCGCCGGTGCAGGCCCTCGACCCGCGCCGCCTGGAGCAGGCGCTGCTGGCGGTGCTGGAACATCACGACGCCCTGCGCCTGAGCTTCACCCAGCGCGATGCGCAATGGCATGCCGAGCATCTGGCGGTGCCGGAAGGCGGAGTATTGTGGCTGGCCCAGGTGACGGATATGCAGCAGTGCGAGGCGCTGTTCGCCGATGCCCAGCGCAGCCTAGACCTGGAGCACGGCCCGCTGCTGCGCGCCTTGCTGGTGGACGGGCCGATGGGGCAGCAACGCTTGCTGATCGCGATCCATCACCTGGTGGTGGACGGCGTGTCCTGGCGTGTATTGCTCGAAGACCTGCAAAACGTCTATCGCCAGTTGAGCGACGGCCAGGCAGTCAGCCTGCCGGCCAAGACCAGCGCATTGCGTGACTGGGCCGCGCGTTTGCAGGCCTATGCCAGCAGTGAATCCCTGCGTGAAGAACTGCGCCTGTGGCAGCAACAGTTGGCCGGCCCGGCGGTTGAACTGCCGGTGGACCGCGCGCACGGTAGCCTGCGCAATCGCGACGCGCAGACCGTCAGCGTGCGCCTGGATGCCGAGCGCACCCGCCAATTGCTGCAGCAGGCGCCGAGCGCCTATCGCACCCAGGTCAACGACCTGCTGCTGACCGCACTGGCCCGCGTGCTGTGCCGCTGGAGCGGGCACGAGTCGACGCTGATCCAATTGGAAGGCCACGGCCGCGAAACCCTGTTCGATGAGATCGACCTGACCCGCAGTGTCGGTTGGTTCACCAGCGCGTACCCGCTGCGCCTGACCCCGCTGGATATCGAGGAGGCCAGCGGCCAGGGCGCATCGATCAAGGCGATCAAGGAGCAACTGCGCGCGGTGCCCCACAAGGGCCTGGGCTATGGCGTGCTGCGCTACCTGGCCGACAGCACCTGTCGCCAGGCCATGGCCGCGTTGCCGAGCGCTTCGATTACCTTCAATTACCTGGGGCAGTTCGACCAGAGTTTTGATAGCCAGGCGCTGTTCCACCCACTGGAAGCGTCTGCCGGCCCGGCCCATGATCCGGATGCGCCGCTGCCCAACGCCTTGAGTGTGGACAGCCAGGTGTATGGCGGCGAATTGGTGCTGCGCTGGACCTTCAGCCGCGAGCGCCACGACCAGCAGACCATCAGCGAACTGGCCGATGCCTACCTGGGCGAGTTGCAAAGCCTGATCGCCCATTGCCTGCGCGACGACGCCGGTGGCCTGACGCCGTCCGATTTCCCCCTGGCGCACCTGACCCAGGCGCAGCTGGATGCGTTGCCGGTGCCGGCCAGCGCCATCGAGGACGTGTACCCGCTGACACCGATGCAGGAGGGTTTGCTGTTGCATACCCTGCTGGAGCCGGGCACCGGGCTGTACTACATGCAGGACCGCTACCGCATCAACAGCGAGCTCAACCCCGAGCGCTTTGCCCTGGCCTGGAAAGCCGTGATCGCCCGGCACGAGGCCTTGCGTGCGTCGTTCTGCTGGAATGTCGGCGAAGACATGTTGCAGGTGATCCACAAGCCCGGCAGCACGCCCATCGAATACCTGGACTGGACCGGTACCCCGGCCGAACAACAGGAGCCACGCCTGCAAGCCCTGCTCAAAAGCGAGCGCGAGGCCGGTTTCGATCTGCTCAACCAGGCACCGTTCCACCTGCGCCTGATCCGCGTCGGCGAAGCCCGCTACTGGTTCATGATGAGCAACCACCACATCCTGATCGATGCCTGGTGCCGTTCGTTGTTGATGAATGACTTCTTCGATATCTACATGGCCCTGGGTGAAGGCCGCGAGGCGCAGTTGGCAGCGCCGCCACGCTATCGCGACTATATCGCCTGGCTGCAACGCCAGAACCTGGCCGAGGCGCGGCAGTGGTGGCAACAGAACCTGCAAGGCTTTGAGCGCACCACGCCCATTCCGAGCGACCGGCCATTCATGCGCGAACATGCCGGCCATAGCGGCGGCATGGTGGTGGGTGATTGCTACACCCGCCTGGATGTACGCGAAGGTGCGCAATTGCGCGAGCTGGCCCAGGCGCATCAGTTGACCGTGAACACCTTCGCCCAGGCGGCGTGGGCCTTGGTGCTGCGGCGCTTGAGCGGCGAGCGTGACGTGTTGTTCGGCGTCACCGTGGCCGGGCGCCCGGTGGACATGCCGCAGATGCAGCGCACGGTCGGCCTGTTTATCAACAGCATCGCCCTGCGGGTCAAGGTGCCTGAGGACGATCAGCCGTGCAGCGTGCGCCAGTGGTTGAGCACGTTGCTCGACAGCAATATGCAGCTGCGCGAATACGAGTACCTGCCGCTGGTGACGATCCAGGAGCACAGCGAACTGCCCAAGGGCCAGCCGCTGTTCGACAGCCTGTTTGTATTTGAAAACGCCCCGGTGGAAGTCTCGGTACTGGACCGCGCACAAAGCCTGAATGCCACCTCGGACTCGGGCCGCACCCACACCAACTTCCCGCTGACGGCCGTGTGCTACCCAGGTGATGACCTGGGGCTGCACCTGTCCTACGACCAGCGTTATTTCGATGAAACCACCGTGCAAGGCATGCTCGCTGAGTTCAAGCGCCTGCTGCTGGCGCTGGTGCAGGGCTTCCATGGCGACATGGCCGACCTGCCGCTGATCGGCGAGCAGGAGCGTGAATTCCTGGTGGACGGTTGCAACCAAAGCGCTCATGACTACCCGCTGGAGCGCAGCTACGTCGAACTGTTCGAAGAGCAAGTGGCGCAGCATCCGCAGCGCATTGCCGCCAGTTGCCAGGACCTGCGATGGACCTATGCCGAGCTCAACCAGCACAGCAACCGCCTGGGCCATGCGCTGGTCGCGGCGGGTGTCGGCCTGGATCAGCCGGTGGCACTGCTGGCCGAGCGTGGCCTGGATCTGCTGGGCATGATCATCGGCAGCTTCAAGGCCGGAGCGGGTTACCTGCCGCTGGATCCTGGCCTGCCGACCCAGCGTTTGAGCCGGATCATCGATTTTAGCCGCACGCCATTGTTGGTGTGCACCCAGGCCTGCCATGAACAGGCGCAGGCCCTGCTCGAAGATTTTGCCTGTGGCGCGCGGCCCAAGTTGCTGGTGTGGGAAGACGTGGAGGGCGCGGATACCGACCCGGGGATCTATAGCAGCGGGGACAACCTCGCCTATGTGATCTACACCTCCGGCTCCACCGGGCTGCCCAAGGGCGTGATGGTCGAACAGCGCGGCATGCTCAACAACCAACTGAGCAAGGTGCCGTACCTGCAACTGAGCGAGCAGGATGTGATCGCCCAGACGGCCTCGCAGAGTTTTGATATTTCTGTGTGGCAGTTCCTCGCTGCGCCGCTGTTCGGCGCGCGGGTGGATATCGTGCCCAACACCATTGCCCATGACCCGCAGGGTTTGCTGACCCATGTCCAGGCCCAGGGCATCACGGTTCTGGAAAGCGTGCCGTCGCTGATCCAGGGCATGCTCGCCCAGGACCACATCAACCTGGATGGCCTGCGCTGGATGTTGCCGACCGGCGAAGCGATGTTGCCTGCGTTGGCGCACCAATGGCTGTTGCGCTACCCGGATGTCGGCCTGGTCAACGCCTACGGCCCGGCGGAGTGCTCGGATGACGTGGCGTTCTTCCGCGTGGACCTGGCCTCGACCCGTGGCACCTACCTGCCGATTGGTACACCGACTGATAACAACCGTTTGTACTTGCTCAATGGCGCGCTGGAGCTGGTGCCGCAAGGTGCGGTCGGTGAGTTGTGCGTGGCCGGCACCGGTGTGGGCCGTGGTTATGTCAGCGACCCGCTGCGCACCGCCCAGGTGTTTGTGCCGGATCCGTTTGGTGCACCGGGGGAGCGGTTGTACCGCACCGGCGACCTGGCGCGTCGGCGCAGTGACGGCGTGCTGGAGTACGTCGGGCGTATCGATCATCAGGTGAAGATTCGCGGTTATCGCATTGAACTGGGTGAAATCGAAGCGCGCCTGCACGAACAGCCCGAAGTGCGCGACGCTGCGGTGGGTGTGCAGGAAGGCGTGAATGGCAAGCACCTGGTCGGCTACCTGGTGGCGAGCGAGGCCAGCCTCAACCCCGGTGAGCGCCTGGACCGCATCAAGCAACGCCTGCGTGCCGAACTGCCGGAGTACATGGTGCCGTTGCATTGGCTATGGCTGGAGCGCCTGCCGTTGAACGCCAACGGTAAACTCGACCGCAAGGCCTTGCCGGCCCTGGAAATCGGCCAACTGCACAGCCAGGACTACTTGGCCCCGCGCAGCGAGCTGGAGCAAACCCTGGCCACGATCTGGGCCGAGGTGCTGAAGGTCGAGCAGGTGGGCGTGCTGGACAACTTCTTCGAATTGGGTGGGCACTCGTTGCTGGCCACGCAAATCGCCTCGCGCGTGCAGAAAACCCTGCAGCAGGATGTACCGCTGCGGGCGATGTTCGAATGCAGCACGGTGGCGGAACTGGCAACCTATATCGAAGGCTTGGCGGCCAAGCAGATCAGCGCCGGGACGGTGGATCGGTTGAGTGATTTGATGGCGGAGCTGGAGGGGTTATGAGCAGACCGTTTGTCTGGAGTAGCGGAGGCTCCCGGTAGAACTGTCAATTCTGACAGTAGGCAGGTGCGCGACAAAAGAGTTCACTGGCGGGAAACCCTCGGTCTCATGCTGACTGAGTGTAATACCCCCCTGAACACGGAGTTCTTGTCATGGCCAAAGAAAAAACAGCGCGTGAATCCACCTCTACCTCTGTTGACTCCAAAACGTCCAAATCGGCCAAGCCGACAGCGCTGGAAGTCGACGCACCGTCAGTTTCCAGTGAGGTGGATAACGTCGTCATTCCATCGCGAATGCCCGGCTCGTACCTGATCGTTGATTCGCGCATGGACAGTTCAGCTATCACCGTGAGGTTCAGTGCAAAGGAGGCACCTGAACTGGTGCTTGAGGATATTGTGGACTCAAGTGGTGGGTCGGGGGCCAGGCACATTGATATCCCGCTGGACTACCTGACGAAGACCATGGGGTTCACCCTTCTTATTTCATATGAAGGAAGATCACAAGGGCAGCCCGCTGCTTCGCTGGTCAAGGAAGTCTGGATTTCGTTTTACCCTGCCAGCGAAAGTGAAGACCTGGCACCGCGACTACTGCATGAAAAAATCGTCCACAACACGCCTACCTATGACATGCACGATCACACAGGCAATGAGACGGTTCTTGTGCCTGTCCATCCTCTCGCCAAAGCGGGAGACAAGGTCTATTGCACTGCCGTTACCGAGCAAGATGTTATTCCGTACAAGTTCTACAGCGTGATTTACGGTCATGTGTTAACTGCCGAAGAGGCGGTTGCAGGTTACGTACTAAAGCCTGAAATTGCGCGTGGTTGGTTGGCGCGACGCAAGCCATGGCGATCAATCACGCTCCAATCCGCGTGGATCACGAGCGGTTTATCGGCCGAGCCCCCAGCGGACATTGATCCTCACCTGGAGACGCGCCTGCCGAGAAACGCGCTAGAAGTTCAACGTCGGCGCACGGCCGCTTTAATTGTAGCTCCCGGATTGGATCTGCCGGCCCCACACCTACGCCAGTCGGTGGAGTACAACGCACAGTGGTGCCTTAACCCAGAACTCACTAAAGACGGGGGGGACGTAGACGCTCCCAACCTGGACACCTATGCAGGCGATCGCGTGTGTTTCTCGGTAAGTGGGCCGGGTTATGAGGCGCAGCCGCTGGGCTGCGTGGAAATCGAACACGATGGGGAACAAGCGTCTGTCAAACTGTCGGCCTGCATTGTTGCTTGTTTCTTTAACAAATCAATGACGCTGAGCTACACGGTGGCGTTCAACGATAATGAACAGCAATCACCTGCTCAGGTAGTCAGCGTGTTGGTGCCCCAATTCACTCACCCGGGTATTGAAGAGGCAACTAACGGAAAGTTGGACCTTCGCACGTTCCCAGGGGCTGCAATGGCTACAGTGCCGGTTTGGGCCTATGCCGAGTGTTCGAGTTGTTGTTGGATGTGGGTCACGGGTGTGCAAGGGGACGGCAGTGCTTACCGGTTCGACATTTTGACGGGCGCGCCGATGACCGAGGACTGGAAGATTCATGGGGTCGATGCATCTATCCCGCGGGGCGAGCTGCAAAAGCTGGCCGACTGCAATGATTTTGAACTGCACTTTGCGGTGAGCTTCTGTGACGCGAGTGACCTTGCGAGCGCCCACGAGTTTGTTGCTCAGACCTTCAATATCGAGCAGGAGCCTCTGGTACTGCTGGAGCCCACAGTCACCGAAGCGGTGGGGGCGGACCTGACCGCCTGGAATGGAAGGAATGGCGTACATGTCGCAGTGGATTACGTTGGTAACAATCCTACTCACAGCATCAGTGTTTGCTGGAGGAGCGCGAATGACACTTGCTGGCCGTTGGCTTCCAAACCGGGCAGTACCGCAGGAGCGGTCATCTTCACCCTACCTTCGGAAGCGGTGATCGAGAGTATGGGTAAAACGGTGCCCATCACTTACACCGTGACGACGGCGTGCAAGGTGCAGACTTCACCGCCTTTGAACTTGCAGATCAGCAATCCGGTGCGCCTGGAAACCCCGAATGTGCTGGAGGCCACACCTCCCAGGACTCAAAACGCCATTCTGGATCTGAGAACATTTACCGGGAATGCCAACTCCCTTGAAGATCCCATGTGGTTCCTGCGGGCAGGGCAGAAGTGCTGGCTGCGGGCAACCGGAACAAAAAAAGACGGTACTGCTTTTTCGTTCGTAGTGTATGCGGCCAGAAGTATTACAGCGGCGGAGGCGACCGCAGGCGTGGCCAACCCCGTATTGCGTGCTGAGCTGGAGAAGGCGATGGATGACTCCAACATGACCTTTACCTTCAGCGTGGCAACCGATGGCAGCTTGACGGAAAATGTGGTGTGCCCATCGCGGGTGCTGAATATGGTTCTGCCGCTCGATGACCTGACAACCTTTGATAACAATAACTGGAATCACTGGATTAAAGGGCCCGCGGCTACTGACCTGATGTTTATGGTGTTTGAAGGAGAACCTTGTCTGGTCAACGGGACCTATGAGCATGGAGGTGTCGGTGTCATTTTGTATAAAGATTTCACAGGGCTGAAAGTCGGGAATACGTATGAATTTAGCATGGTGGTGCGGCGCACCAACTTTGCTGATCCTGTCCCTAAGTTATCGCTGAAAACCAGTGCCGGTCCGGTTACGGCGATCACACTGGTCCCAGGACTCGCCTGGATTCCGCTGCGAGGTAATTTTGTCGCTAATGCGTCGACGATGCGTCTGGAAGTGTGGAGTCACGAGGCATCAGGAATTACGGGCAATGATTATGCACTGGACACCATCAGGGTCCGTGGATAGCGTGATCCGTTGAGAATCAATGCCCTTTGGCAAGGGCATTGATTGCTTGAAAGAAGCATGACCTATTTGGTCCCTGAATTTTTAAGGCTTTCGGGCGACAACACTCTTTGGTGTACGCCCGTCTGCCGTTGGTCGGCCAGTCGCGTTTCAAATGTCAGAACTGTCAATTCTGACAGTAGAAAACCCTCCTTTTTCAGTATGTGATGGACCGTATTGCAGGTTAGCGGTAGCGACTTGCACATACCCGGTCCTTTCTGAAATGGAGTTCCCCATGCCTGATTCAAAATCCAAGGTTGTAGAGCTGCCCGCACCGGTGCTGGTCGAGGCGCAAGGTCAGTCCCACATCGACCCACTCAAGCTGTTGGAGGGCGCCACGGTGCGTGCCTGTTATGACGGGATGATTGAAGAGGATCAGATTGCCCTGTGGTGGTTGACCACACCTAATAACTACGTCGATATCGGATCCCAGCAGGGCGTGGAGGCGGGCTGTATCGATTTTCATGTTCCGCCTGAATATATCGGTATGCGCCTGGATAACTTCGCGATTTTTTACTACAGCGTGACTCGCAATGGGCAGGAGCTACCCGGTTCCTCGCAAGGTCAGGTACGAATCAGCTTGCCGTCCAACCTGCCTGAACCGCAGGTCCTCCAGGCCTCGTCCGGCACCCTGGACCTCGGCCAGTTGTGCTGTGATGATCCGGTGACTGTCTACGTTGCCCCTTGGCCCTTTATCGATACCATTCAGTTGTGTCGGCTCTATGTCGGGGGGATCAACCCTGACGGTTCCAAATTCCGCTGGAGCCCTTTTGACGACGAGCCGATTACTGAAGAAGACGTGCGTAACGGCTGGTCCAGAACCCTGTCTCGAGCTGAACTGGCGAGGCTCAAGCATGACAGTGAGTTGTATCTTGCCTTCAGTGTCCAGTTCCTCCCGGGTCAGTCGAGACCGGTCTACAGGCTGTTTCCTTCGCTGCTGTTGAACTTGCTGATCGAGCCCCATCTGGAGTTGTCTGCCCCCCATCTGCAGGAGTCGGTGGACTGCGGCGCCGATGGCTGGATGCTCAACCCGGTGAATACGGTGACTGGTGCGCATCTACAGGTGGCTTATGACCGTATGTGCCCAGGGGACCGGGTCTGTCCGACTGTCACGGGCACGCCAGGGTCGGGTTCGCCGGTGCTGGAGTGCCGAGTTGTTGGCGAGGGTGAGTCGAGCGTAGTGTTCCAGATCCCCCCTTCGGCGATCAGTGCCAACCTGGAGGCGACAGTTTCGTTCTTTTATAGCGTGTCGCGCTCCTGTGGTGGTTCCTGGCAGTCGCCGTCCCGGGAGGTGAGCATCCTCGACATCAGCGGCCTGCCCAAACCGGTTGTTGAACAGGCCACGGGCAATGTGCTGGACCTCAATACCTTTGCCGGCGATGCCTCGGCAACCGTCATCCCCTGGCCCTATGTTGCACTTGGCCAGGCTTGCTGGCTGTGGGTGACGGGTGAGTTGAAGGATGGCAGCCCCTACAGTTTTGAAGTGCTAAGCGGTGAGGCGCTTACCGAGGAGTGGCTGAGCGGTGGGGTCAACACACCGCTCCCGCGTCATGAGCTGCAAAAGCTGGCGGATTGCAGTGATATCGAGGTGCATTTTGCGGTGAATTTCAACGACCAAGTGGACCGGGAGAGCGCGAAGGTATTCCGGCGCCTGGTACTGCACATCACACAGAAAGACCTGGATCTCAAGGCTCCGAGCGTGCGCGAAGCGGTAGACGGGCAATTGACGATATGGAATGGCCGGGATGGTGTGACGGTAAGGGTCGAATACGAGGGCATCAGC